>NZ_RPRY01000047.1 GCF_003949795.1 Streptomyces sp. WAC06614
GTGGTGGTCGACGGCAGGGACGGTGGTGGTCGACGGAGGGGCGAAGGGCGAAGGGCGAGGGGCGAGGGGCGAGGGGCCGGAGGCCCGCGGGCGGTGTGGACGGCGGTGCCAGGGGTCGGTGTGGCCGGGCTTCGGTGGTGGGAGGCCTGCCGAGGGGTCAGGCCGGGGCCGGGTTCGTGGGTGCGCCCGGGGCGGAGCCCCCTGCCACGCCCCCGCCTGGGCCGGTGGTCCGGCCGGAGCCGGCCGAGGAGGCCTGGGTGGTGGTGACGGTGAGGCGGTGGGCCGAGGCTGAGGCGGCGCGTTCGTCCGCCGTCGGCGAGAGGGCCACGAAGGCCGAGGTGATGAACAGGTACGAGCCGAGGCCGACCGCCAGCGGGAAGATGAACTGCAGGGCCGTGGCGCCCGGGAGGGCGGCGTCGGAGGGAGTGACGCGGACGGCCACGGACAGCATGCCCGTGTAGTGCATGCTGCTCACGGCCGCGCCCATGACCAGCGAGGCGACGGCCACCGCGGCCGGGGACCTGATGTTCAGCGCGGCCCACAGCGCCGCCGTGGCCGCGACCACGGCGATGACCACGGACAGCCCGACCATGAGTGGGTCGTACGTGATCCGGCCGTGCAACCGCAGTGCGGCCATGCCGAGGTAGTGCATGCTCGCGACGCCGAGGCCGGTGGTGAGGCCGCCGAGGAACAGGGCGCGCCCCCGGCTCGGCCCGTAGCCGACGGCGAACACCCCGGCGCCGACCACCACCACGGCGACGAACAGGCTGAGGACGGTCAGCGGCACGTCGTAGTGGATCTCGGTGCCGGTGACGTGGAAGCCGAGCATCGCGACGAAGTGCATCGTCCAGATCCCGGTGCCGATGGCGGAGGCCGCGGTGACGAGCCAGTTGCGGCGGGAGGGTCCGGTCGCGGCGAGCGCGCGGACGGTGCAGCGCAGCCCGAGGGCGGCGCCCAGCGATGCCATCACGTACGACAGTACGGGGGTCAGCCAGCCGTAGGCGGCGTGGTCCAGGTGTCCCATGGCCCAGGGACGCTAGTCCGGGTGAGGGCGCGAACAAGGGGCGCATTTCGAAAGCTGTTGGAATATGACAGGCAGACGTTCGAGTCCGACGCTTCCGGGCGCACGCCGTGGCATCCGATGTCCGGGATGTCCCGTGAGGTTCCCGCCGCCCGGCCCGGGCGCATGCGGGATCATGGGCGCATGAGCGACGACCCCACACGTGTGCAGGAGTTCTTCGGCGCCCGCGCCGCGGACTGGGACGGCAAGTTCCCGGACGACGGCCCCGCCTACGCCGTCGCCGTCGCGGAGCTCGGGCTGCACCCCGGCGACCGGGTCCTGGACGCGGGCTGCGGTACGGGCCGGGCCCTGCCGCCGCTGCGCGAGGCGGTGGGCCCGGCGGGGACGGTCGTCGGGGCCGACCTCACCCCGCAGATGCTCGCGGAGGCGGTCCGGGCCGGCCGGGACCGGGCCGGGGCCCTGCTGCTCACCGACGTGGGGCGGCTGCCGCTGCGCGACGGCTGCCTCGATGCGGTGTTCGGCGCCGGCCTGATCTCGCACCTGGCCGATCCGCCCGCCAACCTGCGGGAGTTGGCCCGGGTGACCCGGCCCGGCGGCCGGCTGGCGCTGTTCCACCCGGTCGGGCGCGCCGCGCTCGCGGCGCGCCACGGACGGCAGCTCACCCCCGACGACCTGCGGGCCGAGTCCAACCTCCGGCCGCTGCTGGCCGGTTCGGGCTGGGAGCTGACCTCGTACGCCGACGAGGACGCCCGCTTCCTCGCCCTGGCCGTACGCGCGGCACCCCGCGCCTGACGGGTCCGACGCGGGTGGTGCCCACGACGGCGTCGCGGGCTTCTGCGGGGCGGCGTGCGGACCGTCCGTGGCGGCCCCCCCACTCTTCGTGCAGGTGGCGGGCCGGGAAATCCGCCCCCGCCGCCTCTCGACGTGCGGGTTACCGGCTGGTTAGGGTGCGCCGACGAGAGTGCACCAGGAGGTCCCGTGTCCGATGAGGAGGCCGGCGGTTCGCTGTACGTGCTGTCCGCCGTACTGCTGACCCCGGCGCAGTTCCCGAGCGTCCTCGGTGACGACTATCCCGAAGCGTGCGCGCAGCTCGGCGTGGACCCGGTGGCGGAGGGGTACGGGCTGGTCCTGGGCCAGGACGAGGACGGCGCCCGGTGGACGGTGGTCGTGGACGACGTCTCGCTGGTCGCGATCGCCATCGCCTCCTGGGACTGCGGGATGGAGTACGACCTCTCCCCCGACGAGCGCAGCATCGTCGTGTCGCTGGCCGGCTGGCCGCTCGCACTGGCGGTGGCCGCGCCGGGGGTACCGGAGCCGCACGATCCGGAACAGGGCGCGGACGGGACCGGGCGGGTGCCGCTGGCCCCGCCGTCCGCCGACGTCTGGGGGCCGGTGCAGCGGCGGATCGGTGCGGACCAGATCGCGCAGCAGTGGGGCGAGTGGCGGGAGCGGTTCGTGGCCGCCGGGCCGCCCGCCGCGGTGGCGCACACGGGGCTCGAACGGGCGCTGGCCGAGGCCCGGGCGTACGCGGAGGAACCGCCTCCGCCGGGCCGGGTGCGGTCGTCGTTCGCCGGGGACGAGTCCCGGCTGCTCCGGGCGGACGGGCCCGGCTGGTCCCTGGTGGCCCGGACCGACGACATCGCCTTCGTCCTGCTGGACGAGGCACCGAGCACGGTGATTCCCGTGCCGCGGGAGGGCGACGCGGACCTGCCGGGCCTGCTGACGGCCCTGGACGGCGTCGCGGTACGCCCGGCCTGAACCGGGGCGGGGTCGGGGGCCGAAGCCGGGCCGAAGCCGGCCTGGACCTCGTCGGGGCCAGGCCGGGGCGGGGCCGGGCCTCGCGGGGCGGGGCGCCAGGGGGCTTGAGCCGGTGGCGCGGCACGGGTCGCAGCCCCCGGGTGGGTCAGACGCGGGCCAGCGGTACGTGCGGCTCGGCGGGCAGGGTGACCGTGATCGGGTCGCCGGGGCGGACGGTGCCGCCCTGTCGGACCACGCCCATGATCCCGGCCTTGCGGACGATCCGGCCGTCCTCCTCGCGCCCGACCATCTGCTTGAGCAGGCCGTCCTGGAAGGCGTCGATCTGGAGGCAGGGGTTGCGCAGGCCGGTGATCTCGACGACTGCTTCCTCGCCGAGGCGCAGCAGCGTGCCGGTGGGCAGGGACAGCAGGTCGATGCCGACCGTGGTCACGTTCTCCCCGAGCTGGCCCGGGGCCACCGTGAAGCCGGCCCCGCCGACCTCCTCGAACAGCTCGTGGTGGATCAGGTGCACCTGGCGGAGGTTCGGCTGCGTGGGGTCCTGGGCGACGCGCGAGCGGTGCTTGACGGTGACGCCCGCGTGGACGTCGCCCTCCACGCCCAGCCCCGCGAGCAGCGTGATGCTCTCGCGGGTGGGCTTGGTGAAGGAGTACGCGCCGTTGCTGCTCACGGCCAGGACCCGGGCCCCGTCCGCGCGCCGGCCGGCTCCGGCTCCGCCGTCCGCACCACGGTCCGTACCCACGCCCGCGCCCTGCCCTGCACCCGGGCCGCCGCTGCCCGCACCCGCGCCGACGCCCCTGCCCCTGCCCACGGGCGCGCCCGAACCGCTGCCGGTCCCCGTACCCAGACCCATCCGCGTCCGTCCCCCTGTCGCTGCCGCGCGCTAGCGGCCTATCTGCTTCCGTGAGACACCGCGGAGCCGGCGCCGCTGGGACGGGTCCAGCAGCAGGTACGCGGCCAGGGGAACGCCGACCAGGACCAGCAGCCCCGGCCAGAACCCGACCGTCCAGAACAGCACCAGCGCTACCACGACTCCCGCCGCGGCGATCTTTCCGCTCGTCGACATCGTACGGACACCTCCTCCTGCCGCCACCTCGGCCCTCACCCCTGCCAACGCGTGGATCCGGCCGTGCGTTCCCGGCCGGATCCACCCGTCGTTCCCGGCCGAAGGAACGCTTGTCGCGGCCCGGTGCCCCGACGACGATGGCTCGACACCCGCTGGAGGCGGGGCGTTCCGCGCGGCGGACAGGTGATACAGGGGAGGGCGACATGACCGGTCCGTCGGTGGCGCTGCCGGACGGGGTCGACCCGGCCGTGCGGACCCGGGAACTGCGCGGGGCGCACGACGCGTTCACCCGGCACGGACGGGTCCAGCCCCGGGTGCGTTCGGTCATCGCGCAGTCGTGGCGGCGCTGCGCCCGGGCCCGGATCAGCCCCGACTCCACGGCCCGGATCGAGCTGACCGCCCCGGACCTGCACGAGTACCGGGAGGAGCACCCGCTGGCCCGGGTGCTGCCCGTGTTCCGGGAGCTGGTGGGGAGCTACGCCGCCCACCAGGAGCACCTGCTCGCGGTCTGCGACGCCCGCGGCAGCCTGCTGTGGGTCGAGGGCGACTCCGGGACCCTGACCCGCGCCGAGGGCCTCGGTTTCGTCCCGGGCGCCCGCTGGGCGGAGTCCGCGATGGGGACCAACGCGCCCGGCACGGCGATGGCCGTGGGCGCGCCCGTCCAGGTCTTCGGCCCGGAGCACTTCAGCCGCCGGGTGCACCCCTGGACCTGCGCCGCGGCCCCGTTACGGGACCCGCGGACGGGCCAGCTGCTGGGGGCCGTGGACATCACGGGGGGTGACGGACTCGCGCACCCGCACTCGCTGGCGTTCGTCCAGGCCGTGGCCCGGGCCGCCGAGGCCCAGCTCGCACTCCTGGAACCGGCCCCGCCACCGGCCCACGGCACCTTGCACGCGCTGGGCCGGGACGAGGCGCTGCTGGTGCTGGGAGGGCGGCGGCTGCGGCTCGGCCGGCGGCACAGCGAGATCATGGCGCTGCTCGCGCACCGGCCCGAGGGCTGGTCCGGGGAGGAGCTGGCGATCGCGCTCTACGAGGACGAGGCGGTCGCCCCGGTGACCCTGCGGGCCGAGATGTCCCGCCTGCGGACCCTGCTCGGTCCGGGCGTCCTGCTCTCGCGGCCCTACCGCACGGTGGCGCCGCTCCGGGCGGACTTCGCCGCCGTGACCCGCCGGCTGGCCATGGGCGCGGTCCCGGCCGCGCTCACCGGGTACGGAGGCCCGCTGCTGCCCGGTTCCACGGCGCCGGCCGTCGTACGGCTGCGGCACCGGATCGAGGACGCGGCACGGGCCGCCGTGATCGCCCGGGCCGACGCCGGGCTGCTGGCCGACTGGGTGTGCAGCCCCTGGGGCGAGGACGATCCGGCGGCCTGGCAGGCCCTGGCCGACGCCCTGCCCCCGGAGGGCCGCCCGGCCGCGCTGGCCCGCGTACGGGCGCTGGACGCGGAACTGGGCGCCAGGCGTGACACGCGGTCCTGCGCGCCGGCGGCGTCGCCCGGGCAGGCCGCCCCCGGGCCGGCGGCGGCGTCCGGGCCCGCGGCCGCCCCCGAGCCGGCTACCGCCGGCCCGGCGCCGTGCCCGCGCCCGGGTGCGTACCGGTGGCAGGCAACGTATCCGCAACGCGCCCCCTCCTAACCTCGCCACCGCACGTCGTCCGACGGCGGACGGCGCCCGGTCAGGGGAGGACACATGACCCGTTACGCGGCACCCGGCACCGAGGGCGCCCTCATGGCCTACGCGCCCCGGTACGGGCACTTCATCGGCGGCGCGTACGTGGACCCGGTGCGCGGGCAGTGGTTCGCCAACCCCTCCCCCGTCAACGGCCAGGTGTTCACGGAGGTCGCGCGTGGCACGGCGGAGGACGTGGAGCGGGCCCTCGACGCCGCGCACGCGGCGGCGCCCGGGTGGGGCAGGACCTCGGCCGCCGAGCGGGCGGCGGTGCTGCTGCGCATCGCCGACCGGACCGAGCAGCACCTGGAGGCGCTGGCGGTCGCGGAGACCTGGGAGAACGGCAAGCCGATCCGGGAGACGCTGGCCGCCGACCTGCCGTTGGCCGTGGACCACTTCCGCTACTTCGCGGGCGCGCTGCGTGCCCAGGAGGGCAGCCTGAGCGAACTGGACGAGGACACGGTCGCCTACCACTTCCACGAGCCGCTGGGCGTGGTGGCGCAGATCATCCCGTGGAACTTCCCGCTCCTGATGGCCGCGTGGAAGCTGGCCCCGGCGCTGGCGGCCGGCAACACGGTGGTGCTCAAGCCGGCCGAGCAGACTCCGGCCTCGGTGCACTACTGGCTGGGTCTGGTGGCCGACCTGCTGCCGCCGGGCGTGGTGAACGTGGTCAACGGCTTCGGCGAGGAGGCGGGCAAGCCGCTGGCGTCGAGTCCGCGGGTGGCGAAGATCGCGTTCACCGGGGAGACCGCCACCGGGCGGCTGATCATGCGGTACGCCGCGGAGAACCTCAAGCCGGTCACGCTCGAACTGGGCGGCAAGAGCCCGAACCTGTTCTTCGACGACATCTGGGCCGTCGACGACGAGCTGCGGGACAAGGCCCTCGAAGGCTTCGCGATGTTCGCCCTGAACCAGGGCGAGGTGTGCACCTGCCCCTCGCGCGCCCTCGTCGAACGCGGCCGCTACGGCGACTTCCTGGACGCGGCCGTGGCCCGTACGGAGCTGATCGTGCCGGGCCACCCGCTGGACACGGACACGATGATCGGCGCCCAGGCGTCGGAGGAGCAGCTCAAGAAGATCCTGTCGTACCTGGAGATCGGCCGGCAGGAGGGCGCGAAGATCCTGACGGGCGGCCACCGCCAGGAGCTGGACGGCGAGTTGGCGGGCGGCTACTACGTCCAGCCGACCGTCTTCGAGGGCGACAACCGGATGCGGATCTTCCGAGAGGAGATCTTCGGCCCGGTCGTCTCGGTGACCTCGTTCGAGGACTTCGACGACGCGATCCGCATCGCCAACGACACCGCGTACGGTCTGGGCGCGGGCGTCTGGACCCGCGACGTGAACACGGCCTACCGCGCGGGCCGCGCCATCCAGGCGGGCCGCGTCTGGCAGAACACCTACCACGCGTACCCGGCCCACGCGGCCTTCGGCGGCTACAAGCAGTCGGGCATCGGCCGCGAGGGCCACCGGATGATGCTGGAGCACTACCAGCAGACGAAGAACATCCTCTGCAGCTACTCCCCGAAGAAGGTCGGGCTCTTCTGACACCGCCGCCCAACCGCCTCCCCGGCTGCCGGTCCCGGCCGGTGGCGCGGGGGATCTTGGGGGCGGCCCACCACCACCCTGTGAGGAGATCCCGTGCTCGAAGGCTTCGGCGAGGCGCTCGCGGACCGGGAGTACTACCTGCCACTGACCTCCGTGGCCGACCCCGGGCCGCGCTTCGCCCCCAGTGAGGTGCCGGCCGGGCTGCGGGGATCCGGCCAGGGCATCTGGACCGTCTGGGGCGGTGCAGATGCCGGGCTCGTCGGGCAAGGGTGGAAGATCCATGTGTCGGCGCGGCTGGAGCGGGCGCAGCACGTGCTCGACACGGTCGCGCGGATCTGCTTCGCCGAGGGCGTGCCGTTCAAGCACCTCAGTGCCCGGCTGTTCTTCCTGTTCCTGCATCACAAGCACGCCGCGCGGGCCCAGGCGGGCAAGTTCTGCGCCGTCTACCCGCCGGACACCGCGACCGCCCGCCGGCTGCTCGAACGCCTGCGTGAGGCGCTCAACGGCGAGGAGGGGCCGTACGTCCTCACCGACCGGCGCTTCCGTGACTCGCGGACGGTCCACTACCGCTACGGCTCCTTCGACGGTGCCCACAGCCGGCTCCGGGCCGACGGCACCCGGGAGGGGCTGGTGCGCGACGGCTCCGGCCGCCTGGTCGTGGACGCGCGGCTGCCCGCCTTCCAGCTGCCCGCGGGGATCACGGACCCCTTCGTGGAGCAGGAGGAGCCGGCGCACGCGGGCCCGATCCTGATCCGCGACTACGAGGTGACCCGAGCGGTGCGCCTGAGCAACGCCGGCGGCGCCTACCAGGCCCGCGACCGGCGGACCGGCCGCACCGTCTTCCTCAAGGAGGCCCGCGCCCACAACGGCCTGGTCTTCGACGGGACCGACGCGCAGCAGCGGCTGCGGCACGAGCACGAGGTGCTGCGCGCGCTGCACGGGGCCGCCCCCGGGGTGGGTCCGGAGCCGCTGGAGCACTTCACCGAGTGGGAGCACGACTTCCTGGTCACCGAGTACGTCGTGGGGCAGCCGTTGGTGAGCTGGCTGAGCCGGTCCTCCCCGCTGGCCCGCGCCGACCGCACCGCCGAGTCCGTCGCCGCGTACTACGGGGCGTGCCGGCGGCTGCTGGCCGCGCTGGACGCCGCGCTGGAGCGGCTGCACGCCGCCGGCCACCGGTTCGGGGACCTCAGCCTGGGCAACGTCCTGGTCACGCCCTCGGGCGGGGTCCGGCTGGTGGACTTCGAGGCGGCCTCGGCGCTGTCCGCGGCCCCGTCCGGGATGGGCACCCCGGGGTTCACGCCGCCGCCCGGGCTGCGCCGGGCCGACCCCGATCCGCTGCTGCAGGACCGGTACGGCGCGTCGGCGGTCGCGCTCGCCTTCGTGGCGCCGTTCAACGAGATCGCCGAGCACGCACCCGCCAACCTCGCGCTGCTGCGCCACGATCTGGCGGACGTGGCACCGCCGCAGGACCTGTGGCAGCGGGCGACCGCCTTCCACCGGGCCCAGGACCCGGCGACGGGCGAGGGCGACGCCGCGCGCCCGCCCTCCCCCGCGGAGGTGGACGGCGATCCGCGCGGCTGCCTCGCCCGGCTGGCGGGGCAGGTGGCGACGGGCCTGCTGGAGATGGCCGACGCCGGCCGGCCGGAGTGGGTCTTCCCGCCCTCGCCCGAGGCGTTCCGGACCAACTCCGTCTGCCTGGCCTACGGCACGGCCGGGGTGGTGCACGCCCTGCACCGGGCCGGGGCCGCGGTGCCGGAGGAGATCCGCGAACGGCTGCGCCACGACGCGCTGGCGCTGCGCGACGCCCTGCCGCCGGGCCTGCTCGTCGGCTCGGCGGGCATCGCCCGGGTGCTGGCCGACACCGGCCGGCTGGACGAGGCCCTCGACCTGCTCGGGGACGCCGACGGCCACCCGCTCACCGCCGCCTGCGGCACGCTGGCCGGTGGACGGGCCGGGGTGGGACTGGGCTGGCTCGCCCTGCACCGGCTGACCGGCGAGAGCAGCCACCTGGAGCGGGCCGCGGCCGCGGGGCAGGCCCTGCTGGGCGCCCCCGACCTGCCGGCGACGCTCGGTGAGCACGACGCCCGCGGCCTGCTGCACGGACGCTCGGGGGTCGCCCTGTTCCTGCACCGCCTGGCCCGCGAGACCGGCGAGCCCCGGTTCCTGGAGGCGGGCCGCCTGCTGCTCCACCAGGAGCTGGACCGGACCTTCGCCCTGGACGACGGCGCCCTGTCCCTCTCCGACGACGCGCGGCTGACCCGTGCCATGCCGTACCTGGCCACGGGCGCGGCCGGTCTCGCGGCGGTCCTCACCCGCTACGTGGCCACCGCGCCGGACGAGCGCTGCGCCGCGGCGCTGCCGCGACTGGTCGCGGGCATCCGGGTCTCGTGCGCCACGAAGGAGGCGGGGCTGTACCGGGGGCTGGCCGGACTGAGCTGGTTCCTGACCGAGCACGCCGCGCTCACCGGCACGGACGCCGCCCGCGCGGACGCCGTGCGCGCCGCGACCGGCCTGCTGAAGTACGCCGTCCCGTACCGCGGCGGTGTCCGCTTCCTCGGAGCGGGTTCGCAGCGGTTCACCGCCGACCTGTCCAGCGGCGGTGCCGGGGTCCTGCTGGCCCTGCACCGCCTGCTGGACGGCCCGCTCCTGACGGAGCCTCAGCAGGCGCGTCCCCGGCTCCCGGCGGCCGCCTGACGTCGCCTCACCGCGACGTGCTTCCCCCGAACCCCCGGGCCCGACGGCGACCGGCCCCGTGCCCGGGTATGCAAGGACCGACCGATCCACACCCGACCGAAGAGGAGATCACCCATGAGCCAGATCCTCGCGCTCCAGGCCCTGGAGACCGAGCAGGACACCCAGGCCTTCCCGCCCTGCTTCAGCGTCGCCTGGAGCATCAGCGACATCTTCCCCGAGCCGATGTAACGAGCCGGCACCCGTGCGGGCGGAACCGGTGGCCCTGCCACCGGTTCCGTTCCGCTTCCTCCCCGTCGCTGCGTTGTCGGACCGCTCACGTACGCTTCCGGTCACCGCCCACCGACCAGGAGGAACAGGACCCTTGACCGGCTCGTTCGCCTACCCGCTGCCCTTCCAGTCGTCCCGCTCCCCGGCGTTCGCTACACCCCGGACGCTGCGGGAGCTCGCCATGATCCAGTGCAGTGCCCAACTGCGGGCCAAGCCGGGGTGGTTCGACAAGTTCGAGGACGCCGGCATCGTCGCACGCTGGACGCAGGAGGCACTCGACCAGGGACTGACCGAGGCGCAGATCCGGTACGTGCTGGCCGAACTCGCGCACTACGCCGCGCTGCGGGACGCCCGGACCGGGATCGAGGTGTCCGCCGTCGACGGGGTGTGGCAGTCGGACGCGCTGGTCGACGACGGGCTCAGGGACCGGCTGCGTGAGGCGGTGCGGGTGCTGGAGGAGGTCCCCGAAGCGGAGCGGGACTGGCATCCCGGGTCCGACGGACAGGTGCTGGACCTGGTGCACCCCTCGCTGTTCTGCCTGGTGAGGGAGGCCAGTGGCGGGCCCGAGGAGGCCTGGCGGAATCCGACGAAGTCCTATGCCCGGCACGAGTTCTCGGAGAAGTTCCAGTGGCTGCCCACGGAGGTCGACGTCAGTGACGACGGCGCCGTGGCCTTCCGTTCGTACGTCAACAACGTGCACCCCGAACGGCACGGCGCCCTGGCCGCCGTCCTGCCGGAGCTGTTCGCCCGCATGCTGCCCCTGCTGGAGAACGTCCTCACCGATCTGCGCCACCCGAGGCCGCTGCGCATCGAGGCCGATCCTTACGGGTGGTACGACGCGGAGCCGGAGTATCCGGCCAGGTCCTCCTACAGCGACGACGCGGCCTACAAGGAGGCCCGCCGGGTGTGGGAGCAGGCCTACGAGGGCTGGTGGGAGAACCGCCGGCCGGTCGTCCCGGACGCCCCGGTCTTCACCCCGCCCGAGGTGCCCGACGCATCCGGCCGGGTCGACCTGCGCGGCCGCCGTCTCCAGGTCATCGTCAAGCTCGCCACGATCCACCTCACGCCGGAGAAGCCGGAGTACGCCGGCGGTTCCTGGCACGTCGAGGGCATGCTGAACGAGCGGATCGTCTCGACCGGCCTGTACTACTGGGACAGCGAGAACATCACCGAGAGCCGGCTGAGCTTCCGGGCGGCCCTCGACGACCTGGACTACGAGCAGAACGACGACCAGGGGGTGCGGGAGGTGTACGGGCTGGAGGACGAGGACGCGCTGAACCAGGTGCTGGGCTCCGCGTCGACCCCGGCGGGCCGCTGCCTGGCGTTCCCGAACGCGCTGCAGCACCGGGTGGGGCCGTTCCGCCTCGCCGACGCCACCCGCCCCGGGCACCGCAAGATCCTCGCGTTCTTCCTGGTCGACCCGGAGGAGCGGATCGTCTCGACGTCCGACGTGCCGCCGCAGCAGCCGTGGGCGCCGACGTCGACCATGACGCTGGAGCAGGCGAAGGCCTACCGGGAGCAGCTCATGCAGGAGCGCAAGTTCTTCGTGGACGAGCACAACGAGCAGCTCTACGAGCGGGAGTTCTCCCTCTGCGAGCACTGAGCGTCCGCCCTCCGGGTGCGGAGGGTCGGGTGCGAGTGAACCATGGGGGGTGTGGACGATTTCGACGTCGTCGTCGTCGGGTCGGGGTTCGGCGGGTCCGTCACCGCGTTCCGGCTGGCCGAGGCCGGACTGCGGGTGTGCCTCCTGGAGCGGGGGAAGCCGTTCCCGCCGGGATCCTTCCCCCGCGACCCCCATGAAGCCGCGAAGAACTTCTGGGACCCGGACTCCCGGCTGTACGGGATGTACGACCTGTGGAGCTTCTCGAAGCTCGACGCGCTGGTGTGCAGCGGGCTGGGCGGCGGATCGCTGATCTACGCGAACGTGCTGATCCGCAAGCCGGAGAGCTGGTTCGTGCACGAGGCGTTCGACGGCGGGTACGAGAACTGGCCGGTCACCCGCGCCGAGCTCGATCCGCACTACGACCGCGTCGAGCGCATGATGGGGGCGCAGCGCTACCCGTTCGAGGTGGCGCCGTACCGGGACACGCCCAAGACCCTCGCGATGCAGGAGGCGGCCGCCCGGCTGGGGCTGCCGTGGGAGCTCCCGCTGCTGGCGGTCTCCTTCGGGGACCCGCCCGTGCCGGGCGCGCCCATCGAGGGCGGCGAGGACAACCTGCACCACAGCCCCCGCACCACCTGCCGGCTCGTCGGCGAGTGCGACGTGGGCTGCAACTCCGGCAGCAAGAACAGTCTGGACTTCACCTACCTCAGCGCCGCCGACCGGCTCGGGGCGGAGATCCGGACCCTGTGCGAGGTCCGCTCCTTCGAGCGGACCTCGCAGGGCTTCCTGGTCTCCTACGTCGCACACGGCGACCCGGGCCCGGGCGCGGAGCCCCGGGATCCGCATGCCCCGCCCGTGCGGCGCACGATCAGGAGCCGGCGGCTGGTCCTGTCCGCCGGAACACTGGGCACCGGCTACCTGCTGCTGCGCAACCGCAGCGCCTTCCCCGGGCTGAGCCCGGCGCTGGGCAGCCGCTTCTCCGGGAACGGCGACTTCCTCGGCATGGTGTTCAAGGCCCGCCGGCCGCACCCGGACCGGCCCGGGGAAACGGTCCCGCGCCTGCTCGAACCGAGCTTCGGCCCGGTCATCACGAGTGCGATGTTCATGGACCGCAGGGAGGACGGCGACGCCCCCGTCCGGGGCTTCTACATCGAGGACGCCGGATACCCGGAGTTCCTCAACTGGCTCGTCGAGCACAACGTCCTCACCCTGTCCCACCGGGTCGGCCGGTTCCTGCTGCGGCGGGGCTGGTCGCAGCTGACCCGGACCGCCAAGAGCCGGGTGGGCCGGCAGGTGGGCGAGGCCCTGGGCAAGGGGCTGCTCACGGCGACGTCCATGCCGCTGCTCGGGATGGGCCGGGACGTCCCCGACGGCCGGATGTTCCTGCGGGACGGTCACCTGGACCTCGACTGGCGGCCGGCCGCCTCCGACCGGTACTTCCGCCAGATGAACGCGACCATGCAGCGCGTGTCGCACAGCCTGGGCGGGGGCTACGCCTCGAACCCCCTGTGGTGGCTCAACCGCCTGATCACCGTGCACCCCGTGGGGGGCGCGCCGATGGGGCGCACCGCCCGCGAGGGCGTGGTGGACCCCTTCGGGCGGGTGTACGGCTGTCCGGGGCTGTCGATCGCCGACGGCTCGGTCCTGCCGGGGCCCGTGGGCCCCAATCCCTCCCTCACGATCGCGGCGCTGGCGGACCGCTCGGCCGAGCGCATCGTCGAGGACCACCGGCGCAACCCCACGAGGCCCTCATGACGACCCCGCGCAGATCCCTCGTCCTCGCCGGTGGCGGGCTGAAGGTGGCCTTCCAGGCGGGCGTCCTCCAGGTGCTGCTCGACGAGGCCGAGCTGCGGTTCGACCACGTCGACGGCGCCAGTGGGGGCGTGTTCAACCTGGCGATGTACTGCCAGGGGATGTCCGGGCGCCGGATCGCCGACAACTGGCGCACCCTCTCCCCGCTCAAGGGCGTCTCCCCGAACTGGCGCGAACTGCCGAAGGGCCCGTACGCCCGGTCCCTGTTCACCATGGACGGATACCGGCGCCACGTCTTCCCCGGCTGGGGGCTGGACTGGGAGAAGATCCGGGCCACCGACCGCGAAGCCACCTTCAACCTCTACGACTTCACCTCCAACGAGCTGGAGCCGGTGCCGGCCTCCCGGATGGACGAGGACCGCCTCTGCGCCGGGGTGGCGCTGCCCATGTGGTTCCCGTCGGTCGTCCTCGACGGGAAGACGTACATCGACCCGGTCTACCTCACCGACGGAAACGTCGAGGAGGCGATCCGGCGCGGCTGCGACGAACTGTGGATCGTCTGGACGGTCAGTCGGCGGGGCCGCTGGCGGGACGGCTTCGTCGCCCACTACTTCCAGATCATCGAGGCTGCGGCCAACGGCCAGTTGCAGCACTGGCTGCGCCGGATCGAGGCCAGCAACGCCGCCGAGCGCGAGGGGGGCCGGGGAGAGTTCGGGCGCGTGATCGACGTCCGGCTGCTGAGCGCCGAGGTCCCGCTGAACTACCTGATCAATGTCGGCCGGGACCGCTTCGCCCAGGCCGTGGAGCTCGGGGTGCACCACGCCCGCCGGTGGTGCACGGCCCAGGGGATCCCGTGGCGGCCCGTCCCCCTTGAGGACCGTCCCGGCACCGACCGCCCCGCCCGCCTGCGGTTCTCCGAACGGATGGTCGGCCGGGTCGCCTTCGGCGCGCACGCGACCGAGGAACCGTCCCCCGGGCAGGGCGGCGCGGCGACCGCCGACCTGGTTTTGCACCTGACCGTCGAGGTCGCGGACATGGACCGCTTCCTCGTCGACCCCGACCACGAGGCCGCGCTGCGCGGCGAGATCGTCTGCCAGGAACTGGGCGGGCGCCTCCCCGTCGAACGAGGGACCTTCCAGCTCTTCGTGCAACGACCCGACCCCGCCCACCTGCAGATGTGCTACCGGCTGTTCTTCTCCGACCGGGCCGGCCACCGGCTCACGCTCAGCGGGCACAAGGACGTCGACGAGGACTCCCGCCGCGGTGTCTGGAAGGACACCTCCGTCCTGCACACCCGCATCCTCCGTGGCCATGTCGACGCCGACGCCGAGTCCGGGGCCGAGCAGGTGGCCGCGGGAGCCGTGCACATCCGGCCCGCCGACTTCCTCAAACAGCTCACCACCTTCCGGGTCGAAGCGGCTACCCTGCCGGGCAGGATCACCACGCTGGGGCGCTTCGGGCAGTTCTTCGCCGGCAAACTGTGGGACGTGTACGCGCAGGACGTCCTGCCCTGGTCACCGCTGTGACACCACCCGGGCCCACGGAGGAGCCATTGGACGTCCAGGATCTGCGCCGGCACGCGGCGGCGCTCCTGTTCACCCCGCAGGAGCCGGTGCGCTGGATGGCACCGAAGGAACTGGCCCGGACGGCCGTCAAGGTCGGGCTGGCGGCCGTGTTCGCCGACTACGCGGACAAGCGTGAGATCCAGGGCGCCCTCCAGGCCGACCTGCTGCGGGCCCCCTCGGCGGACCCCGACGCCGAGGAGATCTGGATCGACTTCGCCGCCGACCTCGGCGACGGCTTCGAGTCGACGTACTCGCTGGCGTCCGTGCTGGCGGCGCCCGCGCTCGACGTGGCCGGGGCCGGCGCCCCGCTGCCCCGCGGCTCGCTGCTCGTGCTCGGTGGGGACCAGGTGTACCCGGTGGCGTCGACGACGGCGTACGAGGACCGGATGAAGGGCCCCTACCGCGCGGCGCTCCCCTCCGCACCGGACCGGCCGCTGATGGTCGTCCTGCCGGGCAACCACGACTGGTACGACGGACTCACCGCCTTCCTGCGGATGTTCGCCCAGGGGCGGCCCATCGGCGGCTGGGAGACCCGGCAGACCCGTTCCTACTTCGCCGTGGAACTGCCCGGGCGTTGGTGGCTCGTCGGCCTGGACAGCCAGCTCGGCTCCTACTTCGACGATCCTCAGCTGCGGTACTTCGAGTCCACGCTCTCGCCGCGGCTGCGGCCGGGCGACAGCGTGATCGTCTGTTCCGCCGCGCCCACCTGGGTGAAGACCGAGGAGGACCCCAACGCCTTCAACTCCCTGCACTGGTTCGACCGGAACATCGTCCGGACCCGGGTCGACCGGTCGACCGGGGAACGCACCGCGACGGGTGCGTCGATCCGGCTGTGGCTGACCGGGGACAAGCACCACTACGCGCGCTACGCGGAACGGCTGCCCGAGGACCCGGCCGGCTCGGGGGAAGGCGACGGCGAGGGTGAGGGAGTCGGCGGCGGTGCCGCGGGCGGGCCGCCGGCCGCGGACCCCCGGCGGCGCCAGATGGTGACGTGCGGTCTGGGCGGGGCGTACCTGGCGGCCACGCACCGGCTCCCGGCCGTCCTGACGCTGCCGCCGGCCGCCTCGCGGATGCGGGAGAAGGACGACCCGCCGCCGCTGTTCGACCGCGCCCCCCGCACGTGCCCGGACGCGCAGGAGTCCCGCGCCCTCGCCCGCGGGATCGCCACGCCCTGGTCACGGCACTGGCTCCCGCGGCGCAACCCGGGGTTCGCCGTGCTGGCCGGGGCGGTCCAGCTGGTGCTCGTGCTGCTGGTGAGCGGCGTGTTCGCGCTCGCCGAGGGCCGGCGCCATCCGGTCGACGCGGTGCGCCACGCCGGCCCGGACGAGCTGCTCGCCCTGCTGTGCACCGCCGCCGCCTTCTTCGTCCTGCCGTTCGTCCTCGGCTGGGCGGGCGGGCTGCTGCGTGGCCGGCGGCCCCGGGCGCCGTCGGGCCCGTTCGCGGCCGTGCTGTTCCAGCTGGCGGTCGCGGTCGTGGCGCTGGGCCTGGGCGTCGCCGTGGCCGGACTCGTCCCCGCCGGGTGGCACGGGTTCTGGATCCTGCTGATTCTGCTGGTCGTCGGGGCCCTGACGGGGGCCGTGCTCGGCTCCCAGCTGTTCGCCCTGTGGGTGCTGTGCACGGACCGGGGGCAGGTCGCCGAATGGCAGATGTCCGGGCAGTCGATCGACGACCGCACGGGATTCGTACGGATGCACATCGCCCGGGACGGCACGCTCACCCTGCACCCCCTGGTCCTCGACGGCACCTGCCGGGACTGGCGCCTCGAAGAGGTCGCGGACCCGACGGCGGCGTGGCTGCGGCCGGTCCCCGCGGAACTCCTCACCGTACGGCCCGTCGAGGAGCCCGTGGTGATCGCCCCGACGCAGGTGCCATGAGGCTCGTCGCGCCGGCTCAGGCGTCGCGGAACGTGGTGAGCACCGCCGCGTGGTCGGAGGGCCAGTCGTTGGCGGCCACGTCCGGCCACGGGGCGATGTGGCCCGTGGCCACGGTGGTGGGGTCCAGGACCGTGGGGCGGGCGCCCGCGTGCAGGACGGAGTCGATGCGGTCCTGCGGCTCCGGGCGGCCGCTGCCGTCCTTGTGGAGCGGGTGGGCCGGGGACCAGGTGGTGCCGGGGACGGCCACCGGGTCCGGGTGGGCCTCGCGGAAGGAGTCGCGCAGGCCGGCCCGTTCGACGGCGCGGGAGACCGGCCGGTCCACCGGGCCGTGCCCCTCGTGCAGCACGGCGGCGGGCACGGTCCAGTCCAGGTGCGAGGGGGCGTTGAAGTCGCCGACCAGCACCACCGGGGTACGGTCGGCCGCGGCGAGGTCGGGGGCCATCGCGGCGAGGACCTCCTCGATCTCGCGGACCCGACCCGACTGCGCCTCGCGGGCGCGGAGTTCGTGCGCGGCCAGGCCCGCGAAGCAGGGGTCGGCGTCGTAGGGGCCGTACGGGGTGTGGTTGAGGTGGGCCGCCCACAGCACCGGCTCGTGCGGGGTGCCGTCGGGGTGGCCGTCGAGCCGGATGCGGGCGCCGGCCGCGCCGTAGAAGCCGACGTCGGGGTCGCCCTGGGTGCCGGTGACGGGGTGGCGGCTGAGGATCGCCAGGTTCTCCCCGGCCCGGTGGTGGAACCAGCCGAGGGCCTCGGCGAGTTCGGGCCCGGCGTGCACGGCGGTCTCCTGCAGGCCCACGACGTCGGCGTCGGCGGCCAGCAGGGCCCGCAGCCGCCCCGACTGGCTCACGGTCCACGTCGACGGCACCCTCTCCGGAGTGCCGGAGGACGCGGCGGCGGGCGGCCCCGAAGAGCACTCCGGGGCCACCGTCACGGCGGTCGACGCGCACGGCGCCACCGCCGAACTCACCGCTTTCCGCAGCCGGACGGGCCGAGCAGCGCGAGCAGTTCGCCCGGGCGCACCGTCAGGTCGAGTCCGTCCAGGGCGGTGGTGGTGCCGAACGAGCGGCGCAGGCCGCGCAGTTCGACGGTGGCCGCGGACCGGTCCACGGCGGCGGCCGGGGCGGGCGCGGAGGCGGTGAGGCTCATGAAGGGTGTCATTTCCGGTCGGTGGTGGAGGAGGTGCGGCGGCCGCCGCCGAAGCCGGCGAGGAGCAGGAGCAGCAGCCAGGTCACCAGCAGGCTCGTGACGGAGACCGCCACCGACATCTGGGCCTGGGCGCCGCTGATGTCGACGATCCAGACGGCGAACGGCCGGAAGCCGAGCAGCTGGGCGATGGTGAACTCGCCGAGCACCAGCGCCGGCGTGAGGAACGCGGCGTTGAGCAGGGCCCCGCGCAGGTTCGGCAGCACCGCCCTGAACAGGGCCCGCGGCATGCTCGCCCCGCAGCTTCGGGCAGCCTCCACCAGGGTGCGTACGTCGATGGCGCGCAGACCCGCGTCCAGGGCCCGGTGGACGAACCGCAGGGCCGTGACCACGTACGCGAGGACGAGGGCCACGGGAAAGTCGGGGTTCTGGACGGCCACGAAGGTCTGGAAGAGCGGGGTGCGGGAGAGGTGCTCGGGCCCCACTTCAGCACGGTGCCGATGCCGGCCACGAAGGCGGTGGGCGGGACGACCGGCGGCAGCGAGCAGACCACCTCGACGACGAGCCGCAGCTTCGGTGCGGACAGCCGCAGCGCGACCGTGGCGGGGACCATCAGCAGCAGTCCTGCGCGTGCGCGGCCTGGACGGCGAGCCGGTGCTGCTGGAGCGGACCGCGTACGCGGGCTGGATCGCCCCGGTCGTCGAGCGCATCGAGCCGGACTGCCCGTCGGTGACGCAGCGTCTGCTGGACGACACGGGGCTGGTGTTCGCGTACGGCGAGCACCTCATCGACGCGGTCGCGGCCGGCGCCCGGGACGCCGAACTGCTCGACGTGCGCCGGACCAGCCCGCTGCTGCGGGTGCGCCGGATGACCACCACCCGCGAGGGCCGCCCGGTGGAGTGGTCCGACGACCGCTACCGCTCGGACGCGGTCAGCTTCAGCGTGCACAACTCCATCGGCAACAACGCCCTGGCCCGGCGCACCGGCCCGGCCCTCACGGACGCCTGACCCGGGCCCCCGCGCGGGGGCCCGGGCCGTTCGTCAGTGGCCGGGGGCCATCTCGTAGGCGCCGGACAGCGCCTCGACGCGGGCCCAGACGCGGGCCGCCCGGGCCTCGTCGACGACCGGGCGCCGGACCGCGCCGAGGGCCCAGCGCTGCTGCTCCTCGGTGGCCGAGTCCTTGCCGTGCAGCTCGACGGCGTGCCCGGAGAAGTCGCGGACGAGGACGGCGAACAGCTCGTCGAGGACGTCCCGGTCCAGGTCCGTCCGGTGGGCCTGCTCCAGGATGAGCTGGGCGTGCACGACGAGCGCGAAGAGCTGGCCCACGGACAGCAGGAAGTCCAGGTCACGGCCCTGCTGCTCGTCGGGGGCCATGGTGGCGACGAACGTGCACAGGGCGTCGGCCTGCTCGCGGAACCGGGCCACGTTGGGCACCTCGGCGTACGCGTCGAAGGCGGGCCGCCAGTCGTGGAAGCGTACGGAACCCAGGCCGCGGGCCGGGCCCTGGCGGAAGAGGAAGTCGTCGTCGGCCGCGTCGAGGCGGGTCGGGACGGCCGGGTACGCGACCGGCTCCAGCAGGTGGTTGCGCATGAACTTGAGGATCAGCGCGAGGTTGACGTGGACCGTGCCCTCCAGCTTGGGCAGGCCGCGGATCTCGACGGCCGCCTGGGCGAAGTAGTTGTCCTTCTCGAAGCCCTTGGCGGCGATGACGTCCCACATGAGGTCGATGACCTTCTCGCCCTCGGTGGTCACCTTCATCTTCGTCATCGGGTTGAAGAGGAGGTAGCGGCGGTCCTCGGGACCGGCGGAGCGGAAGTAGTCCACGGCGCGGTCGCTGAACAGCTTCATGCCGACCAGCCGGACGTAGGCGTCGGCCAGCTCGCGGCGCACGTGCGGGAAGGCGGTGACCGGGCGGCCGTACAGGATCCGGTTGTGGGCGTGGGTGACGGCCTCGTACATCGCGTGCTCGCAGATGCCGATGGAGGCGGTGCACAGGTTGAACTTGCCGACGTTGACGGTGTTCAGGGCGGCGTCGAAGGCGGCCCGGCCGGTGTGCAGGACGTCGGCGGCGGAGACGGGGTAGTCCTCCAGGCGGAACTCGCTCACGTACTTGGAGGAGTCGACGACGTTCTTGACCAGGTGGTAGTTCGGGTGGCGGCTGTCGGCCGCGAAGAACACGTACGCGTCCGGGCCCTCCAGGTCGGTGCGGCGGCCGAAGACGGACACCAGGCCGGCGGCGTTGCCGTTGCCGATGTAGTACTTGGAGCCGGTGGCGCGGAAGCCGCCCTCGCCGTCGGGCTCCAGCAGCATGTCGGTGGAGTAGATGTCGGCGCCATGGGTCTTCTCGGACAGGCCGAAGGCGAAGACCTCGCCCTGGGCGAGGAGTTCGGCGGCCCGCTCCCGGGCGGCGGCGTTGTCGCTCTGCCAGACCGGGCCGAGGCCGAGGATGGTCACCTGCCAGGCGTACCAGTAGTCCAGGCCGTAGAAGCCGAATATCTCGTTGAGGGCGGCGATCCGGGCGGTGTCCCAGCGCTGGTCCTTCTCGCCCGCGGCGGAGGCCGGGGTGAGGAAGGTGGCGAACAGCCGCTCCTCGGCCGCGAAGGCGAGGAAGTCGCCCAGCCAGGCGCGGGACCGGTAGTCCTCGATCAGCCGGCGCTTGCCGCGGGCCTCGAACCAGTCGACCGTGGCGCGCAGCAGCCGGCGGGTCTCCGGGTCGAAGTGTGCCGGGTCGTAGGTACGCGGGTTGAACAGGAGGGCGTCGGCCATGGGAGGTCCGCCTTTCCGGGGTACGAGGGGTGAACAGGGATCCTGGCCGGGAACTCGGCCAGGGATCTCGATCGGAGATCTTGGTCAGGGATCGTGGTCAGGGATCTCGGTCAAGGGCCCCGGTCGGGAACCACGGGGAGCGGGCGCGGCCGGGTTCACGCCGGGGCGTCCGGCGAGGACGGGCCGCCGAGCCTGCGCAGGGTGGCCAGGACGTCGTCGAGCCAGGCGAGGGTCATCCGCTCGTAGGCGATGCCGCCGCGCAGCACGACGTGCTGGAGCTCCTGGCCGGCGTCGAGCGGGGCGGGGGCGTCCGGGCCGGTGAAGTCGCGGTGCTCACCGGCGAGGTAGCGGGCGAGCCGGTCGCTGTGCGCCCGGTGGTGCCGTTCGACCTCGCCGATCAGCGCGGCCGGGTCGTCGAACGCCGCCCCGCGGATCTTGACGGCCAGGTCGTGGCGCATGCTCTCGGGCTCGATGGGCTCGTGCAGCCAGGCGGCGAGGGCGGCGCGGCCGGGGGCCGCGACGGAGTACTCCTTCTTGTCCGGCCGGCCCTGCTGCGGCACGTCGCGGACGGCGAGCAGGCCGTCGGCCTCCATCCGCTTGAGCACGCGGTAGATCTGCTGGTGGGTGGCGGTCCAGAAGTGCCCGATGGACCGCTCGAACCGCCGGGCCAGCTCGTAGCCCGAGCCGGGCTGCTCCAGCAGGGAGACGAGGATCGCGTGGTCGAGCGCCATGCCCCCGATCCTGCTATGCAACTCGTTGCATAGACAAGCGCCCACACCGTGGTGAGACGCGCCTCACGGTCGTGCCCGGGGCCGGGCCCGGCGCCGGAGGGACTACCGGGCGGCGCAGCGCCAGTCCCGGACCATGGCCTCGACGTCGAACGGCTCCAGCCGCAGCGGCGGTCCCGGGGGCGGCCGGCGGAGTGCGGCGGCGATCTTCTCGTTGACCGCGGTGAGGATCTCCCGGACCCGCGCCTCGGTCCGGGCCCGCGCGACCGCCTCGACCGCGTCCTCGGCCTCCTTGCGCAGGGCGAGCGCGGGCGGGAGCACGCTGACGCCCTCGCGGTGCAGCTTCTGCCGGACCCACCACAGGTCGTCGTAGGGGGCGGTGTCGTCGGGGAGCGGCTTGCCGAAGCCCGGCAGGTTGCGGAAGTCGCCCCGCTCGGCGGCCTCGCGGATCTGCTTGTCCACGAACGACTCGAAGCTGACCCCCGGGGGTTTGCGCTCCGTCATGCCTCCAGCCTACGGGGGCCGCCCCGCCCGGCGCGGCGATACCGCCCGGCGCAGGAGCCACTGCCGGTCAGGTCCATGACCTCGGCCCGGCTGTACGCGCCGCAGCGGACCTCGACACCGCGCGGGCCCTCTGCGCCGTCCGCCGGAAGCTCGGCGCCCTCCTCGGCTGGGACCGGCCCGGCAACGGCCTCGGCGCCCGGGTCCCGACCCTGCGCGACCGGCTGCCGGCGGACCTCCGCGAGGGCCCGCGCGGGCCGGACATCAAGCCCTTCCGCCACCTGGGCGTGCACCCCGCGCTCATCCGGAGCATGGGGCCGCGACTGGCAGCAGGGCGCGGCCGCGCGACGCGCGGGCGCCGCCTGACACCCCGCAGACGCCTGACGCGGACCGGCGCGGGCTAGGGCGGGCCGGGGCGGGTCAGCGACTGGCCGCCGATGGTGGGTGCGCCGCCCAGTTGGGTCTGCCACCAGGCGGCGGCCGTACGGGGGGTCAGGGTCGGCCAGTCGGGGGTGCGTTCGACCTGGGCCCGGCCCAGGCGGCGGGCCAGGGCCACCATGTCGTGGCCCACGGGCCCCCGGGCGGCCTGGTAGGCGCGCGTCAGGTCGGGCCAGGAGGCGGCGCCGCGCCAGGCGGCCTCGAACGCGCAGGCGTCCTGGAGGGCCTTGGCCGCGCCGGCGGTGTTGTGCGGACGCACCACGGTGGCGGCGTCCCCGGCGAGGAGGAGCCGCCCGGCGGCGGTCCGCTCGACCTGGAGGTCGTAGATCGGCTGGACGAACGTGTCCTCGGGGGCGGTCAGCCCGAGCACCCGCGCCCAGTACGGCGGGAACTCCCGGTCGAGGAGTTCGGCCAGCCGCCCGGCGAGTTCCGGCGTGAGCGAGCCCGGTGGGAAGCTCGTCGGGTCGTCGAAGCGGAGGGTGCCGTCCTGCGGGGGCGCGGCGTAGAGGACCCAGTTCACCCGGGTGCCCTCGGGGCCCGGGATGCGGTAGACGACACAGCTGCCGCCGGGGAAGCAGACGGTGGTGACCGAGTCCGGCGGCCAGAGCTCGTCGGGGCGGCCCCCTGCGAGACCGTCCAGGAGGCGCGCGTCGAAGTTGCCGCGCCAGCAGACGTAGCCCGCGTAGTGCGGGTGGGAGCCGGGGCTGAGGGCCTCACGGACCACGGAGCGGTAGCCGTCGGCGCCGACGACCAGGTCGTAGGGGGCCGTGGAGCCGTCCGCCGTGCTCACCACCGCCCGGTCGCCGCCGGAGGCGGGGGGGCCGGCCGGATCCGTGACCGCCGAGACCGCGGTGACCGCCGCGCCCTGCCGGTAGACGACCGAGGCCGGGGTCGCCTCCCGCAGGCCCTGCCAGAGCAGGCCCCAGTGGTAGGAGTGGAAGGGGAACGGCTGGTCCCAGAACAGCTTGCCGAGCGGCTCCGCGGCGCCGTCCCGGGTCACCCAGCGGCGCCGGGTCAGCCGGTGGGCGGCGATCCCGCCGGGCAGCGTGCCGAGGGCCGCGAGCTCGGCGGCCCGGTCGTCGTGGATGCACAGTCCGACCCCGCGGTCGGCCAGCCGGCCGCCGGTCCGTTCCAGCACCACGACCTCGTCCGCCCCGGCCCGCGCCGCCACCGAGGCGAACGCGCACCCCGCGATGCTCCCGCCGACCACCGCGACCGCTCCGACCGGCATCGCCGCTCCTCTCCCCCGTCCGGGCGCCTCGTCGTGCCGCGTCCGGGTGTCGTCCTCGTGCCGGCGCCTGCGGGCGCCGCGCCCATCCTGGCCGACCCGGCCGCCCGGGACCGGTCACCGGTCCGACTTTGGCCGACGATGACGCCCGAAAGCATGGGAAAGGACCAGGAATTGACGGTTCGGCCGCGGGGGCGGCCCGGCGGCCCGGGCAGCGGCGGCAGCGGCGGTCACCGCTGCGACAGCTCCGAGGGTGCCTCCTGGACCGTCCAGCCGTTGCCGTCCGGGTCCTCGAAGGTCATGAACGAGTTCCACGTGTCGCCCTTGCCGTCCGCCCACCCCGTGGCCCCCACGTGCCGGACCGGCGAGACCTCCACACCCCGGCCGACCAGCTCCGCGCGGGCCGCCTCGATGTCGGTCACGCAGAGCTGGAGGCCGTGCAGGGTGCCCGGATCCATCGCACGGGTGCCGGGCATCGGCGGCATGCCCGAGATCAGGGCCACGGAGCACCGCGAGCCGGGCGGGGTGAGCTGGATGATCCGCACGCCGGGGGCCACCTCGTCGTCGAGGTCGACGGTGAAGCCGATCCGGTCGGCGTAGAACTCCTTCGCCCGGTCCAGGTCGGTGACGGGGAGCGGGACGACTTCGAGCGTCCAGTTCATGGCGGGCCTCCTCGGCCTCCTCGGGACGGGCCGGGGGCTGCGGCCGCGGCCCCCGGCCCGTCCACGGTCCCGCACCCCGTGGCCGCCGCGCAGCCGAAACGCCGGAGGGCCCGCGGCAGCCGCGTACGCCCCCCGTGCCCCCACGCCCCCTGGAGATCCGGCACCGGGAGAGCGATGATGATGGGCACAGCCGTACGAATGATCGCGGAGTCGGGTCCGCATTCCTTCGGGGAGGGACGGCCGGACATGAGCGATGCCCGTGATGCGCGCCTGCACCTCGCACCGCCGCACCCTGCACCACCGCACGCCGACACGTCGCACCCCGCACCACCGCACGACGCACCGCTGTACCTGGAACCGCGGCTCGCGCCCGGCCCGGCGGCCCTGCTGCGGTCCGGGGGCCGGCTGCACGAGCTCGTGGACGCGCTCGGCTCCCCGCTGAACGTGGTCCTGCCCGGGCAGCTCGCGCACAACCTCGCGGAGTTCGGCGCGGTCCTGCGCCGTCACCACCTCTCGGGGCGGATCTACCTCGCCCACAAGGCCACCGGCTCCAGCGCCCTGGTCCGGCAGCTCGCGGTCACGCAGGCCGGGATCGACGCCGCCTCGCTCGGCGAGCTCCAGCACGCGCTGGGCGCCGGGTTCACCCCCGACCGGGTCATGGCGACCGGGCCGAAGGACCCCGCGTTCCTCTGGCTCGCCGCCCGGGCCGGGGTCACCGTCCACCTGGACGGGCCGGCCGAACTGGAGGCGGCGGCCCGGCTGGTGCGCACCTACGGTCTGCCGCGGCTGCCGGTGGTGCTGCGGCTGGCGGAGTTCGAGACCTCCGGTCCCCGGACCCTCTCCCGTCGCAGCCGCTTCGGCACCGCCGTCAAGGCGCTCGGCCCGCTGCTGGACCTGCTCGGCCGGCACCGGGAGGCGCTGGACCCGGTCGGGGTCGGCTACCACCTGGACACCACCAGCGCCGACGAGAAGGCCGTGGCCCTGGAGGGCTGCCTGCGGGCCGTCGAGGAGCTGCGGTTACGGGACTTCGCACCGCGCGCCGTCGACGTCGGGGGCGGCTTCGGCGTCAGCTACCTGGCCCGGGCCGACCAGTGGGAGCGGTACACCACCGCCCTGACCGAGGCCGTGCTCGGCCGCCGTCCGCCGATGACCTGGGGCGGGCACGGCTACGGGCTGCGCGTGGAGCACGACACGCTCAAGGGGGCCCTCGCCCTCTACCCGGCCCACCGCCCGGTCGCCGGGGCCGCGTACCTGGACGAGCTGCTGCGGCGGCCCGCGCCGTCGCTGGGCCGCCCGTTGGGCACGCTGCTGCTGGAGGGCCTGTGCGACCTGTACGCCGAACCGGGCCGGGCCCTGGTCGACCAGTGCGGGCTCACCCTGGGCCGGGTGCTGGAGGTACGGGAGGACGTGGCCGGCGGGCCGCCTCAGGTCCGGCTCGCGCTGAACGCCGGTGACGTCGGCCTGGAGGAGCACGGGGTCCTCGTCGACCCGGTGCTGCTCCCCCGTGCCCCGGACGCACCGCCCACCGGCCCCGGCCCGGGCCCCGGTCCCGTCGGTGTGCACCTGATGGGCAACCTGTGCCTGGAGGCCGACCTGATCACCCGCCGGATCGTGCTGCTGCCGCGGCCGCCCCGCCCGGGCGATCTCCTGGCCTTCCCCAACACGGCCGGGTACTGCATGGACTTCACCGCCACCCGGGCCCAACGGCACCCGCCGGCCCGCCGGATCGCCGTCGGAGAGGAGGGCGACACCTGGCGCTGGTGCCTCGACGAGCAGTACTGGCCGGTCACTTCAGACGGGGGAACGTGAAGCATGAGGTACGACAGCATCACCGAGGCCATCGGCAACACCCCACTGGTGCGGATCGATCCGGAGGTGCACGGGCTGCGGAACATCGATCTCTACGCCAAGCTGGAGATGCTCAACCCGTTCGGCTCCCTCAAGGACCGGGCCGCCTGGAACATGGTGCGCGACCGGCTGGCCGGCGCGGCGGACCGGGGCGAGACGGTGGTCGAGCTGTCCAGCGGGAACACCGCCAAGGCCCTGGCGCTGATCGCGGGCCTGCACGGGCTGCC
The DNA here is from genome assembly GCF_003949795.1 of Streptomyces sp. WAC06614. Taxonomy (GTDB): domain Bacteria; phylum Actinomycetota; class Actinomycetes; order Streptomycetales; family Streptomycetaceae; genus Streptomyces. The sequence goes on from NZ_RPRY01000047.1 coordinate 26,345, forward strand.
GTTCAAGAGCGTCACCAACCGGATGCGGGTCCCCGAGATCAAGGACCTGCTGCTCCTGCTGGGCGCGGAGATCGAGGAACTGCCCGGCCAGAGCGAGTGCCTGGACCCGACCGACACCTCCGACCCGCTGACCGTCTTCCACCAGCGGCTGAGCGCCCCCGGCAGCGGCGCGTACCTCCACACGGACCAGTACTTCAACCCGCTGAACGCCGAGGCCCACGAGCACGGCACCGGCCCGGAGATCATCGCCGACCTCGACGGCCGCGCCCCGGACTACTTCGTGGCCTGCGTCGGCACCGCCGGCTCCTCGACCGGCGTCGCCCGCGCCCTGCGCGCGCACGACCCCTCGGTGCGGCTGATCGGCCTGGTCGGCGCCAAGGCGGACTTCGTCCCCGGCATCCGGACGGCGGACGAGGTGCAGGAGGTGGGCCTGTTCGACCCGGCGGCGTACGACACGGTCGAGGTGGTGAGCTCGGACGAGGCCCTCGACGGGATGCTGGTCCTGCTGCGCCGCTGCGGGCTGCTGTCCGGTCCCACGGGCGGGGCCGCGTACTTCGGCGCCGTACGCCATCTGCAGGAGCTGGACCCCACTTTGACGGAGCGCCGGACGGCGGTGTTCGTCGTGTGCGACCGGGCCGAGAGCTATCTCGGCTACGTCCGCGGCCGCCGCCCCGACCTGCTGGGCCGCCCCGCCGCGCCCAACGCGGTGACCACCGTCACCGCGGCGGAACTGGCCGCCGCGCGGACCGTGGACGTGGACGAGGCGCGCAAGTGGATCGGGACGGGCCATCCCCTGGTGGTCGACCTGCGCGGCCCCTTCGCGTTCGCCGCGCTGCACATCGACGGCTCGGTCAACATCGTGGACGAGCTGTTCGAGGAGCTCGTCCGGGGCGGGCTGCCGTTCAGCGCCGGCCGGCCGGTGCTGCTGGCCTGCCCGGTCGGCGAGAAGTCCCTGCGGTACGCGGCCCTGCTGACCCGGATGGGGCATCCGGACGTCCGGAGCCTGGCGGGCGGGATCATCGCCTGGCGCGACGCGGGCGCACCGCTGGTGCGTGACTGACATGACCACCGACCCCTGGGCCGACCTGCGGGAGCTGGCCGCCTGGCAGCGTCCGCTGCGCGCCCGTTTCCCGATCGTGGCCGAGCGGCCCGACCCGGCCTATCTCGACAGCGCCGCGACCTCGCAGAAGCCGTGGGAGGTCCTGGACGCCGTGCGGACGTACCTCACCACCACCAACGCCAACTCCGCCCGGGGCTCGTACCCGTGGGCGAACGCGACGACCGCGCTGGTCGAGGGCGGACGGGAGCGGATCAAGCGCTTCCTGGGCGACCCGGAGCCGGAGCGGTCCTCGGTGCACTTCACCAGCGGGGCCTCGGAGGGCCTGCGGACGGTGGCCCGGGACTGGCTGCCGGCCCTGCTGGCGGACGGCGACGAGATCGTGGTCCCGTTCGGCGACCACCAGGCCAATCTGCTGCCCTGGCTGGAGGCCCGCGACCTGCTGGGCCGGCAGGGCGTGCGGATCGCCGTACGGGAGCTGCCGTACCAGGCGGGCTCGGGGGACTACGATCCGGGGGCCCTGGCCCGGGCGGTCGGGCCGCGCACCCGGTTCGTGGCGGCGACCCATGTGCACCACGTGTACGGCGCCGACATGAACGTGCACCGGATCCGCGAGGTGGTCGGCCCGGACGTGGTCATCTGCCTGGACGCCGCGCAGAGCGTGGGCCACCAGCCGGTGTCCCTGGCCGAACTGGACGTGGACTTCCTGGTCTTCTCCGGCCACAAGGCGCTCGCCCTGCCCGGCACGGGCGCCGTGTGGGCCCGTGGCCGGCGCGGGCCCGCCTTCACGCCCGGGGGCTGGCGGGGCACCCCCCACACGGTGGGCGTGGCGAGCCTGACGGCCGCGCTGGACTGGCTGGACGACGCCGGGGTGGACCGGATCCACCGCTGGACCCGGGCCCTGGCGGCGGTCCTCACCGACGGGCTGAGCCGGATGCCGGCGTACGAGGTGCTGGGGTGCGCGACGAGCCTGGCGGCGGACTCGCCGGTCCAGCGGCGCGGCAGCATCGTGACGTTCCGGCACCACGGGATCGGCGCGCAGGACCTGGGGTTCATCCTGTTCAGCGAGGGATTCATGGTGCGGTCCGACGACCAGTGCCAGGCCGGGCGGAGTGTACGGGACTCCTCGGTGCGGGTCAGCCTCCACGTCTACAACACACCCGAAGAGATGCAGGCGTTGCTGGTGGCGCTCGCCAAGCTGCAATGATTTTCACTATGGGTTCAGGGGTGAGTGCCACCACGGCTGCGCGCTGGGTGGAGCGCTGGGAGTGCCAGCAGCAGCGGTACGCGGTCGACCGCGAGGAACGGTGCACGGTCATCGCGGACGTGGTCGAGCACGCCGGTCGGGGCCGGTCCGGGCAGGTGGTCGTGGACCTGGGCAGCGGGCCGGGCGCGCTGGCCGCCCGGCTGGCCGCGCGGCTGCCCGGGGCCCGGGTGCTCGCCGTCGACGCCGATCCGCTGCTGCTGGAACTGGGCCGGGCCTACTACGGCGACGGGGACCGGCTGCGGTTCGTGCGCGCGCTGATCGGGGCGCCGGGGTGGCGGGAGGCGCTGGGGCTGGACCGGCAGGTGGACGCGGTGGTCTCCACCACCGCCCTGCACTACCTGGGCCGGGACGCGCTGGGCGGGGTGTACCGGGACCTGGCCGGTCTGCTGCGGCCCGGCGGGGTGTTCGTCAACGGCGACCACATCGGGCCCGACGCGCCGCGGATCCGTGACCTCGCGCTGGACGTGGCCCGCCGGCACGCCGACCGCAGCCTGGACGCGCTGCACGAGGACTGGGAGTCCTGGTGGTCGGGGGCGGCCGAGGACCCCGAGCTGGCCCCGTTCCTGTCCTGCCCGGACACACCCGGGCACCCGCCCTGCGAGGACCCCGACCTGCCGGTCTCCGGCCATGCCGCGCTGCTGCACGAGGCCGGGTTCGCCCAGGTGGGCACGGTCTGGCAGCACGGCACCAGCCGGGTGCTGGTCGCCGTACGGTGACCCGGGGGCGGGCCGCGATGGTCGCCGTACGGTGACGCGGGGGCGGGCCGCGACGGGCCCGCCGCCCTGGCTGCCGCAGCCCTCACGACGCCAGGTGGCCGCCGAGGCGGTTGTAGCGGTCCACCCGGTCGACGACGATCACCGCCACGTCGTCGGCCAGCCGGCCCCGGGTGTGGGCCAGCAGCCTACGGCGCAGTCCTTCCAGGAACTCCTCCCGGGGCCGGTCGCCCATCGCGGCCATGGCCTCGGGCAGCTCGAAGAACTCCTTGGCGCTGTCGCGGGCCTCGATCACCCCGTCGGTGTGCAGGAGCAGCCGGTCCCCGGGGGCGAACGCGTACCTCTCGGGCGGGGCGGAGGGACCGGTCAGGAAGTCCTCCAGGCCGAGCGGCGGCAGCGGGCTGTCCGGTGCCAGCTCCTGGACCCGGCCGTCGCGCAGCACCAGGGGTGCCGGGTGGCCCCGGTTGATCACCTCGATGGTGTGCCCGTCGGGGACCTGGACCACCACCGCGGTCACGAACCCCTCCAGCAGCGCGTCCCCGTCCCCGCTCGTGGTCCCGGACAGGACGGCGTCCCGGCGCAGGGCCTCGCCGCAGTGGCCGACGACCTCCGCCAGGTCGGTCTCGTAGTGCACGGCCTCCCGGAAGGCGCCCAGGACCACGGCCGCCGCGCGGACGGCGGGCAGTCCCTTGCCCCGGACGTCCCCGACGATCATGCGGACCCCGTACCGGGTCTGGACGGCCTCGTAGAGGTCGCCGCCGATCTGTGCGCCCGTCTCGGCCGCCAGGTACATGCTGGCCGCGCGGAGCGGGCCGAGGCGGCCCGGAACCGGCCGGAGCAGCACCTCCTGGGCGGCCGCGGCGATCCGGCGGACCTGGTTGAGCTCGGTCTCGCGGCGGGTGCGCACGGCCCGGCTCATCAGGTAGCTCGCCACGGCCACCAGGAAGAGGGCCAGGAAGTTGGTGTACACCTGCTGGGAGCCCCAGGCCTGGTTCCAGGTGGCAGTGGTGATGCTGACGGCGACGGCCAGCGCGGTGGCGGCGAGGACGCCCCGGGGGCCGGTGGTCAGCGCGGCCAGGGCCGGTGTGGATACCAGCAGGGGCCCGGTGTAGATCACGTGGGCGGGCGTGAGCTCGATGACGAGGACGATCAGGGCGATCGCGAAGGGCACGCACTCCGCGAGCGCGAACAGGAACTGGTGCCGTCCGCCTCCGCCGTCTCCTGCCCGGGAAGGCCGGAGCAGGTACGCCGGGCCGCCGGGCTGGTGCGTACCGGCACCACGGTGGCGCTGGGGCTGCCCTGGAACACCCGGCCGGCACCCGACAACGCCCGGCCGGCCCTGCACCACATGACCGACCTGGGTGACGTGGAGCCGCCGGAGCCGGCCACGTACAAGGACTTCCTCGGGGTGGACTACCACGGCAAGGGCGTGACCCACCTCGACGCGCTGGCGCACGTCGCCTACCGGGGGCGGCTCTACGACGGCCGCCCGGCCGGGGAGGCGGTGGGCGCCGCGGGCGCCCGGTTCGGTGCGGTGGCCGCGCTCGGACCGCTGGTCACCCGGGGGGTGCTCCTCGACCTGCCCGCCGTGCTCGGCGTCGACTGGCTGGAGCCGGGGCGGGCGGTCACGGCCGCGGACGTCCGGGCGGCCGAACGGGCCCTCGGCGCGGCGGCCGGCGAGGGCACTGCGGTGCTGCTGCGCTCCGGCCGGTTCGCGCGCCGCGCCGCGCTCGGCCCCTGGGACCTGGACGCCGCGAGCGCCGGGTTCCACCTGGACGCCCTGCCGCTGCTGGCCGAGCGCGGGATCAGCCTGCTGGGGTCCGACGGGGACAGCGACGTCCGGCCCTCACCGGTCGAGGGCGTGCACTCGCCCGTGCACGCCCTGGCGGTGGCGGCCCTGGGGGTGCCGCTGCTGGACAACCTGGAGCTGGAGGCGCTGTCCGCGGCGTGCGCCGGGGCGGGGCGCTACGAGTTCCTGCTGGTGGTGTCCCCGCTGAAGGTGCCGGGCGGAACGGGGTCGCCGGTGGCTCCCGTCGCGGTGCTCTGACGCTGTCGCACACCCCCACCCCAACGAACCACCCGGAATATACTCAAAATGGACTGATTCAGTGCGCAACCATCCCGGCACGGCCCGTGGCCCGGGAAGGGGAAGTGATGCAGATGGGGGTCTGGGGAGAGCGGCTCGGCCCCGCGCGCTCCCGCGAGCGGTTCCTGCTGGGCGAGCCGGTGGAGGGCGGCGTACGCGGGTCCATCCTGCACTCGTGGGAACGGTGCCGACTGCTCGGGCTCTCCCCGGACCAGGCCGAGCTCCCGTACACCGAGGACTACGACCCCGACTCCCGGCTGGTGCACGCCGCCGGGCCCGTGCTCGACCGGCTGGCGGCCCGATTCGCGGGCAGCCGGCTGAACATCTGCCTGGCCGACGCCAACGGCACCGTGCTGGAACGCCGGTTCGGCGAACCCTCCCTGGCCCGGAAGCTGCCGCCCATCCAGACCGTGCCGGGCTTCGTCTTCGCCGAGCGGGTCGCCGGGACCAACGGCATCGGCCTCGCGCTGGCCGAGCGTCGGCTGATCCGGGTGTACGGCGCCGAGCACTTCGCGGAGCGCTCCCAGACCAACGCCTGCGCCGCCACCCCGGTCCGCGACCAGCTCAGCGGCGAGATCGTCGGGGTGCTCTGCTTCGGGTACCCGCGCGACGACGACGATCCGGCCCTGGCCGTGCACGTGCGGCGGGCGGCCGAGAGCATCGAGCGGCGGCTGATGGAACTGAGCTCGGCGCGCGAGCGCGGGCTCCTGCACACCTACCTGCACACCTGTCTGGACGCCGCCCGGCAGGCCGGCCCCGGCGGCCCGGCCGGCGGGAACGGGCAGGGGCCCGGGCCGGTGGGGCTGGACGAGCTGGCCCACGGGCGGACGCTGGACCCGCACGACGAGACGATCCTCAAGGAGAAGGCGGCCGAGCTGATCGGCTCCCCCCAGCGCTCCGCCGTCGAGGTGGCCCTTGCCCACGGCCGCGGGGTCACCCTCCTGAGCCACTCCGTCACCAGCCCGGCCGGGGTGGCCGGCGTGGTCGTGGAGGCCGTGCTCACCGGTGAGACCTCCCCCGCCGTGCATTCGCTCGCCACCGCCCG
>NZ_RPRY01000472.1 GCF_003949795.1 Streptomyces sp. WAC06614
GCTGGCGCCGCATGACCGCCACCGCGGCGCGCGCGCCGTTCACGGCGCCGACGACGTTGATGTCGAGCAGGCGCCGCAGCTCCCGTACCGGCACCTGGTCGAACCGGCCCAGGATGCCCACGCCCGCCGCGTTCACCCATACGTCGATCCGGCCGAACCGGGCCACCGCGGTGTCGGCCAGCACGCCGACGGCCCGTTCGTCGGCCACGTCCGTCGGCACGGCGACCGCCTGCCCACCACGGGCCCGGCACACCTCGGCCACCTGCTCCAGCGCGGCGCCGCTGCGGGCGGCCAGCACCACGCGCGCACCCTGCCGCGCGCACGCCACGGCGGTGGCCCGGCCGATCCCGCTCGAAGCACCGGTGACCACGACGACAGCGCCGTCCATCTTCACGTCCCGCCTCTGACCGCAATCGCCCCCTTCATGCGCCGGGACGGCGGCGGCCGCGGCGGGGGCGGACGCGGCGACCAGCGTGCCCGGGAAGCGGCGCGGGAACGGTCGCCCGCCCCTCCCTCGCCGAACGTTTGCGCATGCGCGACGGGGTAGGCGCCCGGAGGAACCGGCCGTCCGGGCCGCCGCCCTCCGTCCGGCGACCGGCCGCTCCAGGAGAGGAAGATCGCCATGCGCCATTCAGCATGCACCGCAGCCTGTGTCCTCGCGGCCGCAGCAGGACTGTGCGCGCCCGCCGCCCACGCCGCACCGTACGGGAGCAACGACGACGAGAAGTTCGTTGTCGCCGTCCACCAGGCCAATCTGGCCGAGATCGCCGCGGGCGAGGACGCGGGGAAGAACGCGCAGGACTCCTGCGTCAAGGACGTGGGTGCCCTGCTCGTCAAGGACCACACGAAGCTCGACGCGGACGTGAAGGAACTCGCCGACAAGCTGAACATCACCCTGCCCGCCACTCCGACGCCGGAGCAACAGCAGCAGCTGAAGAACGTCCAACAGAAGGCCGGCTCCCCGGACTACGACAAGTCCTGGCTGACCCTGCAGGAAACCGGCCACAAGGCCACGCTCGCCCTGCTGGACCAGCAGGTCGACACGGGCGGCAACCCCGACGTCACCGCAGCGGCCGAAAAGGCCCGGCCCGTCGTCTCCATGCACCTCGACATGGTCCGCGGCGGCACTTGCCACCCCATGAGCTGACCCTTCCGGGCGGCCTGAGCGGCGAGGGCGACCGGATCGCGTGCTGGACGCTGCACCACGAGTCCGGTCTTCGAGGAATCGGCGGCTGCGACGCCGACCTTCAGGCCTGACAGGGCCACCGCGGCCCTGTCAGGCAGACCGCTCGGGGCGATGCCCGCCCTGATGCCGTGCGCCTGCCGGCGTCACTCGGAAGCGCCGGGCTTCTTGGTCCCCATGACGTCCTGCGCGGTCTCCTTGACCTTGTGGGCCATGTCCTGGATCCGGCTCTTTCCTTCCGAGGAGGTCCGGTCGCGCCGGCGCTGCTCCTCGGGGGACATGTCCTCCTCGCCGGTCACGCGTTCCAGCGGCGACCTGTCGTCCGTCCTCTCCTCGCGGTCAGGCATGACGACACTCCTTCCTCTCTCGTGCAGGGACTTCCCTTGTGCTGAGACCGGGCGCCTGTCCCTTTCCGTCGACTTCAACCACTCCCGTCACACGTTCCCGTGTGCTGTGCGAGGCGACCGGGTAGGCGGGGCACCAGATCGGTCGTCCCTGGAGGTGACCTCCCATGGCAGCCAGATGCACCTTTGATCGTCCCGCTGCGAGCGGCTCGCCCGTACCGGGTGGTTCCCGTTGATCGCCCGGGCCGCGAACGTCGGGCAGCGGCAGGAGACGTGCGACGAGCGTGCCGACCGCCTCTGGGTGGAGCTGATGCACGAGGTACGGGTGGTCCTGACCGCCGTCCAGTTGTTCGTCGCCTTCCTCCTCGCGGTCGCCTTCACCCCCGCCTTCGGCCGGCTGGATCACACCGACCGCATCCTGTACCTGCTCTGCCTGCTGTGCGGGGCGGGCGCGATGGCCGGCCTGACGGGCCCGGTCGTGCTCCACCGGATGGTCACCGGCCTGGAGCTGAAGTCCGAAACCGTCGCCTGGGCCTCCCGACTCCTCGCCGCCGCCCTGGTCCTGCTGCTGGCCATGTCCTTGCTGGGCTTCCTGGTCGTCCTGCGCCAGATCACCGGCGCGACCACGGCCCTCCTGCTGAGCGCCGCGCTGGGGCTCTGGTGCGCCGTGTGCTGGGCCGTCCCCGCCCTCGTGCTGCGCCGCCGCAACCGCCTCCGCGGTGTGGGCGCCCTCCCGCAGGGACGGGGCCCGGCGCTCGCGCAGCGGAGCCCTGGACCGGGCGTGTGGCACGTACGGCACGTTCCTCACCAGCCCACCGCGGCCGCGGACCCGCTGCCGGCCTTCGACGAGAGGTGAGCCGACGACCGCGGGGTCCTTCCGGTCGCGTGCCGCAGAGATATGTGCCCCGCGTGCGGGTAGGCGCCCTCGCCCGAGGGTGGGAGACACCGAGCGCCGAGCGCAGGGAGGAGCCGTGAACGAGGTATGGCCATGACACCCGCCGCGGTCGCCCGCGGCCAAGGACTGTTCAACGTGGTCGGCGGCCTGTGGCCCCTGGTATCGCTTCCCACCTTCGAGAGGGTCTACGGGCCCAAGCAGGACGACTGGCTTCAGAAGACGTCGGGCGGCCTGCTGCTGGCCTCCGGAATCGCCATGCTCGCCGCCTCCCGGGACCCGGCCGGCATCCGGCACGCCCGTCTGACGGGCATCGGAACCGCAGTGACGTTCCTCGCCGTCGACCTCGTCTACGTCCCCCGCCGCCGCATCCCGGCGACGTACCTCATGGACGCGGCCAAGGAGATCGCCTGGCTGGCCTGCTGGCTCCGCGCCGGCCGCACCACGCCGTCCGCCTGAGCGCCTCGGCGGACGAACCCGCACCGTACAGGTCCTGCTCGACCCGGCACTGGGCCGCCTCAGGTTTCGCCGCCCGGATGACGGGCAACCGCTCCCGCACACGGAGTAAGGGGGACGGTGCCATGGAGGGTGAGTCCGACGCGTGCACGGAGGTGCGGGCCGCGTTCGGGAGGTTCGACACGGACGACGACTGGCTGCTCGACATGTCCGAGTTCGGCCGGGCCCTCGCCCGGCTCACGGGCCGCGACAGAAGCCCGCAGGAGGTGGAGCGGCTGTTCCTCGTCGCCGACGTGGACGGGGACGGCCTGATCTCCCTCCCCGAGTTCGAGGACTGCGTGACCCAGGCACGGTGCAGCCGGTCGGGCTGACGCGGCACGGGGGGTGTCACGCCGGGTGGACCAGGCGGCTGTCATAGGCGAAGACGACCGCCTGGATGCGGTCGCGGAGCCCGAGTTTCTGCAGGATCCGCCCGACGTGGCCCTTCACGGTCGCCTCGGCGAGGCTCAGGTCGGCCGCGATCTCGGCGTTGGACAGGCCGCTGCCCACCTTGACGAGGACGTCGCGTTCCCGCGTGCTGAGGCGGCTGAGCCGCTCGTCGTGGTGGTCGGGCCGGCTCCGGTGAGGGAGCTGCGCCCGGAGGTCGTCGAGCAGGCGGCGGGTGATCCTCGGGGCGAGAACGGCGTCGCCCGCGGCCACGTTGCGTATCGCGGTGAGGAGCTCCTCGGGCCTGGTGTTCTTCAGCAGGAAGCCGCAGGCTCCGGCGGCGAGTCCGGCGAAGGCGTAGGCGTCGAGGTCGAAGGTGGTGAGGATCAGCACCTTGCTGCCGGGGGAGACGTCGGTGAGTCGCCGGGTCGCCTCGATGCCGTCGGTCCCGGGCATCCGGACGTCCATCAGGACGACGTCCGGGCGCAGTTCCCGGGTGAGGCGTACGGCCTCGTCGCCGTCCGCGGCCTCGCCGACCGCTTCCATGTCGGGCTGGGCGTCCAGGATCGTGCTGAACGCCATCCGCAGCAGCGCTTCGTCGTCGGCGACCAGGATGCGGATCGTCATGCGGGAGCCGCTCCGTCGCTGGCGCTGGCGCTGGCGCTGTCCCTGTCGCCGGCGAGGTGGAGGCGCGTGTGGACGTGCCAGCCGCCGCCCGGGAGCGGTCCCGCGCGCAGGGTCCCCCCGTGAACGGCCGCGCGCTCGCGCATACCGGCGATGCCCTGGCCG
>NZ_RPRY01000473.1 GCF_003949795.1 Streptomyces sp. WAC06614
GGGGTGGTCAGGACGGTCGGGTGGAGGTGGGGGGCTCGGGTGGTCAGGAGGTCGCGGATGCGGTCGTTCAACAGGGGGTGACGGGCCGCCAGGATTCCGCCGCCCAGGAAGAGGGGGAGAGGGGCGGCCTGCGGGCCCAGGCGTTCGAGGGTGGCGGTGGCCAGCAGGACGATTTCCTCGGCCTGGCGGTGGATCAGGGAGCGGGCGATCTCGTCGCCCTCCTCGGCGGTGCGGAACAGGACCGGCACCATCTCGTAGCGGCGGGTCGCCGGGATGCTGCGCAGGTGCAGGGCGGAGATCAGTTCCATCATGCTGGTCAGGCCGAAGTGCCGGGGCAGGGCGCGGGCCAGGGCGGTGGGGCCGCCGCGGCCGTCCTCGGAGCGGGCCGCGTGCCACAGGGCCTCCTCGGCCAGTTGGCCGCCGCCGCCCCAGTCCCCCGAGTACGTGCCGACCGCGGGGAACCAGACGGTGCGCCCCTCGGCGGTGAGGCCGACGCAGTTGATGCCGGCGCCGCACACCACGGCGATGCCGGCGCCGCCGGTGTCCGGCAGGCCCGCGCGGAGGACCGCGAACGTGTCGTTGTAGACCCGTACGGTCGTGGCCCAGCCGCGTTCGCGCAGGGCCGCGGTGAGCTCCCGTTCCTGGCCGGGCAGGTCGACGTTGGACAGGCACGCCGAGACGTGCTGCACCGGTAGGGGGCGGTCACCGTCGGCCCGGTGCGTCACCTTCCGGATCAGCGGGGCCAGTACGTCCAGTGCCTCCGGGACGCCGGTGGCGTGCGCGTTGAACCCGCCGCCCCGGCTGGTGGCCAGGACGTGGCCCGACGTGTCGATCAGGGCCACCTCGGTCTTGCTGTTCCCGGCATCCACGGCGAGCAGCATGGACTTCCTCCTCCTCCTTCTCCTGGCTCTGGGCCTTCCTCAGGCCGCGATCCGCATGCCCGCGGCTTCGAGCATCGGGCGCAGGGCGCGCACGGCCACGAAGCTGCGGGACTTGACCGTGCCCACCGGTATGCCGAGCGTCTCGGCCGCCTGGGCCATGGAACGGCCGTTCAGGTAGAGCTCCACCAGCACCTCGCGGTGGTGCGGCGGGAGTTGGTTGAGGAGCTGTTCGACGTCGAGGAAGCTGAGGACGTCCTCGTAGGCGTCGCCCGGGGCGATCGGCTCCTGGGGGGCCTCGTTCCACACCTCGCGCGGCCGGGTCACGATCCGGCGGTGCTTGTCGATGGCGATCCGCCGGGCCACCGTGGAGAGCCAGGGGCGGCAGTCGTGCAGACGGTCCGGGGCGGGGAGGCTCTCGGGGTGCTGCCAGGCGCGTGTCATCGCTTCCTGCAGGATGTCCTCGGCCAGCCCCCGGTCCCCGCTGGTGATCTTCAGCAGGGACCGCATCAGATAGCCGCCGTGCAGGCGGTAGAGCTCGCTGATGATCTCGTCTGCGGCGTACGGCATGGTGCCCATCTCCCGTCGGTCCCCGAAGCGTCGACTTCGTTGACCCGAGGGTCGGGCGTGGGTCCAACGGCCGGCCAACGGCGCCCCAACGGTCTACGCGCGGAGGTGGGTTTCGAGGTTCGTCAGGCCTTCGTCGCCCTGACGCTCGATGAGGACGGCGATCCAGTCCGCGACCGTCGAACGCTGTGCGGCGGTCCATGCACGGGCCGAGGGGTGTTCGTCGACGAAGAAGGCCGAGGCGATCAGGCGTGCCTGCGCGAAGCGGGTCCGGCCGATCTCCGTCCGGAGGTGGCCGGGGAGCTGGTCGGCGAGTTCCGGGACCCGCTGGCCCGGGCGCAGCCGAAGGACGAGGCGCTGGGTCGTCTCGATCACCCGCTGCGCGTCGGCGGGGGGCAGGCCGGACCCCGCGTCCGTACCCGCGTCCCCGGCCGCGTCGGGGAGCGGCGGGGCCGCACCCCCGTCCGATTCGGAGTCCGCGTCCGCGTCCTCGGTGGCTCGGGGGGTGTGCGGGTCCGTGACCGCGCGGAGAGCGCGGTGCCGGTGCGATGCCATGACACTCCCTCCCGACGGGACAGCGGCTACCCCCTGGTGTACGGGCCCCGGTCCTCGGCGGGTTCGGGCCGTCAGGCCGGGAGGGGCTCCCGGGCGGCCGCCTCCAGGCGGTCGCGCAGGAGCTCGGCCGCCCGGCGGTGCGCCTGCGCCTCGGACGTCAGGCCCAGCTTCTCCGTCACTTCCGCCAGGTGCTCCAGCACCGACATCTCCCCGGCCAGGAACTTCTCCCCGCGGGCCATGGCGAGCCCCTCCTGGAGCAGCCGCAGCGCCGCCTGCGGCTCGCCGGTCCGGCACAGCGCCATCGCCTGTACGTCGCACAGCAGGACCCCGGTCAGACCGCGCGGGCCGGGCAGCGCCCGGGCGCGCTCGGCGTGGACCAGGGCACGGTCGGGCATCCCCTCGTCCAGGCAGAGCCGGGCCATGTGGTGCAGGGCGAGGGCCGCCGTACCGTAGTCGCGCATGTGCTCGGCGGCCTCGGCGGCCTCGTCGTATGCGGCGACCGCGTCCTCGAACTTCCCGAGCCCGCCGTGGACCAGCCCCAGGTTGAGCAGCGCCTGCGCCAGGTCGCACGCGTCGCCCGTACGCAGCGCCAGCTCGCGCGAACGCTCCAGCAGGGGCAGCGCCTCCGCTGCCCGGCCCGCCGCGAAGACGGTCCAGCCCAGCAGGTTGGCGACCCGGGTCTCCGCCCGCGGGTCCCCCGCGGCGCGGGCGGCGTGCAGGCCGTGGGTCACCACCGGGATCCAGTCGCGGTGGCTCTGCCACGTCAGCAGCGGCCACACCAGGACGGTCAGACGCCACGCCCGGTCGTGCTCACCGGCACGGGCGGCGGCTTCGATCGCGGCGCACAGGTTCGCCGACTCCGCCGCGTACCAGTCCAGCACCCGGGGCCGGTCGTCGAGCCGGGGCAGGGCCGGCGGCCGTTCGCACCAGTCCGGCAGGTCGCAGCAGGGGCGGCCCGCCGGGTCGTACGTCCGGGAGGCCGTGTAGGCCGCGTGCACGTAGAAGTCGAGCAGCCCGCGCAGCCGGTCGGCCCGTCCCCCGGCCCCGTACGTGCGGGAGAAGAGCTGGACGAGGTCGTGGCAGGAGTAGCGGCCGAGGGAACGCTCCTCGATCAGATGGGCGCTCGCCAGCACGCCCAGCGCCCGGCGGGACGCGGCGAGCGGCATCCGGCACGCGGCCGCGATCGCATGGGCCGTGACGTCGCTCCCGGGCACCGCGCTGAGTGCCGAGAACACCGCCTGCGCCTCGTCGTCGAGCGCGCGGACGCTCAGCGTCAGGGCGGCGGTGATGTCGGCGTCCTCGACGGACAGCGCCGCGAGCCGCTGCTGCTCGTCACCGAGTTCGTCGGCGACCGAGCGCAGGGACCAGTGGGGGTGCCCGGCCAGGCGGGCGGCGGTGATCCGGAGCGCCAGGGGGAGCCCGCTGCACAACCGGACGAGTTCCAGGGCGGCGTCGGGCTCCCGTCCGATCCGCTCCTCGCCGAGCGCGGCGCGCAGCAGCGCCAGGCCCTCGTCCTCGTCCAGCAGGCCGACGGGCACCAGGGCCGCCCCGTCCAGGGCGAGCAGCCCGTCCAGCCGGAGCCGGCTGGTGACGATGACGGCCGAGCCGCCACCGGGCGCCAGGAGCGGGCGCACCTGGGCGGACTCGCGGGCGTCGTCGAGCAGGATCAGCAGCCGGCGCCTGGCCAGCATCGAGCGGTACAGGGCCTGGGCGGCGGCCGGGTCATCGGGAACGGCGTGCTGCGGCAGGCCCAGGGCCAGGAGGAACCCGGCGATCACGGCGGACGGATCCGCCGGGGCCGCACCGTCGAACCCGTGGAGGTCGGCGAACAACTGCCCGTCGGGATAGTCGCCCACGTGCGCGTGGGCCCAGCGCAGGGCGAGGGAGGTCTTGCCGACCCCCGCCTGGCCGACGACCAGGGCGAGCCCGGGGGCACCGGGGGCCAGGGCCCGCTCCACGGAACGGAACTCGTCCGCCCGGCCGACGAACCCGGCCGGGGCGCGCGGGAGCTGGGCCGGGCGGACCTGGGGGGCGGCGGGCGCCGGCGCCGGCTCGTGCGTCGGCTC
>NZ_RPRY01000474.1 GCF_003949795.1 Streptomyces sp. WAC06614
GGGGCGGGTGCCAGCCGTGCGCGGCGATGCGCTCGGCGGCTACTCCGGCGCCGGCGCCCTCGCCTGCGAGATCGCCGAGCGCATCGCCGCGCACGGCTGGCACCCGCCCCTCGTCGCCGTCGGCGGCGCCGCCGACGGCGGCCCCGCCGCGGTCCGGGCCCTGGCCCGGATCCTGCGGACCGCCACGGCCGGCGCCACGGCCACGGCAGCGGCGGCCGCCGCTGCCGGGGGCGCCGCCACCGGCCCGCAACGGCGCGCATGACCACCGTTCCCTACGCACCCGACAGCCATCAGGAGTGACATGTCCCGCCGCCTGTTCACCTCGGAGTCCGTGACCGAGGGCCACCCCGACAAGATCGCCGACCAGATCAGCGACACCATCCTCGACGCCCTGCTCCGCGAGGACCCGACCTCCCGCGTCGCCGTGGAGACCCTCATCACCACCGGTCTCGTGCACATCGCGGGCGAGGTGACCACGCAGGCGTACGCGCCGATCGCGCAGCTCGTGCGCGAGAAGATCCTGGAGATCGGCTACGACTCCTCCGCCAAGGGCTTCGACGGCGCGAGCTGCGGCGTCTCGGTGTCGATCGGCGCCCAGTCGCCCGACATCGCCCAGGGCGTGGACACCGCCTACGAGTCCCGCGTCGAGGGAGCCGCCGCAGGCGGGGAGGTCGACGAGCTGGACCGGCAGGGCGCCGGTGACCAGGGGCTGATGTTCGGATACGCCACCGACGAGACCCCCGAGTTGATGCCGCTGCCGATCCACCTGGCGCACCGGCTCTCGCGCCGCCTGACCGAGGTCCGCAAGGACGGCACGGTCCCCTACCTGCGCCCGGACGGCAAGACCCAGGTCACCATCGAGTACGACGGTGACAAGCCGGTCCGCCTCGACACCGTGGTCGTCTCCTCGCAGCACGCCTCGGACATCGACCTCGACGCCCTCCTGACGCCCGACATCCGCGAGAACGTCGTCGAGCACGTCCTCAAGCAGCTCGCCGAGGACGGCATCAAGCTGGACACCGAGGGCTACCGGCTGCTGGTGAACCCCACCGGCCGCTTCGAGATCGGTGGCCCGATGGGCGACGCCGGCCTGACCGGCCGCAAGATCATCATCGACACCTACGGCGGCATGGCCCGCCACGGCGGCGGCGCCTTCTCCGGCAAGGACCCGTCGAAGGTCGACCGTTCCGCCGCGTACGCGATGCGCTGGGTCGCCAAGAACGTCGTCGCCGCCGGGCTGGCCGCCCGCTGCGAGGTCCAGGTCGCGTACGCCATCGGCAAGGCCGAGCCGGTGGGCCTGTTCGTGGAGACCTTCGGCACCCACACCGTTCCCACCGACCGCATCGAGCAGGCCGTCGCCGAGGTCTTCGACCTCCGCCCGGCCGCCATCATCCGCGACCTCGACCTGCTGCGCCCGATCTACTCCCAGACCGCCGCCTACGGCCACTTCGGCCGCGAGCTGCCCGACTTCACCTGGGAGCGCACCGACCGCGTCGAGGCCCTGCGCACCGCCGCCGGCCTGTAGTACCCGCCCCACCACCCGCACGTCCCAGCAGCACCCGCACGCCCCACCACCACTGACGCCCCGCCGACCGGCCAGCTCTCCACAGGAGTCCACGTGCGTATCGCGGTGACCGGATCCATCGCCACAGATCACCTCATGGCCTTCCCGGGCCGGTTCGTCGACCAGCTGATCCCCGACCAGCTGGATCACGTCTCGCTGTCCTTCCTCGTCGACGCGCTGGAGGTACGGCGGGGCGGAGTGGCGGCCAACATCGCCTACGGGCTCGGCGGACTGGGCCTCGACCCGCTCCTCGCCGGCGCCGTGGGCCCCGACTTCGGCGAGTACGAGGTCTGGCTCAAGGAGCACGGCGTGGACACGAGCGCCGTCCACGTCTCCGCCGAACGCCAGACCGCCCGCTTCATGTGCATGACCGACCAGGACAACAACCAGATCGCCTCCTTCTACGCCGGCGCCATGGCCGAGGCCGGCCGGATCGACCTGCGCGCCGTGCACGGGCGCAGCCCCCTGGACCTGGTGCTCGTCTCGCCCAACGACCCGGGCGCGATGGTCCACCACACCGAGCAGGCCCGCGCGCTGGGCATCCCCTTCGCCGCCGACCCCTCCCAGCAGCTCGCCCGCCTCACGGGCGAGGAGGTACGCCGGCTGGTCGACGGCGCCCGCTGGCTGTTCACCAACGAGTACGAGTCCGCGCTGCTGTGCGAGCGCTCCGGCTGGACCCGGGCCGAGGTCCTCGAACGCGTCGGCTCCTGGGTCACCACCCTGGGCGCCGACGGCGTGCGGATCGACAGCAAGGACGGCCCGACCGTCACCGTGCACGCCGTCCCCGACGTCACCGCCGCGGACCCGACCGGTGTCGGCGACGCCTTCCGCTCCGGTTTCCTCGCGGCGCTGAGCTGGCAGCTGCCGCTGGAGAACGCGGCCCAGCTCGGCTGCGCGATGTCCGCGCTGGTCCTGGCCGCCGTGGGCTCGCAGTCGTACGAGATCCGGCCCCAGGCCCTGCTGGACACCGTCCGCGCGGTGTACGGGGACCGGGCCGCCGCCCTCCTCGGACCGAAGCTGGGACAACTGACATGACCTTCACCACGAACGCGCAAGCGGAGCGGGCGAACGCGCTCCGCAAGGCCCTCGCCACCCGTGTGGTGGTCGCCGACGGGGCCATGGGAACGATGCTCCAGGCCCAGGACCCCACCCTGGAGGACTTCCAGCAGCTCGAAGGCTGCAACGAGGTCCTGAACGTCACCCGTCCGGACATCGTCCGCTCGGTCCACGAGGCGTACTTCGCCGTGGGCGTCGACTGCGTGGAGACCAACACGTTCGGCGCGAACTACTCGGCGCTGGCGGAGTACGAGATCACCGACCGGAACTTCGAGCTGTCCGAGGCCGGCGCCCGGGTGGCCCGCGAGGTCGCGGACCGGTTCACCGCCGAGACGGGCCAGCCGCGGTGGGTGCTGGGCTCGATGGGTCCGGGCACCAAGCTGCCCACCCTCGGGCACATCGGCTACACCACTGTCCGCGACGCCTTCCAGATCAACGCGGAGGGTCTGCTGACGGGTGGTGCGGACGCGCTGCTGGTGGAGACCACCCAGGACCTCCTCCAGACCAAGTCGGCGATCATCGGCGCCCGCCGGGCCATGGACGCCCTCGGGGTGTCCGTCCCGCTGATCTGCTCGGTCACCGTCGAGACCACCGGCACCATGCTGCTGGGCTCCGAGATCGGCGCGGCGCTCACGGCGCTGGAGCCCCTCGGCATCGACATGATCGGGCTGAACTGCGCCACCGGCCCCGCCGAGATGAGCGAGCACCTGCGCTATCTGGCCCGGCACGCGGGCATACCGCTGTCGTGCATGCCGAACGCCGGCCTGCCCGTGCTGACCAAGGACGGCGCCCACTACCCGCTGTCCGCCACCGAACTGGCCGACGCCCACGAGGGCTTCGTCGCCGAGTACGGCCTGTCGCTGGTCGGCGGCTGCTGCGGTACGACCCCGGAGCACCTGGCCCGGGTCGTGGAGCGGGTCCGGGGCGCCGCGCCCGGGGCACGCGATCCCCGTCCGGAGCCGGGTGCGGCCTCGCTGTACCAGACGGTGCCGTTCCGGCAGGACACCTCGTACATGGCGATCGGTGAGCGGACGAACGCCAACGGGTCGAAGAAGTTCCGCGAGGCGATGCTGGAGGCCCGCTGGGACGACTGCGTGGAGATGGCCCGGGACCAGATCCGCGAGGGCGCGCACATGCTCGACCTGTGCGTGGACTACGTCGGCCGCGACGGCGTCGCCGACATGGCCGAGCTCGCCGGCCGCTTCGCCACCGCCTCGACCCTCCCCCTGGTCCTGGACTCCACCGAGGTGGAGGTGATCCGGGCGGGCCTGGAGAAACTGGGCGGCCGGGCCGTGATCAACTCGGTGAACTACGAGGACGGTGACGGCCCCGAGTCCCGCTTCGCCAAGGTGACCCGGCTGGCCCAGGAGCACGGCGCCGCGCTGATCGCGTTGACGATCGACG
>NZ_RPRY01000475.1 GCF_003949795.1 Streptomyces sp. WAC06614
GCCGGCCCCGGCCCCGGCCCCGGCCACCCGCCGCCTGGCGGGAGCGGACGGCGCTCTCCTTTTCATCTGCCGTACATGGAACCCCGCTTCCGCTGCACCTACGCTCGTCGCCATGGCAGCAGCAATCCTTACGGTGCGCCGCCCCGTCGACCATGGGCGTACGGCGAGCGCCCTGTGTACGGTCGCCCCGGCGCGCTGATCGCGCCCCTCTTCCCCCACGGGATCCCCACCTGGCGGCCCCCGCCTGACTCCCGTCTCTTCCCCTTCGCACCGCAGCAGGCAGCGCGAAGCCGCCCGCCTGCCGTGCCCTCATGTGGCGACGCCTCCAGGAGGAATGGACATCGTGAGCGAGAGCAGCGCGAACAGCGCGCACACAACACACAGCAGGAACAGCGCGAACGGCGAGAACGGACGACCCCCGGTGAGCCGCCGCGGCTTTCTCGGTGGCGCCGCCGCCGTGGCAGCCGCCACCGCCGTGCCCGTTCTCGGGCAGGTCGCCGGAGCCGGCGCCGCCGTCGCTGCCGCGGGCCGGCCGAACATCCTGCTGATCGTCACCGACGACCAGCCGAAGCACACCGAATGGGCCCTGCCCAAGACCGTCGCCTGGCTCGCCGACCAAGGCGTGAAGTTCACCCACGGTCACGTCACCACCCCCTTGTGCGCGCCCTCGCGGTCGAGCGTGTTCTCCGGCCGCCACGCCCACAACCACGGTGTGCGCAACAACCGGTCCGCCGACGCGCTCGACCAGAGCACCACCGTGCAGAAGTACCTCGAACAGGCGGGCTACCGCACCGGCCTGTTCGGCAAGTACCTCAATTCCTGGGCCCTGGCCGACGCCCCGCCCCACTTCGAGGAGTTCGCCCTCCTCCAGCCCGCGTACGTCGACGCCCAGTGGAACGTCAACGGCACCGTCCAGACGATCAACGGCTACACCACCCACATCGTCAAGAACCGCACCCTGAACTTCCTCGACAAGGCCGCGACCGACCCCCGGCCCTGGTTCGCGTACGTCACCCCGTACGCCTCCCACGGCCCGCGGACCCCCGAAGCGAAGTACGCCGACACCCCCGTGCCGGACTGGAGCGGCCGGCCCTCGGTCCCCGAGAACGACCGCAGCGACAAGCCGGCCTACATCAAGAACGCCACCGGTACCCTCGCCGACGGTCGGACCGTCCGCGCCGAGCAGCTGCGCACGCTGCTCTCCGTCGATGACGCGGTGCAGGCCTTCAGGGACAAGCTCCAGGCCCTGGGCCAGCTCGACAACACCCTCGTCATCTACATCGGCGACAACGGCTTCAGCTGGGGCGACCACGGCTGGACCGCCAAGTCGGTCCCCTACCGCCCGGCTCACGAGGTGCCCTTCTACCTCTCCTGGCCGGCCGGCGGGCGGGGCGCCGGGACCGTGGACCAGCGCATCGTTGCGAACATCGACATCGCGCCGACCATCCTCGACGCGGCGGGCATCACCCCCGCCGCTCCCCAGGACGGCCGGTCCCTGCTCTCCTCCTTCAACCGCGACCACCTGCTGGTGGAGTGGTGGAAGCAGGGCACCGCCACCGGCGGGGTGCCGACCTGGTCCTCGTACGTCGCCAAGGACAAGCAGTACACCGAGTACTACGACCTGACGACCGACGCGAACGGCACGGTCTCCGGCACCGGCCAGGTGAAGTTCCGCGAGTACTACGACCTGGTGAACGACCCGTACCAGCTGACCAACAAGCTCCACCAGGCCACTGGGGCCGACGAGCAGGCTCTCGGCATCCCCGCCCTGGCCGCCCGGCTCGCCGCCGACCGCGTGGCCTGACCTGCACCCCGGAAACTCCGGCCGGGCGCCCTCACCGCGAGGTACGGGCGCCCGGCCGCCCATCGTCCCGACGGAGCGCCATGTCCGATTGCTGCACCCCCGGCCACGCCCATGCCCCGACGCTCACCCTCGCGCCGCCGCCGCCCGCGCCCCCGGCCTCCCGGGTGGCCCGGCAGCTGCTCCGCCTGCCCGGTGGGCGCTTCCTCATGGGCACCGACGACCCGGAGGGCTTCCCCGCGGACGCCGAGGGGCCGGTCCGCGAGGTGGCCGTGGAGCCCTTCCGGATCGCGGCCACGACCGTGACCAATGCCCAGTTCGCCACCTTCGCCAAGGCCACCGGCTACACCACCGATGCCGAACGCTTCGGCTTCTCCTTCACCTTCGGGGCCTTCCTCGCCGACGAGATCGCCGCGGTCTCCGCGCCCGTGGCGGCCGTCCCGTGGTGGCGGGCGGTGGAGGGCGCCAGCTGGCGCCGCCCCGAAGGGCCCGGTTCGGACGTCACCGACCGGCAGAGCCACCCCGTCGTCCACGTGTCCTGGAACGACGCCCAGGCGTACTGCGCCTGGTCCGGCACCCGCCTGCCCACCGAGGCCGAGTGGGAGTACGCGGCCCGCGGCGGCCTGGAGCAGCGCCGCTATCCGTGGGGCGACGAGCTCACGCCCGGGGGCCGATACCTGTGCAACATCTGGCAGGGCGAGTTCCCCGTGCTCAACACCGGTGCCGACGGCTACGTCTCCACCGCCCCCGTCACATCCTTCCGGCCCAACGGCTTCGGCCTCTACAACACGGTCGGCAATGTCTGGGAGTGGTGCGCGGACTGGTTCACCCCCGGCGAGGAGACGTCCCGTGCCATGCGCGGAGGCTCGTACCTCTGCCACGACTCCTACTGCAACCGCTACCGCGTCGCCGCGCGCAGCTCCAACACGCCCGACAGCTCGACCGGCAACATCGGGTTCCGCGTGGCCGCCGACCCCGCGTAGGGGCGGACGCGGGGGCGCGGTCAGGACACGGTGACCCGGGCCAGGGCCCAGGAGGTGTGGTCGAAGGACGTGCGGTTGTTGGCGTCCTCGACCACCAGCCGCAGGACGCGGACGCCCCGTACGTCCAGGTCGACCTGGACCGGGCCGGTGGCCGCCGTGAGGGTGGGGGTGGTGAGGAGCAGGCGGTCGTCGCCGTAGACCTTGGCGCGGGTGGCGCCGAGGGTGCTCTGCTTGGCGGAGAAGTCGTCGATGCCGACCAGGGAGGTGAACCGTACGGCGGCGCCGCCCAGGTGGTAGGCGATGTCGCTGGGCGCGTGGACGCCCAGACCCTTGGGGTACGTCGTGCCGCCGAAGGAGATCAGCGGGCCGTCCCCGGCGGCGCTCCTGCCGTTGGAGGTGTCGCGTTCCACCGGCCCCCAGCCGTTGGTGGCGCTGATCCAGGTGAGGTCCGAGAGGTAGGAGTTGCGGGTGGGAGCGGGGGGCGGGGTCGGAACGGTGCCTGTCGCCGGGTAGCGGACCGGGCCGGCCGGGGTGAGGGCGGTGCCCTCCGCGGTGAGCTCCCACGAGGTCGCGGGGGCGGCGTCCGCGGGCGGTGCGACCTGCCAGGAGGCGGTGAGCCGGGCGCCGACGGCCAGCTGCTCCGCGGTGGTCGGGGAGGCTGCGGTCACGGTCCACCCGGCAGGGGCGCGTAGGCCGAGGGCCGCCGCGGTCCAGGGCCGGGCGGAGCCGTTGTCCAGGGTGGCGGTCACGGTGAACGCCTGGCCGGGGACGGCGAGCCGGGGCAGCGTCAGACGGGTTCCGAACGGGGTGCGCGGGTAGGTGTCCTTCCACGAGGAGCGCATCAGCGCCACCAGTTCCGTGGCCGTGGCCGGGTGCTTGTCGACGACGTCGGAGGCCTCGCCGGGATCGGACGCCAGGTCGTACAGCTCCACCTGCCACTTCTCGTCGGGGAGGTTGTGGTCGCGTTCGGGGGCGAAGCGCACGGCCTTCCAGTTCTCCCGGCGGACCGCCTCGGCGAGCCAGGTGGCGCGCTTCTTGTCCTGGGCGTCGGCCCGGCTGGTGACCCCCAGTTCGTCGCGGAACCAGTACAGGTGCCCGTGGCGCGCCGAGTCGGCGCTGCCGGCGAGCAGAGGAGCGGCGGAGAGCCCGTCCACGTCGGCGGGGGCGGGGGCGCCGCCGACGTGGACGGGCTCTCCGCCGCTCCTC
>NZ_RPRY01000476.1 GCF_003949795.1 Streptomyces sp. WAC06614
CGGCACGAGCACGATCGACAGGACGAACGCCGACAGCACGATCCCGAGCGCCGTCGCGAAGCCGATCTCCTGCGTGCCCGGGTTCGGGTTGACGGCCAGGCTCCCGAACGAGGCGGCCAGGACCAGGCCCGCCGTCGCAATGGCCGGCGCGGTGTGCCGTACCGCCCGGGCCACGGCGGACCGGGCCGGACCCGGCTTCTCCATCTCCTCCCGTATCCGGTCGCTGATCAGGATGTTGTAGTCGGTGCCCAGTGCGACCACGAACAGGAACAGCACCAGCGGCAGCATGAAGTTCACCCCCGGGCGGTCCAGGAGGTCCTGGGAGACCAGCGCCGAGGCGCCCAGCGTCGCCGCGAAGCCCAGGCCGACGCAGACCATCAGGACCAGCGGGGCCAGCAGGCTGCGCAGCAGCAGCACCAGGATCAGCGCGATCAGCCCGGCGGCCACCGGGAAGACCACCTTCAGGTCCCCGGAGACGGCGTCCGAGATGTCGGAGAAGAGCGCGGCCGTGCCGCCGACGTGCGCCTGCGTCCCCGCGGGCCGGTGCGTGGCCACCACGTCCCGGACCGGCCCGGACACCAGCGCGCGGGCCTGCTGACCCTGCGGGTCGGCGGTCAGGAACAGGTCGATCCGCGCCGCCCTGCCGTCCTCGCTGGGCACGGCCGGGGCGACCCGGCCGACACCGTCGACCGCCGCGAGCGCCGTGGACAGGCCGCCCAGCGCGCCCGGGTCCAGCCTGCCGCCGTCGGAAGCGGTGACGAACACGGTGGTCGGGTCCGACACCCCGGCGGGCAGGGCCCGCCCGATCTCGGTCGCCGTACGCGCCGCGGGCGTCCCCGCGTCCCCGCCGCCCAGCCCGTAGTCCGTGTGCAGGCCGGCCAGGCCCGCCGACAGCCCGCCGAGCAGGGCCAGCGAGGCGACCACCAGCGCCACGGGGCGCCGCGCCACCAGGCGGCCCGTCCGCCCGGCCGTGCCCTCGCGCGGCTGACGGCGCAGCCCCCGCGAGGGCCAGAACATCCTGCGGCCGGTGACGGCCAGGAGCGCCGGCATCAGGGTGAGGCTGCCGAGCAGCATCACCAGGACGGACACGGCGATCGCCGGGCCGAGCACCCGGAACTGGCCGAACGAGGCGACCGCGAGGGTGGAGAACGCGGCGACGATCGTCAGCGCCGCCGAGGTGACCGCCGTCCCCACCCGGCCGGCGACCTCGGCCGCCGCGGCGCGCCCGGACTGCTCGGGTCGTGCCCGCAGTTGCTCACGGAACCGGAACAGCAGGAAGAGGAAGTAGTCGATACCGATCCCGATCAGCACCACGTTGATCAGCTGCGGGGTGGAGGGGTCCAGCCGCACGCCGGTGAGCAGCGAGGCGCCGACCACGACCCCGGCGGCCGCACCGCCGATCACCGTCACCACGAGCAGCGGCAGCAGCGCCGCGAGGAGACTGCGGAAGACCAGGACGTGCAGCAGCACGATCACCAGGAGCATGGCGATGCCGACGACCGCCGCGCGGGTCTCCTCGGCGTCGGCCGTGTCCACGCTGTCCGCGATCCCGGCCGTGAACCCGGTCCGCAGACCGGCCTCGGCGAAGTCGGCCCGGACCCGGTCCCGGAAGGCCCGGTACAGGTCCTGCATCCCGGGATCCTGCGGGTTGCCGTTCAGTTCGACCGACAGCAGCCGAAAGCTCCGGTCGGGCGCGGTCATCGCCGGCCTGACCCGGGGCGTCTGCGTGTGGTCCTGCGCGAACGGCGGCGTCCGGTCCGTCTTCGGCATCGCCACCTCCCGCCGGGCGAGGACCGCCGCCTCGGCGTCGATCAGGCGCTCGTCGGCGTCGGACAGCTTCCGGCCGTCCGCCCGGGCCACCAGGACGGTCAGCGCGTTGGCGTCCTGCTCGAACCCGAAGTGCTCCTCGGCGACCTTCAGCGCGGCCGCCGCATCGTAGGTGGCGGGCAGGAAGGCGCCCGTACCGGGCTGGGTGGCGCGGAAGACGAACGCCTGGCCGAAGACGGCCATGGCGATGCCCAGCACCGCCCACAGGGCGATCACCTTCCAGGGACTTCGGGTGGCGAAGCCGGTCAGGGCGCGGATCAAGGGTTCCTCCGTAGCTCGGTCGGCCGGGGGTTCCCCGGCCTTCTCCAGCTCATCAGCGCCGATGCCGCGAAACGTCGTTGCACGGGAGGAACCCGCACCCGGGACCGGGGTCCGGCCCACCCTCCGGACCAGGACTCCGGTCCTGGTCCGACCTCCCCCCAGGAACCGGAACCACGCCGTGCGGCCGCTGCGAGAATGGTTCCCGTACGCGAATTGCGGCGCCCCGGCTCGGACCCGGCGGGCCGGTGACGGAGGGGGACCGGCAGCCATGCAGATACGCAGGGGCAGCGCTTCGGACGACGGCGCGGCCAAGGAGCGCCGCCCGGTCTTCGGCTGGACCCGCAACGATGCGCTCGTGGCCGTCGGGGCGGCCGTCACCGACCTGATCGGCTACGGGCTCGCCGCCGCCGACGGCGGCAGGCCCGTGACCGTGCCGGCGCTCGCGCTCGTGGTCCTGACCGCGCCCTGCCTGCTGGCCCGCCGGGCCCGGCCGCTGACCGTGCTCGCCGCCGTCCTCGCCCTCGGCGCGGCGTTCGACCTGGCCACGGGGCAGGCCCCCCACTTCTCCGCCGCCTCCATGGTGGCCCTCTACACCGTCACCCGCCGCCGCAACGCCGCCGTCACCGCCGCGGCCGCCGCGGCGACCGTGCCCCTCACGCTGGTCGGCCGGGGCACCGGCGGCTCGTCCCTCCTGGCGGGCCTGCTCGGCAACACCGTCGCCGTGCTGCTGGTCGTCCTCACCGGACTGGTGGTGCGGCGCTGGCAGCAGGAGGCCGAGGCCAGGCGCATCCTGCTGGCCGACCGGGCGGTGGCCGAGGAACGCCGCCGGATCGCCCGCGAGTTGCACGACATCGTCGCCCACCACATCACCACCATGCAGCTGATGGCGGGCGGCGCCCGGGCCAACCTGGCGCACGACCCGGACGTGGCCCGCGACGCGCTGGTCACCCTGGAGGACTCCGGGCGGCTGGCGCTGCGGGAGATGCGCCAGCTCCTCGACGTCCTGCGGGCCGGCGAGGAACCGGAACAGGCACCCCCGGCGCCGCAGCCCGGCACGGACGACCTCGGCCGCATCATCACCGAGTCCCGGCTGGCCGGCACCCCCACCGAGTTCACCGTCCGGGGCCACGCCCGCCCGCTGCCGCCGACCGTCGGCCTGACGGTGTTCCGGATCGTCCAGGAGGCCCTGACCAACGCCCGCAAGCACGCCTGGGGCGCCCCGGCCCACGTGCGGCTGACGTACGCCCCGGACGGCGTCGAGGTGGAGGTACGCGACGAGGGCGCGCCCGGCGCCCGTCCGCCCCGCACCGCACGACCGGGCGCCGGCAGCGGGTACGGTCTGATCGGAATGCGGGAACGCGTCGCCCTGCAAGGCGGCACCCTGGAGGCCGGCCCGTGCGACGGCGGCGGTTTCCGGGTGGCGGCCGTGCTCCCGGCCGGCGGCCCGGGGGGACAGCGGGAGGACCGACGCGGATGATCCGTGTGCTGATGGCCGACGACCAGCCGCTGGTACGGCGCGGCCTGTCCCTGATCCTGGCACCCGACCCGGCGTTCGAGGTGGTGGGCGAGGCCGAGGACGGCGCGCACGCCGTCACCCTGGCCCACGAGCTGCGCCCCGACGTGGTCGTCATGGACATCCGGATGCCGGTCCTCGACGGCGTCCGGGCGACGCGGGAACTGGCCGACACCCTCCCGCAGTCCCGCGTGCTGGCCCTCAGCACCTTCGACATGGACGAGTACGTGGTCGCCGCCCTGCGCGCCGGCGCGTACGGCTTCCTCCCCAAGGACGCCTCCCCGGAGGAGCTGACCGCCGCGATCCGCACGGTCCACACCGGCGAGGCCGCCGTGGCCCCCCGCCTGCTCACCCGGCTGATCTCCACCTACGTACGCGCC
>NZ_RPRY01000477.1 GCF_003949795.1 Streptomyces sp. WAC06614
GGGGGTGGAGGGCCTGGGGCATAAGGATTTGGGCGATCGGCAGGAGGCCGTGTAATGTCTTCCCTGCTCGCCCCAATAGCTCAGTCGGTAGAGCGTCTCCATGGTAAGGAGAAGGTCTACGGTTCGATTCCGTATTGGGGCTCTGGTGAGAGAGGTCCCCGCCCTCGGGCGGGGACCGATCACATCAAAGCGGCGTAGCTCAGTCGGTAGAGCAAGCGGCTCATAATCGCTGTGTCACCGGTTCAAGTCCGGTCGCCGCTACACACAGTAGCCGATTGTGGGGTCGGTCTCCCGATCGGCTACTCTTTTCTGCGTTCATCCGTCCATCCGTCCGTCAAGGAGCACTCACGTGGCTGCCACCGACGTCCGCCCGAAGATCACGCTGGCCTGCGTGGAGTGCAAGGAGCGGAACTACATCACCAAGAAGAACCGGCGCAACAACCCGGACCGTCTTGAGATGAAGAAGCACTGCCCGCGCTGCAACTCGCACACCGCGCACCGCGAGACCCGCTGACCCCAGCGAGTCTTCGGACAAAGGCACTGTCATGAGGTCGTCCCCCTTTCCCGGGGGACGACCTCGTGTCGTTTTCGCAGTTTCTACCAGGAGGTAGTGAGCCATGGCGCTCGACCAGTCCTTCGTGGGGCGGACGTACCCGCCCACCGATCCGTACGAGGTCGGCCGGGAGAAGATCCGCGAATTCGCGGAGGCCGTAGGCGACGCCAACCCCGCCTACACCGATCCGGATGCCGCCAAGGAACTCGGCCACCCCGATGTGATCGCCCCGCCGACCTTTGTGTTCGCGATCACGTTCAAGGCCGCGAGCATGGTCGTCCAGGACCCGCAGCTCGGGCTGAACTACGACCGCGTCGTGCACGGCGACCAGAAGTTCGCGTACACGCGTCCCGTGCGGGCCGGCGACCGCCTCTCGGTCACCTCCACGATCGAGGCCGTCAAGAGCATGGCGGGCAACGACATCATCGACGTCCGGGGCGAGGTCCACGACGCCACCGGCGAACACGTGGTGACCGCCTGGACCAAGCTCGTGTCCCGCGCCGCCGAGGAGGGCTGAACCGTGACCGCCAGGATCAACTTCGCTGACGTCGAGGTCGGCACCGAGCTGCCCGCCCAGTCCTTCCCCGTGACGCGCGCCACGCTCGTCCGCTACGCCGGTGCCTCCGGCGACTTCAACCCGATCCACTGGAACGAGAAGTTCGCCAAGGAGGTCGGGCTGCCGGACGTGATCGCGCACGGCATGTTCACCATGGCCGAGGCGATCCGGGTCGTCACCGACTGGGCCGGCGACCCGGGTGCGGTCGTCGAGTACGGCGTGCGCTTCACCAAGCCCGTCGTGGTCCCGAACGACGAGGACGGCGCCGTGATCGAGGTCAGCGGCAAGGTCGCCGCGCTGCTCGACGACCACCGGGTGCGGGTCGACCTGACGGCCATGAGCGCTGGTCAGAAGGTTCTCGGCATGTCCCGGGCCGTCGTCCGGCTCGCCTGAGACCGGGCCGCCGGCCGGGTTCTGGCCGGCCTTCGAAGACGGGCGCCCTTGCGGCGCCTTCTTCTTCCCTTGCGTAGTTAGTGATTGCGTACTAACTTAGTCGCATGGTCAGGATGAGCGCGGAAGAGCGACGTGAGAGCGTGATCCGGGCCGCCACGCGGGAGTTCGCGCGCGGCGGCTACTACGGGACGTCCACCGAGGCGATCGCCAAGCGGGTCGGGGTCTCGCAGCCGTACCTCTTCCGGCTCTTCCCGAACAAGCAGGCCATCTTCCTGGCCACCGCCGCCCGCTGCATCGAGAACACCCGCCGGGTGTTCGCCGAGGCCGCGGACGGGCTCCACGGCCGCGAGGCCAAGGAGGCCATGGCCGCCGCGTACACGCGGCTGATCAGTGAGGATCCGCACACCCTGCGGATGCAGCTCCAGATGTACGTCACGGTGGCCGCCGCCGAGGCGGCCGGTGACACCGAGCTCGGCGAGCTCGTCCGGGCCGGCTGGCTGGAGCTGTGGGACACCGTGCAGGGGCCGCTCGGCGGGGATGCCGCCGAGACCTCGGCCTTCATGGCCCAGGGGATGCTGATCAACACGCTCACCGCCATGGGGTTCCCTGCAGGGCATCGGATCTGGGAGGGGCTGGAGCCTTCTCATGACTCCGGTCCGGCCTCCGGTCCGGCCTCCGGTCCGGCCTCCGAGCCGGCCTCTGGTCCGGCCTCCGAGTCGCGGCCCGGGCCCGCGGTGTAGCGCGCCACCCGGCAGCCCTCCCCGAGATCCCGCCGACGTTCCGCTCCACCCGCGCCCGCCCTTCACCGTTCGTCGTCCAGCAGTGCGTTTTTCTGTCCGTGAAAGTTAGTCATCAATTACTTACTAGCAGGCCTCCACCCTCAGGGGGAATCGTGAACGCCACCGAGAGCACCGCCCTCCGCGGGCCCGCCGTCTGGGCCCTCGTCCTCACCGCCGCCGCGAGCTTCATGGCGGCCCTCGACAACCTCGTGGTCACCACCGCGCTCCCCGCCATCCGCGCGGACCTCGGCGGCAAGCTGGAGGACCTCGAGTGGACGGTGAACGCCTACACGCTCACCTTCGCCGTCCTCCTCATGTTCGGTTCGGCCCTCGGCGACCGGTTCGGCCGCCGCCGGTTCTTCATCGCCGGGCTCGCCGTCTTCACCGGCGCCTCCGCCGCGGCCGCCCTCTCGCCCGGCATCGACGCCCTGATCGCCGCCCGCGCCGTCCAGGGCGTCGGCGCGGCCGTGATGATGCCGCTCACGCTCACCCTGCTCACGGCCGCCGTCCCGGCCGCCCGCCGCGGCACGGCCCTCGGCATCTTCGGTGCCGTCACCGGCCTCGCCGTGGCCAGCGGCCCGGTCATCGGCGGCACGCTGACCGAGCACCTCTCCTGGCAGTGGATCTTCTGGCTGAACGTGCCGATCGGCCTCGCCCTGATACCGCTCGCCCGCCTGCGCCTCGCCGAGTCCACCGCCCCCGGCGCCCGGCTCGACGTCCCCGGCACGTTCCTGATCAGCGGCGGCCTCTTCGGCATCGTCTACGGCCTGGTCAACGCCAACGCCCACGGCTGGACCAGCGGCCCCGTCCTCACCGGCCTGGTCGCGGGCAGCGTGCTCGTCGGCGGATTCGTGGTGCACGGCTTCCGCGCCGAGAACCCCATGCTTCCCATGCGCCTCTTCCGGCACCGGGGCTTCTTCGGCATCAACATGGCCAGCCTGCTGATGTTCCTCGGCATGTTCGGGTCGATCTTCCTGCTCGCGCAGTTCCTCCAGGGCGTCGCCGGATACTCGCCCGCCGAGGCCGGACTGCGGATGCTGCCCTGGACCGGGATGCCGATGATCGTCGCCCCGCTGGCCGGCATGCTCGCCGACCGGGTCGGCGGCCGCCCCGTCGTCGCCGCGGGCCTGGCCCTGCAGGCGGTCGGCCTCGCCTGGTTCGCCCTGATCATCGAACCCGAGGTGACCTACGCCGCCCAGCTGCCCGCCCTGATCCTCAGCGGCATCGGCATGGCCCTGTACTTCGCCCCGGCGGCCCATCTGCTGATGTCCACCGTGGCCCCGGCCGATCAGGGCAAGGCCTCGGGCACCAACAACGCGCTGCGCGAGGTCGGCGGAGCCCTCGGCGTCTCCGTCCTCGCCTCGGTCTTCGCGGCCCAGGGCGGCTACGGGTCCGCGCAGGCCTTCGCCGACGGCACCGTGCCCGCCCTGTGGATCGGCGCGGCCGCGGTCGCCCTGGCCGCCGGACTGGCCCTGCTCACCCCGCGCCGCAGCGCCACCGCGGCCGCCGAGGCCCCGGACCCGACCCCGGCACCGGCCCCGGAAACCACCAAGGCCGCGTCCGGGCCCGTAGCGGTGCCCGCCGGCGCCCAGCGGCGCGAGTCCGTCACCCCCTGAGCACCGGGCCCGGACGCGGCCTTGGTGGTTTCCGGGGCCGGTGCCGGGGTCGGGTCCGGGG
>NZ_RPRY01000478.1 GCF_003949795.1 Streptomyces sp. WAC06614
GTGGCGGCGTGCGGGCGCGGGGTCGTGGGCGGGCTCATGGGCGGGCTCCCAGGACGCGGGCGCGGAGCAGGTCCGCGGCGAGCAGGACGAGGCTGATGAGGGCGCCGGCGCCGGCGACGACACCGGCGACGAGGGGGGTGTCGCGGGCGGCGACGGCGCCGGCCAGGACGGTGCCGACGCCCGGATAGTTGAAGAGGGTCTCCACGACCACGGCTCCGCCGAGGAGCATGCCGGTGGAGGTGGCGATGCCGGTGGCGACGGCGGGTACCGCGCCGGGCAGGGCGTGACGCAGGAGCACCTGGTGGGTCGGCAGTCCGTCGAGGAAGGCCGCTTCCACGTGCGGGGCGGTGGCCTGGTCGGCGAGGGCGCCGCGCACGATGCGGGTGTTCCAGCCGGTCTGGGGGATCACCAGGGCGAGTACCGGCATGATCAGCATGGTCCAGGTCGCCGGGGCGCCGTCCGCGCCGGTGACGGTGACGGCGGGCAGCCATCCCGTCCACAGGGACAGCAGCAGCAGGAGCAGCACGGAGACGACGAACTCGGGTACGGCGAACGCGGCCGTGGCCGTGTGGCCGATGATCCGGTCGGTGAGCCGGCCGGGGCGGGCGGCCGCCCAGCAGCCCAGGCCGAGCGACAGCACGACGGTGAGGACGAACGCGGTCCCGCCCAGCAGCAGGGTGTTGGGGAACGGGTCGGTCAGCAGCTCGGTGACCGGCCGGCCGTGCGCGGAAGTGCCGAGGTCGCCGGAGGGCAGGGCGGTCATCCAGTCCAGGAAGCGTTCCCACAGGGGCCGGTCCAGGCCGAGCAGGTGTCGGCGGGCGGCCCGGTCGGCGGGGCTCTCACCGCGCTCGGAGGCCGCCGCGGCGGCGTCCCCGGGGAGGGCCTCGACGGCGGCGAACACCAGGGCCAGCAGGAGGACCAGCAGCACGGCCCGCCGGGCCACCGCGACGGCCAGGTGACCGGCCAGGGCGAGGGCGCGGTGGTTCAACGCAGCCACGTGTTCTCTAGCCGGACCCGGCCGTAGCCGGCGAGTTCGGGCAGGCCCTGGACCTTAGTGGTGGCCAGGTCGATGCCGTCGGCCATCCCCCACAGCAGATAGCCGGACCGGTCGAACTCGATCTGCTGGAGCCTCTTGAGGGCGGCTGCGCGCGCCGTCTCGTCGGCCGTGCCGAGGACCGTGCGGTAGGCGGCGTCGAAGTCCGGGTCGGCCCAGCCGGCCTCGTTGGTGGCGGCCTCGGTGACCATGGTCTTCGAGGCGAAGAACACCACGGAGTCGTTGGTGCCCCAGTAGGTGGTGTAGAAGTCGCCGGTCTTCCAGGTCTTGTCCCAGAAGGCGCCGGACTCCTGCTTGACGACCTGGACCTTGATGCCGGCCTCCCGGGCCTGGTGGGCGAAGAGGGTGGCGGATTCGGCCAGTCCGGGGATGTCCTCGGTGGTGACGAGGTCGTAGGTCCGGGACAGGTCGAAGCCCGCGTCGGCGAGCAGCCTGCGGGCCTTGTCCAGGTCGCGCCGGCGCTGCGGGACGTCCTTGGCGTAGTGCGGGTCGCCGGTGCCCAGGATGTCGTTGGCGACGGTGCCGTAGCCGGAGAGGACCTGCGCGACCATGGCCTCGCGGTCGACGGCCAGGCGTAAGGCCTCCCGTACCCGCGGGTCGGCGAACGGGCTGCCCGCGGCGGTGCGCATCACGATCGGCATGGCCATGTCGTCGGGGCGGCGCAGGACCTGGAGGTCCTTGCGGCCCTCGACGGTGCGGGCCGCGACGGCGCCCGCGTTGGAGGCGAGGTCGATCTGGCCGGCGAGGAGGGCGTTGGTCATGGCCTGCGGGGTCTCGAACATGGTGACCTCGATGGCGTCGAGGTGCACGGTGCCGCCGTACCAGGCGTCGTTGCGGACGAGGCGGGCGTTGCCGCCCCGGTACCGGTCGAGCCGGAACGGGCCTGCGCCGGGGGCCGCGTCGAGGGCGTCGTCGGGGGTGTCCTTCTTCAGGACGAAGGTGGTCAGGCGGGTCAGGAGCGGCAGTTCGGCGTTGGCGTAGTCGGAGACGAGCACGACGGTGCCGGTTCCGTCGGCCGTGATGTTCTCCGGCCTGATGCCGGGCAGGCGGGAGGCCCCGGAGGGGGTGTTGCGCAGGCGCCGCAGGGACCAGACGACGTCGTCGGCGGTCACCGGACTGCCGTCGTGGAAGGCGGCGCCCCGGGCGATCGTGAACCGCCAGGTCCTCAGGTCGGCCGACGGCTCCCACGAAGCGGCCAGGCGGGGGCGGGTGTTGGGCGTGAGTCCGGGGACGGTGAGGGTGTCGTGGACCAACGCGATGACGAGGTAGTCGCTCTCGTTGGCCTGGGAGCCGTGCGGGTCGCGGGTGAGGGCGCCGGGGCGGCCGAGGGCACCGACGCGGAGCGTACCCCCGCTCCTGGGGCGGCCCTCCCCGGTGGCGGGAGCGGCCCGGGTGTCGCCGGCCCCCGGGGAGCAGGCGGCGAGCAGCGTCGCCGCGCCCAACATGCCGCCGGAGCGCAGAACTTGACGCCTGTTCATGTTCACGTACGTCCTCGATCCACTGAGCGAGACGGGGGTTGCACTTAGGTTTGCCTACCCTCATGACAGCCATGTCCGCAAGCCGTCACCCCCGGCGGGACGCATGTCCGAATCCTGCGCCGGGTCGACCGATTAGTAAGGTTTGCCTTACCTTAATTTCCTGCTAGCGTTCGAGACGTCCGCCGGTTCCGCAGGTTCCCCCGCTGGCCGCCAATGCGCCGTTGACGCAGGCCAGTTGCGCGTTCTCGCCCAGCTTCGCGAGATGCACCGCGCCAGCTCACCGCGTCCCCTGCCGTCCGAACGAAACGGATTCCTTCGCCATGAGCACGGCCGCCGCGCCGCCCGTCCGCCAGCTCGACCCCGCCACCGTGCGCGAACTCCGCGAGGCCGCGCAGACTCTGCTCGCCGAGTTCGGTACCTCCGCCACGAGCCCGGAACTCCTCGCCGGCATACGCCGGTCGGCCGACCGGGCCGGCCGCGCCCTGCGACACCACTGCCGCCCCGTCGACACCGCCGACGGCCTGTTCCTCCTGCGCGGCCTCGACGTCGACGACGCCACCCTCGGTCCCACGCCCACGAGTTGGGCCACCGCGCAGGACAGCGCCACGCTCCACGATCTCGTCCTGCTCCTGCTCGCCACCCTCATGGGCCGCCCCCTCGCCTGGGAGGGCCAGCAGGGCGGCCGCTTCGTCCACGACATCGTCCCGTCGCCGGGACACGAGCACGCGCAGACGGGAGCCTCCAGCACGGTGCTCCTCAGCCCGCACACCGAGGACGCCTTCCACCCCGGCCGCGCCCACCTGCTGGTGCTCGGCTGCCTGCGCAACCACGACGACATCGCCACCACCGCCGCGAGCATCCGCCGGACCCGCCTCGCGGACGCCGACGTCCGCCTGCTGACCGAGCCGGTGCTGCCGATCTTCCCCGACGACGCCTACGGGACCGCCCGGAGCTACGCCGACCGGCCCCCGCCGCCCGTACCGGCGCTCTTCGCCGCCGAGGACGGACCGACCCTGCGCTACGACCCCGCGTACACCCCGCTGGACGACGCCGACGAGGAGTACCGGGCCGCGTACGGCCGCCTGTCGGCCGAACTGGCCCGGGTCTCCGTCGCCGTGCGCCTGCGCCCCGGCGAGGTCCTGGTCGTGGACAACGACCTGGTCGTCCACGGCCGGGCGCCCTTCCGGGCCCGCTACGACGGCACCGACCGCTGGCTCAAGCGCGCCTCGGTCCGGGTCCCCGGACGCCGCACCCGCCCGGCCGCCGAGGCCGGCGAGCACGGCTACGGCCAGACCGTCCTCGAAGCCCCCGCAGGCTGACCACCCGCCCCGTACCGGAGGTACGACCCCCATGACGGACACCCCGGCCG
>NZ_RPRY01000479.1 GCF_003949795.1 Streptomyces sp. WAC06614
GCGGGGGGCCGTGGCGGGCGGGGACGGGTGTGGCGAGCAGGACGTCGGTGCCCGAGGCCGCCGGACGGCTCTGGGGCTCCCACGGCTCGGGCGGTTCGCGCAAGGTGGTGTGGTGCGCGGCCATATGGGCGGTGATCCGCTCCGCCAGGTCCGCGAACCCGGTACCGGCGGAGCTGCCGCCCGGATCGTCCCGGGCGGAACCGTGCGCGTGCGTCGCCTCGTCCAGCAGCCGGACGAGCTGCGCGGTGAAGGGGGTGGGCGAGTCGCCGTCCCCGGCGTCGATGCGGTTGTTGGCCTGCACGCTCATCAGCAGGGAGATCCGCCGCCGTGGTGCGGGTGCCAGCGCGTCCCAGGCCGTCGCGGCGTTGCCGGCGTAGCAGCAGTCGAGGACGACGACCACGTGCTCCGCCTTGGCCCGGGCCAGGACGGTCAGGACGCTCTTCCAGGGCGCGGCGCCCCGGAACACCGATTCCCCGCCCGGCACGATGGTCGCTCCGCGCATCAGCAGCCACAGTTCGTCGCCGGTGCTGGGCACGGCGCCGTGGCCGGAGAAGTACACCAGGAGCAGACCCTCGGCCGCCGCGACGGCCGCGTCGAGGCGGCGGTCGAACGCGTCGACGGTGCCGGGGCGGCAGACGGTGATCTCGCCCTCGGCGAAGACCCCGCCCGCCCGTAACGACCGCTCCAGGCCGCTGAGGTTGTGGGCGACCGCCGGGAGGTCGCCGGGCACCCCGACGGGGTGGTCCGGCTGGGTGAAGTCGTACTCGGGGACGCCGACGAGCAGCGCCCTGTTCACTCTGCCGCGCGGGTCGAAGCGCGCCACGGGCTATCTCCCGTCGCCCTCGGGCGTGACCTCGACCTCCGGCGGTTCGCCGCTCTCCACGCTCCGGCGGTTCTCCCGCCAGGCGCGCACCCCGCTCTTGACCTGCTCGTAGACCTCGTCGAACAGCTTCGGGGCGACCGCCCCGATCAGCACCAGGACGATGTCGAGCCCGGCGCCCATCGGGCTGCCCGGCCCCCGTCCCTCCTCCGTGCCGGCCCGTTCCTGGATCTCCAGCTCGCCGCTGCTCCTGAGCCCTTCGAGCTTTCGTTCCCGTTCGAGCCACGCCTTCAGCGCCCCGACGTCACCCTCGCTCGCCCCCCGCGCCAGGCGCACCCGGACGGCCGTCCTCCGCTCAGCTTCCCCCTCAGCCATAACACCCCATGATGGCACGTCAGTTGGATACAGGGGAGGGTTCGGTGCACTCCGTGTGGTTCCGTGCGCGTCCCGTGGTGCTCGGCGGGGGCCGCTCAGAGGCCGACGACCTTGGAGCTCGCCGACAGCTCGTAGACCAGGGTGAGGGAGCGGCGGCCGCCGGGCGGGAGCGTGACGTCCCAGCGGGCGATGCCGTCGGCGTCGACCGCCTCCGGCGGCGGCGCGCAGGCGTCCTTGCGCAGGCGGACCTCCACCGCCGACACCTCCGGGACCGGGATCCGCTCACGGACCACGACCACGCGCTCGTCGTCCTCCCCGGGGGCGGAGAACCGGGACAGGTGCAGCCGCACGGTGCGGGTGACGACGGTCCGCTGGGTGATGCCGGCCGTGTCCCGGGACTCCTCGGTGTGGCGGACCACCCGGTGGTCGTCGCGGCTGCCGAAGGCGAGCTCCACCGGGGCGCCGGGGGCGGTGAAGTCCAGGGTGCCGCGGCCGACGGCTCCGCTGTCGCGGACCAGGTCCACGGGGCCGGCGAGCAGGGCGTGGCCGGAGCGGTTGTCGAACCGCGCCACCTGGGTGACCAGGGGGGACAGCTCGGGCGAGCAGGCGTACTCGCTGTGCGCGGCCGTGGTGAAGGACGAGACCGGCACCCGGTGGGCCCGCCCGTCGGCGGGGACCGAGACCGGTGCGGGGGCGTGGAGCACCCGGGCCTCGCCGCCGTCGTCGACGCCCGGCAGACCGAGGACGGGGGCCGGTCCGAGGTCGCCGATCTCCTCCTCGCGCAACTCGACGTCGACGGTGCGGCGTTCGGCGGCGGAGCGGTCCTTGAGCGTCAGCCGGTCCTCGTCGAGCCGGGGCGGTTCGGTGGCCAGCGCCGACCGGGCCGTGGACAGGGTGAGCCGTACGCCGGACCAGTCCTCGCCGGTGCGCTGCCAGACCATGGCGTCGGTCTCCAAGGTCAGCGACCCGCCGTCCAGCACGGCCCGGTAGGCGGGGCGCCACAGGGCGCAGGGGGTGAGGTGGGTCAGCCGCAGCCGGGCCGGTCCGGCGGCCGCGCTCTGCACGGTCAGCTCGATGTGGCCGACGAGTTCGGCGGGCGGCCGTTCGGCGAGGGCGACGGCCCGCCGGGCCTCGCCGATCTCCGCGGCGAGGGCGGTCAGCCGGGCCTCCACGCCGCGCAGGTGTTCGCCGTACGTGTCGCGTTCGGTGTCCACCCGGTCCAGTTCGCGGCTCCAGCGGGCGGTGTCGCTCTCTCCGGCGCCGGCGCCTTCGCCGATCTCCCGCAGCAGGTCGGCGGCGAGGTGCCCGAGGGCGTCGAGGCGGGCGTGCAGCCGGTCGCGGCGGCGCCCCAGGCCGCGTTGCTCCTCCTCCAGGGCGTGCACCCGCCGGCGCAGTGCGGAGTCGTCCTCGGCGGGCAGCGGGCCGCGCGGCGTCCAGTCGCGGACCATCCGTACGTCCAGCACGGTGGCGTGGTGGTCGGCGGTCACCTCGGCGTGCAGGGTCCGGTCGACCGCG
Source organism: Streptomyces sp. WAC06614 (assembly GCF_003949795.1). Taxonomy (GTDB): domain Bacteria; phylum Actinomycetota; class Actinomycetes; order Streptomycetales; family Streptomycetaceae; genus Streptomyces. The sequence continues at coordinate 2,711 of NZ_RPRY01000479.1, forward strand.
AGGGCGCTGACCGGCCCGAGGCGCAGCCGGTGGACGCCGGGGGTCAGGTCGAGCACGGCGGAGCGTTCGACGTGGCTGCGGTCCTCCAGGCACGTGACGGCCGTGACGGGGAGGGCGATCGGCTTCGGGGCCGTGGGCATGGCGTGTGTCAGCTCCTGCGGTTGCCGCCGACCAGGGCCTTGCCGGCCGGGATGCGGATCTCGAAGCCGCCGTCGAGGGCGGCGGTGCCGCCGGCGGGCAGGTCCACCCGCCGGAGCCGGACGTCCGGCGTGTGCTGCTCGGGTCCGGTACCGGCGTCGGGGTCCGTAGCGGCGTCCGCGTCCGTACCGGCGCCGGGGGCCGTCCAGCCGGGCCGTTCCTCGATCCGGACGTCCGGGTCGGAGGTGACCGGGACGCGCTCGCGGACCTCTACGGTGACGGGCCGGGCCAGGCCGTTGGCGAGTTCCACGTGGACGCGGTGGTCGAGGACGGTGATGTGGTTGCGCAGGCCGGCGGTCGACTCGCGCAGCGTCGTACGGCGGGTGACGCGGATGCCTTCGGCCGGCCCCAGTCCCACGCGGCGGACCCCGCCGGGGGCGAGCGTGGGCAGGGGGGCGGTCAGCAGGAACGCGTCGTCGACGGTGACCTCCACCGGGCCCGCCAGCAGGGCCTGGTCGCTCGTGTTGGACAGCACCAGGGTGGTGTACACGGTCGGCTCCACGGAGGGCACGCACACGTACTCCGTGCGCAGGCCGACCGGGACCTCGCCGACGGTGACGGTGTGCCAGGTGCCGTCCGACGGTACGTCGACGCGGGCGGTGGCGTCGAAGCGGTGGTCGAAGGAGCCGGCGGACTCCCGGGGCCGTACGGCGTGTCCGGGCAGCGGCAGGCCGGCCACCGCTTCGGCGCGGCGACGGTGTGCGGCGGCCACGGGGTCGGCGGGGGCGCCGGGGAACAGCCGGCCCCTACGATCGCCCTGCTCGTCGGGGCCGGACAGCACGAGGGCCGCGTAGTCGAGCTCGGCGCCGCTCGGGTGCGGCGGACCGGCCGGCTCGGGCGGAGCCGGGGGCGCCGGCGGCGCGGGCAGCAGCCCGGCCGCCGGCCGCGCCGGGGCCTGGGGCGCCGGCATCGCGAAGCTCTCGACGACCTCCGCCGTCGGGTGCTCCCCCGACGCCCCGCCCGGGCCGCCGGGCCGGCCAC
>NZ_RPRY01000480.1 GCF_003949795.1 Streptomyces sp. WAC06614
GGCCCGGCGGGCGGCCGGGGCGGGGGCCTCGTCGAAGTACCGCGGGGCCGGCTGCTCGCCGCTCTCCACGGCCCGTACGGCGGCCAGCAGGTCCGCGGCCCGGCCGCTGAGCTTGGCCCCGGCGTCGATCGGCGCGGTCCGCTCGGCCTTGCGCCGCTCGATCCGCTCCCGCTCCACCCGCTGCGCGGCCAACTCGGCCTCCGCCTCACTCCGCTGCGCCCCCGCCTCCTCCGCAGACCCCCCACCCGCGTCCGCGGGGCCTTCGCCGGGCTCCGCGGAGCCCGTGCCCGCGGAACCTTCGCCGCCCGCCGCGGAGCCCGTGCCCGCGTCCGCGGGGTCTTCGCCGCCCGCCGCGGAGCCCGTGCCCGCGTCCGCGGGGGCTTCGCCGCCCGCCGCGGAGCCCGTGCCCGCGTCCGCGGAGCCCGTGCCCGCGTCCGCGGGGGCTTCGCCGCCCGCCGCGAAGCCCGCGTCCCCGTCCGCGGAGCTCGCGGCCGCGGTCGACTGGCCGACGGCCGTGCCATCGGCCCCGTCCGCGTCCTCCGCGCCCGCGCCCACGTCCGTCGAGCCTTCGCCCGCCTCCGCGGAGCCCGTGCCCACGTCCGCGGAGCCTGCGCCCTGAGCGCCCCCGGCCTCCTCCGCAGCCGCGCCGGCGGCCGCTCCGCCCGCCTCGGCCTCGGCAGCCGCGGCTTCGGCTTCGGCGGTCGGTGGATCGGCCTGCTCCGCAGGCGACTCGGGGTCGGTGCGGTCCGTGCTCACAGCGTGCTCCAGTCGTGGTCGGGGTAGCGGTGCACGGGCGCCGACACATCGTCCAGCGCCCGGCAGATCTCCTCGGGAAGACTAAGGGGCTCCACCGACAACGCCTCGCTGAGCTGCGCCGACGTCCGGGCGCCCACGATGGGCGCGGTCACGCCGGGCCGGTCCCGGAGCCAGGCCAGGGCCACCTGGAGCGGGGTCACGGCCAGGCCGTGGGCGGCCGTGGCGACGGCGTCCACGATCCGGGCCGCCGCGTCGTCGAGGTACGGCTCGACGAAGCCCGCCATCAGCTCCGAGGCGCCGCGTGAGTCCGGCGGGACGCCGTCGCGGTACTTGCCGGTCAGCACGCCCCGGCCCAGCGGGGACGAGGGCAGCAGCCCCAGGCCCAGGTCCAGCGCCGCCGGCAGCGCCTCGCGCTCGACGCCCCGCTGGAGCAGCGAGTACTCCAGCTGCGCCCCGGCGAGCCGGGTGCGGGTCCCCGGCGCCGCGAGCTGCCAGGTGGCCGCCTTGGCCAGCTGCCAGCCGCTGAAGCCGGCCACCCCCGCGTACCGGGCCCGGCCGCTGGCGACCGCCAGGTCGAGGGCCTGGAGGGTCTCCTCCAGCGGGGTCACCGGATCGAAGGCGTGCACCAGCCACAGGTCCACGTGGTCGGTGCCCAGCCGGGTCAGGGAGGCGTCCAGCGCCGCCAGCAGGTGCCCGCGCGAACCGTCGGCGCGTCGGACCGGGTCCGGCACGCTGCCCGCCTTGGTCGCGATCACCAGGTCCTGCCGGGGCACCAGGGCGCCCACGAGCCGGCCCAGCAGGTACTCGGCCTCCCCGCCCCCGTAGACGTCTGCGGTGTCCACCAGCGTGCCGCCGGCCTCCCAGAACGCCTTCAACTGCTCGGCGGCGGCCTCTTCGCCGGTGTCGCGGCCCCAGGTCAGGGTGCCGAGGCCGAGCCGGGACACGCGCAGTCCGGTGCGGCCGAGATGCCTCTGCTCCATGAGCGCTGAGACTACTGGGGCGCTGACGCGGGGGACCCGGGCGCGCTAGAGTCCCGGCAACCAGAACGTTACTGCTCGGTAAGGGGACGACACATGCGGCTCGGTATCAATCTCGGCTACTGGGGCGCGGGCATGGACGCCGACAACCTGGCCGTCGCCCGGGAGGCCGACCGGCTCGGCTACGACGTCTGCTGGGCCGCCGAGGCGTACGGCTCCGACGCCCCCACCGTGCTCGCCTGGGTCGCCGCGCAGACCGAGCGGATCGACGTCGGCTCGGCCATCCTCCAGATCCCGGCCCGCCAGCCCGCGATGACCGCCATGACCGCCGCCACCCTCGACTCCCTCTCCGGCGGCCGGTTCCGGCTGGGCCTGGGCGTCTCCGGCCCGCAGGTCTCCGAGGGCTGGTACGGCGTGAAGTTCGACAAGCCGCTCGCCCGCACCCGCGAGTACGTCGAGATCGTCCGCAAGGCCATGACCCGCGAGCGCCTGACCCACGAGGGCGAGCACTGGACCCTGCCGCTGCCCGGCGGCCCGGGCAAGGCCCTCAAGCTCACCGTCCACCCCACCCGTGAGCGCATCCCGCTCTACATCGCCGCCATCGGCCCCAAGAACCTGGAGCAGACCGGCGAGATCGCCGACGGCGCCCTGCTGATCTTCCCCGCCGCCGCGCACCTGGAGGAGACCGCGCTGCGGCACATCCGGGCCGGTCGCGAGAAGGCGGGCCTGACGATGGACGGCTTCGACGTCTGCCCGACCGTGCCGCTGGCCCTCGGCGAGGACGTGCCCGCGCTCGCCGACATGTTCCGCCCCTACACGGCCCTGTACGTCGGCGGCATGGGCAGCCGGAAGCAGAACTTCTACAACCAGCTGGCCCGGCGCATGGGCTACGAGAAGGAGGCCGTCGAGATCCAGGACAAGTACCTGGCCGGCGACAAGCAGGGCGCGGCCGCCGCGATCCCGCACTCCCTGATCGACTCCACCACCCTGCTCGGCTCCGTGGAGCGCATCGCCGACGGGATGCGCGCCTACGCCGACGCCGGCGTCACCACGCTCACCCTCGCCCCGGCCGGTTTCACCCTGGACGAGCGGCTCGCCGCGCTCCGCGCGGGCACCGAGGCCCTGGAGCACGCCGGCCTCGCGTAGCCGGACAGCACAGCGGCCGTGGTGGGGGCTCGGGGGTCTTCCCCGCCACGGCCGTCGTCCCTTCAACGCGCGGGTGCCCCACCGGGTTACGCACCCGGGTCCGCCCTCCCCGTCCTTCGTTCGGCCGAGCGGCGCGGCGCCTCGGTTGCCGCCCCGGTCGATCCGGATTTGAGTGGGAACCGGACCGATGCCCGGAGGTGGACGCATGCTCTCTGCCCGCAGCCTGTTCCAGGAGATCGTCGACAGCGACGACGCCTTCCAGCTGTTCTGCTCCATCGCCGCCAGCGGGGAGTCCCAGGGCGGCTGGGAGAACGCCCGGATCTCCGCCCTGGTGCCCGGCAGCATGCGGGAGATGGCGCACAAGATCGCCCGGCACGGCGCCGACGAGGACAAACACGGCCGGATCTTCAACGCCCTGCTGCGCAGACGCGGCCTGCCGCCCGTGCCGGTGCCGCCGGAGACCGACTACACGATGCTGCTGGAGCGCCGCGGCATCGGCCTGCCGCACGCCAAGCTGCGCCGCGAGGAGCCGCTGACCGAGCAGGACGTGGTGGTCTACCTGGCACACAGTCGGGTCACCGAGCAACGGGCCGCCGACCAGATGGACATGCTCGTCACCCACTTCGGCGACCATCCCGAACTGGGCCGGGCCATCCGCATGATCAGCAACGACGAGGACAACCACCTCGCCTACTGCCACGAGGAACTGCTCCGGCTCAACCACCTCGGCCACGGCCGCACCATCCAGCGGGTGCTGCGCGAGAGCGCCCTCTGCGAGATCGCCGTCTACCGCGACGTCAGCCTCGCCGTCATGGACCACATGGGCCGGCTGCTGCACTGGCCGAGGGCGAAGTCCGCCGCCCTGGCGGCCGGGATCCACGGCCTGCACGGCTGGGAACGGCTGGCCGGCTGGCACCGGATGGTCAGCCTCCGGATGCCCGAACGACGCGACGCCCTCGGCGGAGCCCCCACCACGGCCCCCGAGTTCGCCTGACC
>NZ_RPRY01000481.1 GCF_003949795.1 Streptomyces sp. WAC06614
GTGAGCAGCCGAAGGAGCGTTTCGGCGGGCCCGCCCCCGCCGTGACGAGGGCAGGCCCGCCGAAACGCTCCTTCGGCTGCTCACCGGCGCCTGGACGACCCAGGCCCTGGCCTCCTTCGCCCGGCTGCGCCTGCCCGACGTCATGGACACCGCCGCCGCGCACCGCCCCGCGGACCTCGCCCGGCTGACCGGCACCCGGCCGCGGGCCCTGGGCGTGCTCCTGCGGTACCTGGCGATGCTCGGCGCGGTCGCCCCGGTCCCGCCGCCGGCCCCTGTCCAGGGCCAGGACCGGGACCGGGATCAGGACCAGGACCAGGACGTGCACCTGGACCTGGACGGGGCCCAGGAGGAAGGATTCCGCCTCACCGAACTCGGGGCCCTGCTGCGCGAGGACGCCCCCGCCTCCATGCGCCCGCTGGCCCTGATGTACGCAGGCCCCTTCTACCGGTCCTTCGGCGGCCTCGACCACGCCGTCCGGACCGGCCGGCCGGCGTTCGACCACCTCTTCGGCGAGAACCACTTCGACCACTTCGCCCGCGACCCCGAACTCGCCGACCTCTTCGACCGGTCCATGGCCGCCAGCTCCCGCATGTTCGGGCCGGTCCCCGCCCACCCGGTCGTCACGGCAGCGGCGGCCCGGGCGCCGGAACCCGCGACGGTCGTCGACGTCGCGGGCGGGAACGGAGAACTGCTCGGCCAGATCCTCACCGCCCACCCGCGGCTGCGCGGCGTCCTCCTGGAACGCCCGCACGCCGTCGCCGCGGCCCGCCGCCACCTCGACGCCGCGGGCTGCGGTGCGCGCTGTGCCTACCGGGCCGGCGACTTCGCCGACGTCCCGTCCGGCGGGGACGTCTACGTCCTCTCCCGCGTCCTGCACGACTGGGACGACGACCGCTGCCGGGAGATCCTGCGCCACTGCGCCCGTGCGATGCCCGCCCACGCCGACCTGCTGATCGTCGAACGCCTCCTGCCCGCCGACGGTTCCCCCTCGCTGGCCACCGCCTGGGACCTGCACATGCTGTGCAACGTCGGGGGCCGCGAGCGCCGGGCCGACCACTACGCCCGCCTCCTCGCCGACACCGGCCTGTACCTCCAGGGCCACACCCCGCTGCCGCTGGACGCGTACGTCCTGCACGCGCGGAAGACCCCGGCCGGGGGCCCGTCCGGGGGCTGAGTCCTGGGCCGACCCAGGGGCCGAATCCGGGAGACTCCGGGGCCGGGAGGGTGACGGGTCCGCCGTGGGCGGCGTGTGGGGGCCCGGGAGGGCGGCGGGCGTGCGACGGTGCTGGGGCCTCTGCCAGTTCCACGTGTGGGGAGTTCTCCGGTGCTCGAACGCAAGCAGATCAAGGGCCGTACGCAGGTGACCTTCGTCCTACCCGACGACACTCCGGAGGGGCCGGTCAGCGTGGTCGGGGACTTCAACCACTGGAACCCCGCCGCGCACCCCCTGCGCTCCCGCGGTGACGGGACCCGCGCGGCCTCGGTGGCCCTGCCCGCCCACGGGAGCCACTCGTTCCGCTACCTGGCGGCCGGGGACCACTGGTTCGACGACGAGCACGCCGACGCGCACGACGGCGTCAACGGCCGCGTCCACACCTGAGACCGGCGCCCGGGTGGGGGCCGGCGGCCCTCACCACGCCACCGCCGGGGCGAAGGCGAACAGGTCCTCCGCCCCGGTGAGCTCCAGCAGTCTGATCATCTGATGGCTCGGTGCGGCGAGCACGAGGTGCTTGCCCTCCGTGCACGCTCGCTGTCGGGCCGCGAGCAGGACGTTGAGCCCCGCGGAGTCGCAGAACGACGAGTGGCACAGGTCCACGACGAGGTCCGCGCCCCGAGGGGCCCGCGACAGCGCCACCGTCAGTGCGGCGGTGAGCTGCTCCGCGTGGTCGACGTCCATGTCACCGCTCACCCGGACCACGTACGGGCCCGCGTCCGGGGACGCGGTCGGCAGGGTGTGCTCGTTGCGGGTAGCCATGGCGCACCTCCTGTTGCTCCGGGCGCCTGCCCGTCCTTCCTGCGGGAATACCTCCGCGGCACCACCCGTTCCCGGGTATAGTTGAATTCTGAACAACCTCGGGAAGGGGAGCCATGCAGTTCGGGATCTTCACCGTCGGTGACGTCACGCCCGATCCGACGACGGGGCGTACGCCGAGCGAGCACGAGCGGATCAAGGCGATGCTCGCTATCGCCCAGAAGGCCGAGGAGGTCGGCCTGGACGTCTTCGCCACCGGTGAGCACCACAACCCGCCGTTCGTCCCCTCCTCGCCGACGACCATGCTCGGCTACATCGCCGCCCGCACCGAGCGCCTGATCCTGTCCACGTCGACCACGCTGATCACCACGAACGACCCGGTGAAGATCGCCGAGGACTTCGCGATGCTCCAGCACGTCGCCGACGGCCGCGTCGACCTGATGATGGGCCGCGGCAACACCGGCCCGGTCTACCCCTGGTTCGGCAAGGACATCCGCGACGGCATCGATCTCGCCATCGAGAACTACGCGCTGCTGCGCCGCCTCTGGGACGAGGACGTCGTCACCTGGAAGGGCAAGTTCCGTACGCCGCTGCAGTCCTTCACCTCCACCCCGCGCCCCCTGGACGGCGTCGCGCCCTTCGTCTGGCACGGCTCCATCCGCTCGCCCGAGATAGCCGAGCAGGCCGCCTACTACGGCGACGGCTTCTTCCACAACAACATCTTCTGGCCCGCCTCCCACACCCGGCAGATGGTGAACCTGTACCGGCAGCGCTACGCCCACTACGGCCACGGCACCCCCGAGCAGGCCATCGTCGGACTCGGCGGCCAGGTGTTCATGCGCAAGAACTCCCAGGACGCGGTGCGCGAGTTCCGCCCCTACTTCGACAACGCGCCCGTCTACGGCCACGGCCCCTCCCTGGAGGAGTTCACCTCGCAGACCCCGCTGACCGTCGGCTCGCCGCAGCAGGTCATCGACCGCACCCTCACCTTCCGGGACCACGTCGGCGACTACCAGCGCCAGCTCTTCCTGATGGACCACGCGGGCCTGCCGCTGAAGACCGTCCTGGAGCAGCTCGACCTGCTCGGCGAGGAAGTCGTCCCGGTGCTCCGCAAGGAGTTCGCGAACCTGCGCCCGGCCGGTGTGCCGGACGCCCCCACGCACGCGGCCCGGGTGGCGGCCGCCCAGCAGCACCCGAAGGAGGAGACGCAGGCATGAAGCTCGTCGTCGTATCGGCGGGGCTGAGCTCGCCCTCGTCGACCCGCCTGCTCGCCGACCGCCTCACGGCCGCGACCCTGCGCCATGTCGACGCCGAACCGCAGGTGATCGAGCTGAGGGACCTGGCGACGGAGATCGCCCAGCACTTCGTCACCGGGTTCCCGCCCGCCCGGCTGGCCGCCGCGCTCGACGCGGTGGCCGCCGCGGACGGCCTGATCGCGGTCACGCCGGTGTTCGCGGCCTCCTACAGCGGCCTGTTCAAGTCGTTCTTCGACGTCATCGACAAGGACGCCCTCACCGGAAAGCCGGTGCTCCTCGGTGCGACCGGAGGAACGGCCCGCCACTCCCTGGTCACCGAACACGCCCTGCGCCCGCTGTTCACCCATCTGCGCGCGCTGGCCCTGCCGACGGCCGTGTACGCGGCCTCGGAGGACTGGGGCGAGGACGGCCTCGCCCGGCGGATCACCCGCGGGGGCGCGGAACTGGCCCGCTTCATGGCACCCGCCGACGCCCGCGGCGCCGCCCCCGCCACCGTCGTCGGCCCGGACGTCGACACCGCCGCCGCGATCGCCCCCCGCTCCCTGACCGGGGCGATCACCTCGGTGGACCCGGCGGACGGCTTCGAGATCGTCCCGTTCGCCCAGCGGCTGGCCGCCCTCCGCGCCGAGTAGCCGC
>NZ_RPRY01000048.1 GCF_003949795.1 Streptomyces sp. WAC06614
GTCCTGGGAGACGGTGTACCCGGGCGGGGCGGAGGCGGCGCCCTCGGCCGCCGCCTCCGCCCCGCCCGGGTACACCGTCTCCCAGGACCCCGAAGGCTTCCAGATCGTCGTCCCCGACGGCTGGGACCGTCGCCAGATCAACGACATCGGCCAGGTCCGCTACACCAACGGCGACTTCACCCTGGTCGTCGTGCCCGGCCGGGACGCCGTCGAGGGCCGGCCGGACCCGGCCGCGTACCAGAAGGACAAGGAGCGTGAGCTGGAGCCGTACCGCTCCTCCACCTGGGTGACCTCCAAGGGCATCAGGACGACCACGGTCGGGCAGCGGCTCATCGCCGAGGGGCAGTACACCTGGATCGACGGCAACGGACGGACGGTCTACGCCCGCAACCACGTCGTCGCGCTCGGCGGCCGCTACCACGTGGTGATGGTGACCGGCCCCCAGGACGACGAGGCCAAGGTGTCCGAAATATTCGAGAAGGCAACGGGGAGTTACCGACCGGGCCGTTGAAGCCACCCTGACGGAGAGTCACTACGGCAATTGCGTCACAGTGCTGTCTCACCGCTCCCGTCGTGTACCGGCAGTGGCCGACCGCTCCGTAATCTGGCTCCGAGTGCTCAACAGTGGCGGGGTTTCGTGGAACACAGGACAGGCGCGGGCGCGGTGCTCGCGGGCCGGTACCGGCTCGTCGAGGCCATCGGCAAGGGCGGCATGGGCAAGGTCTGGCGCGCGCACGACCAGCTGCTCAGCAGGACGGTCGCCGTCAAGGAGCTGACGGCCGGTCTGTACGTCGCCGAGGCCGACCGGGAGCTGCTGCACGCCCGCACCCAGAAGGAGGCCCGGGCCGCGGCCCGGATCGCCCACCCCTCCGTGGTGACCGTCCACGACGTGCTGGAGCACGACGACCGGCCGTGGATCGTGATGGAGTACATCGACGGCCCCTCGCTCGCCGAGGCCGCCAAGGCGGCCGGCCGCATCGAGCCGCGCGAGGCCGCCCGGATCGGGCTGCACGTGCTGGGCGCGCTGCGCGCCGCCCACGCGGTGGGCGTGCTGCACCGGGACGTCAAGCCGGGCAACGTCCTGCTGGCCAAGGACGGCCGGGTGCTGCTCACCGACTTCGGGATCGCCGCGATCGAGGGCGACTCCTCGATCACGCGCACCGGCGAACTGGTCGGTTCCATCGACTACCTGGCCCCCGAGCGGGTCACCGGCGGGTCCCCGGACCCGGCCTCGGACCTGTGGTCGCTGGGCGCGACGCTGTACACGGCGGTGGAGGCCCGTTCCCCGTTCCGCCGGACCTCGCCGATCTCCAGCCTGGCCGCCGTGGTCAACGACGAGCCGCCGGTCCCGCGCCAGGCGGAGGCCCTCGGCCCGGTCATCACGGCGCTGCTGCGCAAGGACCCGGCGCAGCGGCCGTCGGCGGCCGAGGCGGAACGGATGCTGCTGGAGGCGATGGAGGGCCGCGCGCCCAAGTCCGCCCAGGCGTACGTACCGACGCGGGCGATCAGCCCGCACGAGCAGCACGGCGCGGTCGGTCCCCACGGCGGCCCCGACGGACGGACCGACGGACACCGCGACGGACACCGCGACGGACACCGCGACGGCGGCCGCCCGGACGGTCGCACCGACGGTCCCCACGACCTCACCGGACCCTCCGACCTCACCACCCCCGGCTCCGCCGACCGGCCCACCACCGGCGGGGTCGCCGGGGCCACGGCCCGGACGGCCGGGCCCGCCGCGGGCCCGGACGGGCAGCAGGCCGCGGTGGCCGGGGACGCGGCGCGCGGTGGGACGCCGGGCCGGGTGCGCCGGGCCGCGCTGGTGGCGGTGGTCGCGGCGGCCCTGGGCGGCGCCGGGGTCTTCGGCGTGCTCAAGATGACCGGCGGCGACACGGACAGCACGCAGAGCGGCCGGGACGACGCCAAGGTGGCGGCGGCCCCGGCGGGCTGGAGCGAGGTCAAGGACCCGGCGGGCTTCACGCTGTACGTGCCCGACGGCTGGCGCCGGCAGAAGGACGGGGACCAGATCGACTACACCCCGGACAACGGCAAGCACTTCATCCGCGTCGCCATCGACACCACGCCGGACTACGAGAACCCGTACATGCACGTGCTCGACCTGGAGAAGCAGGTCAGCCGGCGCACCGACTACAAGCGGCAGAAGCTCAACCAGAACACCTTCCGCGACAGCACCCGCTCGGCGATCTGGGAGTTCACCTGGACGGAGAAGGGGGTGCACGCGGGTCCGCGCCGGTCCATCGAGCAGATGTACATCGCCCCGAACGGGACGGAGTACGCGGTGTACATGTCGGGGCCGGCCGCCGACTGGGCGACCACCCGCACGCAGTTCGACACCGTCCTCAGCGGCTGGGCCCCGAGCGAGGGCTGATCCGGGCCCCGGCCCGGCCCAGGGGCCGGTCCCGGCCATTGCGCCAGCGATTGCTGGCGGCATGGGTAAAATCTGGTTACCGGCGGGTACCCAAAGGTCCGCGATCGTCATACCCTCACCGCCATGACGGTCTCGCAGACGCCTGCCTACACCAATCCCGTGGCTCCCACTCCGGCCGGCGTGCGCACCGCCGCCGACGTCGTGACCCCCGAGCTGGTCGCCCGCCTCACCCGCGGGGTCATCGGCTCCGGCCGCACCGCCAACCACACCCCGTTCACCGGGGCCAAGCTCGCCGACCTGCCCGAGGCCACCCCCGAGGACGTGGCCACCGCCTTCGAGCGGGCCCGAGCCGCGCAGCCCGCCTGGGCGGCGCTGCCGGTCCGCCGGCGGGCCGCCGTCCTGCTGCGCTTCCACGACCTGGTCCTCGACCGGCAGGCCGAGGTCCTCGACCTGATCCAGCTGGAGACCGGCAAGGCCCGCCTGCACGCCCACGAGGAGGTCCAGGCCGTCGCGGTCGCCGCCCGCCACTACGGGCGCAAGGCCCCCGGCTACCTGCGCCCCAAGGGCCACACCGGCGCCGTGCCGGTGCTGACCAAGGTCACCGAGCTGCGCCAGCCGCGCGGGGTCGTCGGGCAGATCGCGCCCTGGAACTACCCGCTGGAGCTGTCCGTCGGCGATGCCCTGCCCGCCTTCGTCGCCGGCAACGCCGTCGTGATGAAGCCGGACACCGAGACCGCGCTGACCGCCCTGTGGGCCCGGGACCTGCTGATCGAGGCCGGGATGCCCGCCGAGGTGTTCCAGGTGGTCCTGGGCGAGGGCCCGGTCGTCGGGCCCGCCGTCGTCGGCCACGCCGACTACGTGTCCTTCACCGGCTCCACCCGCACCGGCCGCGAGGTCGCCCGGGGCGCCGCCGACCGCCTGGTCGGCGTCACCCTGGAGCTCGGCGGCAAGAACGCCATGCTCGTGCTGCACGACGCCGACGTGGAGAAGGCCGCGGCCGGCGCCGTCCGCGCCTGCTTCTCCTCGGCCGGCCAGCTGTGCATCTCCATCGAGCGGCTCTACGTCCACGCCTCGATCGCCGACGCCTTCGTCGAGCGGTTCGCCGCCCGCACCAAGGCCATGCGGCTCGGCAGCGCCCTCGCGTACGGCGCGGACATGGGCTCGCTGGTCGGCGAGCGGCAGCTGGAGACCGTGCAGCGGCACGTGGCGGAGGCCGTGGACAAGGGTGCCCGGCTGGTCGCGGGCGGTGTCGCCCGCCCCGACATCGGCCCGCTGTTCTTCGAGCCGACCATCCTCGACGGGGTCGAGGCGCCCATGGCGGTGTGCGCCGAGGAGACCTTCGGCCCGGTGGTGTCCGTCTACCGCTTCACCGACGAGGACGAGGCGATCGCCGAGGCCAACGCCACCGCGTACGGCCTCAACTCCAGCGTGTGGACCAAGGACGCCCGTCGCGGCCACGCCGTCGCCGCCCGGCTGCGCACCGGCACGGTCAACATCAACGAGGGCTACGCGCCCGCCTACGGCAGCGCCCAGGCGCCCATGGGCGGCATGAAGGACTCCGGCCTCGGCCGCCGGCACGGCTCCGAGGGCATCCTCAAGTACACCGAGGCGCAGACCGTGGCCCACCAGCGACTGCTGCCGATGGCCCCGTCCCTCGGCATGACCGACGAGGCGTACGCGGCCTTCATGACCAGGAGCCTGAAGGTCATGAAGGCCCTCCGACTGCGATAGGGGACGCACACCGGTGGACGACCACAACGGCCACGACGGCCACGACGGCCACGACGGCCACGACGGCCACGGCCGCGCGTACGACGGCCTCGACTACGACGTCCTCGTCATCGGCTCCGGCTTCGGCGGATCCGTGGCGGCCCTGCGGCTGACCGAGAAGGGCTACCGGGTCGGCGTCCTGGAGGCCGGCCGCCGCTTCACCCGCGCGGACCTGCCCAGGAACTCCTGGGACCTGCGCAACTACCTGTGGGCACCGGCCCTCGGGCTGTACGGGATCCAGCGCATCCACCTGCTGGGCAACGTGATGGTGCTGGCCGGCGCCGGGGTCGGCGGCGGCTCGCTCAACTACGCCAACACCCTCTACGTGCCCCCGCCCGCCTTCTTCCAGGACCGCCAGTGGGCCGGCATCACCGACTGGCGCGAGGAGCTGGCCCCGTACTACGACCAGGCCAAGCGGATGCTCGGGGTCCGGCTCAACCCGACCATGACCCCCTCGGACGTCCACCTGAAGGCCGCCGCCGAGAAGATGGGCGTGGGGGACAGCTTCCACATGGCCCCCGTCGGCGTCTTCTTCGGCGACGGCGACGACGCCGAGGGCGCGTCCCCGGCCCGTCCCGGCGAGGAGGTGGCCGACCCGTACTTCGGCGGCGCCGGCCCCGCCCGCAAGGCCTGCACCGAGTGCGGCGAGTGCATGACGGGCTGCCGGCACGGCGCCAAGAACACCCTGACCGAGAACTACCTGCACCTCGCCGAGCGCGCCGGCGCCGTCATCCACCCGATGACCACCGTCACCGCCCTCGCCGAGCACCCCGAGGGCGGCTACCGGGTGCGCACCGTGCCCACCGACCACCGCCGCACGGGCCGGGCGAAGGTGCTGCGCGCCCGGTACGTGGTCGTCGCCGCCGGGACGTACGGCACCCAGACCCTGCTGCACACCATGAAGGACCGCGGCGAACTGCCCCGGATCTCGGCCCGGCTCGGTGACCTGACCCGGACCAACTCCGAGGGGATCGTCGGGGCCCAGACCGACGACCGCCGCTACCGCAAGCGGCACGGCACCGCGGCGGACTTCACCCGGGGCGTGGCCATCACCTCCTCGGTGCACCCCAACGCGGACACGCACATCGAGCCCGTCCGCTACGGCAAGGGCTCCAACGCGATGGGCCTCATGACGGTCCTCCAGGTGCCGTACCACAAGCACCGCGTCGCAGCCTGGTGCGCGCGCACCGTACGGCACCCGCTCCAGCTCCTGCGTTCGCTGTCCAACCGGCGCTGGTCGGAGCGGACCATCATCGGCCTGGTCATGCAGTCCCTGGACAACTCGCTGACCACGTACCGCAGGCCCGGCGGCATCGGCAAGGGCCTGCTCACCGCCCGGCAGGGCCACGGCGCCCCCAACCCGACGCAGATCGCCGAGGCCACGCAGGCGGCCACCCTGCTCGCCGAGGAGATCAACGGCTTCCCCGGCAGCAACGTCGGCGAACTGATGGGCACCCCGCTGACCGCGCACTTCCTGGGCGGCTGCCCGATCGGGGCGAGCGAGGAGGAGGGGGTGGTCGACCCGTACCACCGGCTGTACGGGCACCCGGGGATCTCGGTCGTGGACGGTTCGGCGGTCTCCGCCAACCTCGGGGTGAACCCGTCGCTGACGATCACCGCCCAGGCGGAGCGGGCGATGGCGTACTGGCCCAACAAGGGCGAGGCCGACCCGCGGCCGGCGCAGGGGGAGGCGTACCGGCGGGTGGCGGCGGTGGAGCCGGTGCGTCCGGCGGTGCCGAAGGAGGCGTTCGGGGCGCTGCGGCTGCCGCTGCTGCCCGTTCCGGAGGTCCCGCCGAGGGCGCAGGCATGACGACGGGGTCTGCGCTCCCCCTCCGAGGGCAGACCCCGTACAGAAAGTGACTAGCGGTCGACGCAAAGGGTTGCATGTGATGCGCGCCACGCGGTGAAGGGCGGCGCGCATGAGGGAACGGCCGGCCCGGGCGTCCCCGGGCCGGCCGTCCTGTGGGTGACCGGGCTGCTGTCCCCTGCCGTCCGGTCACGCGCCGCAACGAGGTCCCACGACGCACGCTCCACGGGGCGTGCGTCTCATCGCTGCGGCGGAGCCACGCGTGACACCCTCACCAACGAAGGGCCGCGGGGCCGGTCACGGCCCGGACGGGTGACGCCGGGGCGCGGGCGTCAGACGCGGCCGCGGCACAGCTCCAGCAGCGTCATCGCGAGCGAGGTGCCGGGCTTGCCGAGCGCTTCGCGCCAGTGCGCGAGCACCTCCATCTCGCGCGCGAGGTGCACCCGGCGCCCGCCCGAGGCGATCCGGGCCTCCTGGATCACGGTCGAGACCGCCATCCGTTCCTGGATCAGCCCGATGATGCGGTCGTCGAGGGCGTCGATCCGGGCGCGGGAGTCGGCGACGATCTGCTCGGGGGTGGTGGTGACGGCGGTCATGTTCTCTCTCCTGACGGGCGGTGGGGTGGTGGCCGGCGGCCGACAGGAGCGGAGGAAACGCGAGAGCGCCCCGGCCTGTCGGCCGGGGCGCTCTGGGAAGTCAGCGGCTCGAGCGAGCGTCACGCGGACCCATGGCGACCGGACCGTCCGGTGCCATAGGTAAAGAGGAAGCTCAGCTGCTCGCGCATGGAACGGATTATGGCCCTCCGGTGGCCGTGCGGCCAACCGGGTTCGGATGGTGAGACGAATCGGCAGGTGCCGGCCCCGTTAGAATCGACAAAACAACACCTCTTTTCCGCCGGAAGGCAGCCCCGTGCCCACTGCACCCTCCGCCGCCCCGGACGTCGTCCTCGTTGTCGACTTCGGAGCGCAGTACGCTCAGCTCATCGCCCGCCGCGTCCGTGAGGCCCGGGTCTACAGCGAGATCGTGCCCAGCACGATGCCCGTGGCCGAGATGCTGGCCAAGAACCCCAAGGCGATCATCCTCTCCGGCGGCCCCTCCTCCGTCTACGAGGAGGGCGCCCCGCAGCTCGACCGTTCCCTCTTCGAGGCCGGTGTCCCCGTCTTCGGCATGTGCTACGGCTTCCAGCTCATGGCCACGACGCTCGGCGGCACGGTCGACAACACCGGCGCCCGCGAGTACGGCCGCACCCCGCTGACCGTCACCAAGTCCGGCTCCACCCTGTTCGAGGGCACCCCCGAGCACCAGTCCGTGTGGATGTCGCACGGTGACGCCTGCTCCGCCGCGCCCGAGGGCTTCACCGTCACCGCGTCCACGAACGTGGTCCCGGTCGCGGCCTTCGAGAACGACGAGAAGAAGCTGTACGGCGTGCAGTACCACCCCGAGGTGATGCACTCCACGCACGGCCAGCAGATCCTGGAGCACTTCCTCTACCGCGGCGCGGGCCTGGCCCCGACCTGGACCACCGGTTCCATCGTCGAGGAGCAGATCGCCGCGATCCGCGAGCAGGTCGGCGACCGGCGCGCCATCTGCGGCCTGTCCGGCGGCGTGGACTCCGCGGTCGCCGCGGCCCTGGTCCAGAAGGCCATCGGCGACCAGCTCACCTGCGTGTACGTCGACCACGGCCTGATGCGCAAGGGCGAGACCGAGCAGGTCGAGAAGGACTTCGTGGCCGCCACCGGCGTCCAGCTGAAGGTCGTCGACGCGCAGGAGCGGTTCCTCGACGCGCTCAAGGGCGTCTCCGACCCCGAGGAGAAGCGCAAGATCATCGGTCGGGAGTTCATCCGGGTCTTCGAGCAGGCCCAGGCCGAGATCATCGCCGAGGCCCCGGACGAGACCCCGGTGGAGTTCCTGGTCCAGGGCACCCTCTACCCGGACATCGTGGAGTCCGGCGGCGGCACCGGCACCGCGAACATCAAGTCGCACCACAACGTCGGCGGCCTGCCCGAGGACCTGGAGTTCCAGCTCGTCGAGCCGCTGCGCCAGCTCTTCAAGGACGAGGTCCGGATGGTCGGCCAGGAGCTCGGCCTGCCCGAGGAGATCGTCCAGCGCCAGCCGTTCCCCGGCCCGGGCCTGGGCATCCGCATCGTCGGCGAGGTCACCAAGGACCGCCTGGACCTGCTGCGCGAGGCCGACGCCATCGCCCGCGAGGAGCTGACCTCGGCCGGCCTGGACCGCGAGATCTGGCAGTGCCCGGTCGTGCTGCTCGCCGACGTCCGCAGCGTCGGCGTCCAGGGCGACGGCCGCACCTACGGCCACCCCATCGTGCTGCGCCCGGTCTCGTCGGAGGACGCCATGACGGCCGACTGGACGCGCATGCCGTACGAGGTGCTGGCCCGTATCTCGACCCGGATCACCAACGAGGTCCGTGACGTGAACCGCGTCGTGCTGGACTGCACCAGCAAGCCGCCGGGCACCATCGAGTGGGAGTGAGGAGCCGGATCCCCGGCTCGTCGTGAGGCCGTCGCCGCCCCCCCCGGGGCAGCGGCGGCCTCGCCGCATCTCTGGCCACCTTCGGGCCCCGCCGGTACCTTGCGCCGCGACCGCAGCGCCGCGACCCCGCCGCGCACCGACCGCACCGAGCCGCACCGAGCCGCACCGAGCCGCACCGACAGGAGAGCCCATGGCGCAGCAGCCGGCACCGATCCCCGCGGAGCGCCTGGACCTCGCCCTGCCACCGCTCCTGGACACCGCCGAGGAGGAGCGCACACACCGCAAGGAGCGCCTGGTCCAGGCCCTGCGGGTGTTCGCCGAACGGGGCCTGGACGAGGGCGTCGAGGGCCATCTGAGCGCGCGGGACCCGGAGTATAGCGACTGCTACTGGGTCAACCCCTTCGCCCTGTCATTCACCCGTGTCACGCCCGGGGACCTGCTCCTGGTCGACGGCGGGGGCCGCGTCCTGCACGGGACCCGCCGGGTGAACCAGCTCGCGTTCGCCGTCCACGCCGCCGTCCACCGGGCCCGTCCCGAGGTCGTCGCCGTCGCCCACGTCCCCACCGTCCACGGCCGCGCCCTGGCCGCGCTCGGCGAGGGACTCGCCCCGCTCAGCCAGGAGGCCTGCGCCTTCTACGAGGACCACGCGGTCCTCGACCGGTACGCCGAGCCCGTGGACTGCGGGGCGGTGGCCCGCGCGCTGGGCGGACACAAGGCGCTGCTGCTGCGCGGACGCGGGGTGCTGACCGTAGGGGCGTACGTGGACGCGGCGGCCTGGTGGCTGCTGGCGATGGAGCGCGCGGCCGAGATCCAGCTCCTGGCGCGGGCCGCCGGAAAGCCCCGCCCGGCGGATCACCGCAGTGCCCTCGCCACCCGCGAGCGGTTCGGGACGGACCTGGCGGCCTGGGTCAACTTCCAGCCCCTGCGGCAGCGCGTCGCGTCAACCCCGTGATCCGTCAATCACCCGCTCTGACATCGTGCGCAATCCGGAGCACTGCCGCAGTGGTGCACAATTCGCTGGCATTGCCCGGTAGTTGCATCAGGTAGTTGCACGGTAGTGAGAGAGGCGGCACGCACGTGGCTGTCCAAGAGATCCACCGAAGTACGCACGGCGGCGGCTGCACCTGCGACGACTGCCCGCACGGCGCCCGCGAGGGCCACCGCCGCGCGGTCGCCGCGTTCCTGGAACGGCGCGACGCGCTCGCCGCCGGCCAGGGGCTGCCCGCCGCCGTGGCCCGCTCCGCCGGGGCCTCCCGGCAGTGGGTCTCCGACGAGCTGACCCTCTCCGCCCGTACCGTCGCCGACCGGGGCCGCGAGGCCGGCCACTCCTGGCTGCACGTGCTCTCCCGCCGGGCGGTGCTGGCCGTCTGGGTCGCCGCGGGCGTGCTGCTGGTCGTCCAGGTCGCCACCGCGCTCGGCACCGGCTGGAGCGCCGCCCGGACCGCCGGGCTGCTGGCCGCCGTGATGCTGGCCGGGCTGCTGACGGTCGCCGCCCGCGCCCAGACCCTGCGCGGCGGACTGCTCGCCCCGGTGGTCGGCGAGGACAACCGGCTGTCCACCTCCAAGGCCGTTGCCTGCGCCTGGCTGCTGGTCACCGCGTTCGCGGCGCTGCTGCCCGCGCTGCGGCTGGCCGCCTCCCGGCCCGGCCCCGAGCGCGACGCCCTCTACGCGGGCCTGGACCTGTGGCGGGCGGTGCCGCTGCTGACCGCGGTCGCGCTGACCTCGGGCGTGGCGGTCGTGGTCCGCCGGGTGGTCAGCGTACGGATCATGCGCCAGCGGCTGCAGAAGCTGCCCGCCGACCGCCCGCGCGGCGCGGACCTGCTGACCGACGACGCCGGCCGCGGCAGCTTCGCCGACGCCCAGTACGTGCTCGTCTCCACCGTGGTGCTGGCGTACGCGGTGGTCTCGCTGGCCCGCTTCGCCGACCGGCTGCCCCGGCTGCCGTGGTCGCTGGCGCTGCTGGTGGCCCTCTCCGCGACCGTGTACCTGGCCGCCAAGTACGCCGAGGGCAGCCGCCCGCTGGTCCTGTCCGTGGTCCGCACCCGGGAACGGGGCGACCTGGACTCCGCCGTGCGCACCGGCGACGACATCGAGATCCGCGGGGTGGGGTTCGTCCCGCCCGGGGCCCAGACCCCCGAGATGCTGGCCCGGCTGGTGGTGCGGATCGGCACCGTGCACGTGCACGTACCGCTGGTCCCGGTGGCCGGCGGGTTCGCCAGCCCGTCGGACACCGTGCTGACCGTGCCGGTGCCCGCCGACGTCGAACCGGGACGCATCGACATCCAGGTGGTCACCGCCGCCGGGGTGGAATCCAACCGCTGCACCATCGACGTGACCGAATGATCGGGGTAGACATGGTCCGTGACCCGAACTGACGTCTCCTCCTCCGGTCCGGCCGATCCGGCGGACCGGACCGCACGCACCGCCCGCGCCGTCCCGGCCGGGCTCAAGGACCGGGCCGCCCGGTACGCGCTGCTGCCGCTGCGGATCTTCCTCGGCGTGACCTTCGTGTACGCGGGTCTGGACAAGCTCACCGACTCCGCGTTCCTGTCCGCCTCCGGCCCGGGCTCGATCGGTGACCTGATGCACGGGGTCCGGGACACCTCCGCCGTGCCGGCCCTGGTGGACCTGGCCCTGAAGGCCCCGGTCGGCTTCGCCGTCGTGCTGGCCGTCGGGGAGCTCCTGGTCGGCCTCGGCACGCTGGCCGGGGTGTGGGCCCGGCTCGCGGCCGCGGGCGGGGCGCTGATCTCGCTCAGCCTGTGGCTGACCGTCTCCTGGTCGGCCACCCCGTACTACTACGGCAACGACCTGGTCTACCTGATGGCCTGGCTGCCGCTGGTCATGGCCGGCGCGCCCTACCTGTCGCTGTCGGAGCTCCGGTCGCGGCGGTCGCGCCGGACCGCGTAGGTCACCAGGCCCACCAGCGCCGCCAGGCACAGACCGCCGACGGCCATGGGGACCACCGCGTACCACGCCAGGTCCAGCTCACCGCTCGCGTCGAGCAGGTACAGCACTCCGGCGCAGGTCAGGACCAGGCCCGCCAGCAGCCGTCCCGGCTGGAACTCATGACGCCGCACGGGCCACCTCCACCTGTCCCACACCCGTCCGCAGGTGCAGCTCGATCGTTCCGCCGGCCTCGGTGCCGGGCTCGGGCGGCAGCTCCGCCCGCTGGCTCTGTCCGTGCACGCCCTGGATGCGGTCGGCGCGCTCGCCGGGCAGCTGTACGTCGCCCACCCGGATCGCGATGTCCGCCCGGGTGGTGACCTCGCGCGGCACGATCACCCGGAGCTTGCCCGCGTCCAGCGAGGCCCGCACCGCGAGCGTGGTGCCCCGGGGCACGTCGAGGTGGCTGAGGTCCAGCGTGGCCAGGCCCGTGCCCGCCTCGTACGACGGCCGGACCTCGGACACCGCCGCCGGGCGCCAGTCCACCCGGCCCCAGTCGGTGCCGATGTCCCGCGGCATGACCGCCGCGCCCGCCAGCAGACCGGCGGTGACCAACGACAGCAGGATCGTGCCGAAGCCGGTCCGGCCCTTGACCGAGCTGACCACCAGACCCAGGCCGAACACGGCCAGCGCCGAGGCGAAGGCGACCTGGAGGGCGAAGCCCAGCGGATGGTCCTCCCACACGGCGGCGCCCGAGACGAGCGCGGCCAGCAGCGCCAGCACGAACACCCGCCCGCCGATCCCGCCGCCCCGCGGGCGCCGCACGGGCACGGAGCCCGGCCGGCCGCCCGGCTCCCGGCCGGCGGCGGCCCCGGCCGCTTCGGGCTCGGGCCCCCACAGGTAGCCGGTGCCCACCGGGCCGGTCGTGCCGTCCTTGACCAGCGGGTCGCGCCACCAGGAGGGGCCGCCGGGCACCGGTGGCGCCTGCGTCTCCGGCGGCGGTTCGGCCCGGTGCCGCTCCCGCGCCTCCGGGCCCCGGCCCTCGTCCTCGCCCTCGGGCGCGGCGGCCCGGCGCCGCTGGGAGTGGTACGCCGCGGCGGACACGGCCAGGATCACCAGGAGGGAGAAGCCGCCGAGGCCCCCGTTGTCCAGCATCGACAGGAACAGGGCGCAGCCGACCAGAGCGGCGAGCAGCGCGGCGAGGGTGCCGCCCTCGACCCGGCCGCTCAGCAGCTTCCTCGCCTCGTTGTCCTCCTCGCCGTCCTGCGGCACCAGCAGCCAGGCGAAGCCGTAGAAGATCAGACCGACGCCGCCGGTCACCGCGAGCACGCCGAGCACGATCCGGAACACCACCGGGTCGAGGGCGAAGTACCGCCCGAGCCCCCCGCACACGCCGGCGACGACGTGGTTGCGCTTGCTGCGGCGCAGCGGGGGCCGGTCGGCGGGCGGGGGCGGCGCATCGGCCGCCGGGCTCTGGTGGACGTCGGTCATGTGTCCCATGGTGACGGGCGGGACGGCGCACTTGTACCGGGCCCTACCCTGGCGCAACCCTGATATCCCCCCGTCCGAAGTGGGGGGATGCCCTGATGCCCGGGTCCCGGCCGCCGTGTGACCATCGGGTACATGCCCGTAGCCGCAGCACCCCGCCCCCCGCTCGCCCCCGAACCCGAGGACCAGCCCCAGCGCCGGCTCTACCGGAGCGCCGACGGGCGGATGCTGGGCGGGGTCGCGCGCGGGCTCGCCGGGCACCTGGGGCTGCCGGTGGTCTGGGTCCGGCTGGCGTTCCTCGGCCTGTTCATGTTCGGCGACGGGCTCGGGGTGCTGCTGTACGCCGCGTTCTGGGTCTTCGTCCCGCTCGGCGTCGGCGGGACCACCTCGCCCCGCCCGTACGCCGACGTCCTCTCCCAGGGCCGGCAGCTGCTGCGCAAGCCCGACCGGCGGCAGTTCGTCCCGCTGCTGGTGCTCGTCGTCAGCGTGGCCGTCTTCCTCGGCAAGGTGAAGATCGGCGGCGACTCCGCCCGCTACGCCTGGCCGGTCCTCCTCGTCGGCGCCGGTGTGGTGCTGGTGTGGCGGCAGGCCGACAACGCCCGCAAGCAGAACTGGATGTCCGCCTCCGACCGCAACGCCCGGCTGCTCCAGCTCGGACGCACGCTGGCGGGGGTCGTCCTGGTCGGTGTCGGACTCACCGTGTTCCTCGTCGTCCGCGGCTCCGCCGCCCAGCTCGGCAACGTCCTGACCGCCACCCTCGCCGTCCTGGTCGGCGTCGCGCTGCTCGCCGGCCCCTGGCTGATCCGGATGACCCAGGACCTCTCCGAGGAGCGCCTGATGCGCATCCGCGCCCAGGAGCGCGCCGAGGTGGCCGCCCACGTACACGACTCCGTGCTGCACACCCTCACCCTGATCCAGCGCAACGCCGAGGACGTCGGCGAGGTGCGCCGGCTGGCCCGGGCCCAGGAGCGCGAGCTGCGCAACTGGCTGTACAAGCCCGAGGGCACCGGCAAGGACGAGGCCGAGGAGCCGGCCACCCTCGCCGAGGCGGTCAAGCGGGCCGCCGCCGAGGTCGAGGACCTGCACGGGGTGCAGATCGAGGTCGTGGTCGTCGGCGACTGCCCGCTCGACGAGAGGCTCGGCGCCCAGGTCCAGGCCGCGCGCGAGGCGATGGTCAACGCCGCCAAGTACGGTGGCGAGGGCGGGCCGGTGCAGGTCTTCGCGGAGGTGGAGGGCCGTACGGTCTTCGTGTCCGTACGGGACCGGGGGCCGGGCTTCGACATCGACGCGGTACCGGCCGACCGCATGGGCGTACGAGAATCGATCATCGGCCGGATGCAACGCAACGGCGGCACCGCACGACTGCGGGCCGCGGCGGGCGGCGGTACGGAAGTCGAGCTGGAGATGGAGAGGGCGGGCACGCAATGAGCGAGGCAGACGGCGCGGCGGACCGGCGGGTCCGGGTGGTGCTCGTCGACGACCACCGCATGTTCCGCACCGGGGTGCAGGCGGAGATCGGCGACACCGGGCGCACCGGGGTCGAGGTGGTCGGCGAGGCGGCCGACGTGGACCAGGCGGTCACGGTCATCACGGCCACCCGCCCCGAGGTGGTGCTCCTGGACGTGCACCTGCCGGGCGGCGGCGGGGTCGAGGTGCTGCGCCGGTGCGCCCCGCTGATGGCGGCGGCCGAGCAGCCGGTGCGTTTCCTGGCGCTGTCGGTCTCCGACGCGGCCGAGGACGTCATCGGGGTGATCCGGGGCGGGGCCCGCGGCTACGTCACCAAGACCATCACCGGCGCCGACCTGGTCGACTCGATCTTCCGGGTGCAGGACGGGGACGCGGTGTTCTCGCCGCGGCTGGCGGGCTTCGTGCTCGACGCCTTCGCCTCCACGGACGCGCCGCCGGTGGACGAGGACCTCGACCGGCTGACCCAGCGCGAGCGGGAGGTGCTGCGGCTGATCGCGCGCGGCTACGCGTACAAGGAGATCGCCAAGCAGCTCTTCATCTCCGTCAAGACGGTCGAGTCGCACGTCTCGGCGGTGCTGCGCAAGCTCCAGCTCTCCAACCGGCACGAGCTGACCCGCTGGGCGACGGCGCGCCGACTGGTGTGACGGGCGTGGCCGGCCGACGGCTGTGGCCCGCCGGCAGGTGTGACGGGTGTGACCGGTGTTTCCTGAGGTGTGACTGACACCGCAGGAAAGCGGTGCAACCCGGGCCGGGCCGGGGCGCCTCTTGGGTGGCGTGATGAGCCTGACGGGGACCCCTTTCTTCGCGACGGCGGCCGCGCTGACCGTGGCCGCCGTCGTGCTGCCGCTGGCCGTGTGGAGCAAGGTGCGCGGCCCCGCCGTCGTCCGCGTGCTGCTGCGCGCCCTGATGGTGGTCCTGGCCCAGGTCACGGCCGTGGCCCTGGTGTTCGTCGCGGTCAACCGGGCCGAGAACTTCTACGCCTCCTGGGACGACCTGCTCGGCACCGGCCGCTACGTGAACGCGGCCGAGGACCTCGGCCCGGACGGGCTCGGCGGCAAGAAGCCCGAGGCGCAGCCGAAGGTCCTCCAGGAGTTCCGTCCGGTGGACGAGCTCGGCGGGCGGGTGCGGCAGACCGAACTCGACGGCAAGGTCTCCGGGGTCAAGGGCGAGGTCTTCGTGTGGCTGCCGCCCCAGTACGACGACCCGGCCTGGAAGGACCGCACCTTCCCCGTCGTCGAGCTGATCCCCGGCGTGCCGGGGACGGGCAAGTCGTGGTTCCAGGGGCTCAAGGTGCACCAGCACCTGGAGCCGCTGATGCGCAGCGGAAAGATCCAGCCGTTCGTGCTGGTCTCACCGCGCACCATGCTCCTCGGGAGCGCCGACACCGGCTGCGCCAACCTCCCCGGCAAGGTCAACGCGGACAGCTGGCTGAGCGTCGACGTCCGCAAGATGGTCGTGGACAACTTCCGGGTCCGTCCCGACGCCGCCTCCTGGGGCGTCGCCGGCTACTCGGCCGGCGCCTACTGCGCCGCCAAGCTGGCCATCTCCCACCCCGACCGCTACAGCGCCGCCGTCTCCCTCTCCGGCTACAACGACCCCGGCCAGGAGCCCGCCTCGCTGGTCGGCCAGGACCCGGAGCTGCGCCGCACGCACAACCTGGTCGCCCTGCTGACGGCCGCGCCGGCCCCGCCGCCGGTGTCGCTGTGGATGTCGGGCGCCCAGGCCGACGGCTACGCGTCCGGCCTGGACCTGCAGAAGGCGGCGCGGCAGCCGACCGCGGTGCACGCGGAGAGGGTGCAGGGCGGGCACAACATCGAGACGTGGGTGCGGCAGCTCCCGCAGACGTTCACCTGGCTGAGCGGGCTGCTCAAGGCGGGCTGAGCGCCGGAGCGCCGGCTCGGGCGGGGTGGCGGAGGCCGGGCCGGGCAGCGGCTCAGGCCGGGCGGACCGCGCCGGCCCAGGGCATCGAGTCGACCGGGGCGATCCGCACGCTGGAGCCCGGGCGCGGGGCGTGGATCATCTGGCCGTTGCCGATGTAGAGCCCGACATGGGTGATGCCGGAGTAGAAGAAGACCAGGTCACCGGGGGCGAGCTGGCTCTTGGTGACCCGCTGGCCGGCGTTGATCTGGGTGTAGGTGGTGCGCGGCAGCGACACCCCGGCCGAACGCCAGGCCGCCTGGGTCAGGCCGGAACAGTCAAAGGCGCCCGGCCCGGTCGCCCCCCACACGTACGGCTTACCGATCGCCCCGTACGCGAAGGCCACCGCCCGGGCGGCGCGCGAGCCGTCGGCCACCGGCGGGACCTGCGGGGCCTGCCGGGCGGCGCCCGGCGCGACCGCCGGGCCCGCGGCGGGGTCCTGCGCCTCGTAGCGGGCCCGTTCCTCGGCGGTCAGCTTGGCCAGCAGCTGCCGGGCGGCCGCGAGCTTGCCCTCGGCGGTGGCCTTGTGCCGGGCCAGCTCGGCCTGCCGCTCCCGCAGTTCGACCAGCCGCCCGGACGCCTGCGCCCGCAGCTTGCCGACCTCGTCCAGACCGCGTCGTACGGAGGCCAACTCGGCCGCGCTGCGGTCGCCGGCCCGGGTCATGAGGGCCATGCCCTCCAGGTACTGCTGGGGGTCGCGGGACAGGGCCAGCCGCAGCGCCGGGGTCAAGGCGCCGCTGCGGTACTGGGAGGCGGCGAGCGCGCCGAGGGCGGAGCGGGCGGTGTTCAGCCGGTCCGTCCTGCGGGCCGTCTCGTCGCGCAGCCCCTCCAGGGCCCGCTGCGCCTCGTCGGCCTTCTCCTTCGCCCCGTTGTACTGCTCGGCCGCCGCCTCGGCCTCCTCGTAGAGCCGGTCGACCTGCTCCTTGACCTGCGGGGCGGTGGGCCCGGGGTCGGCGTGCGAGGTGCCTTCGAAGGCGGTGGCGGTGGCAGCGCCCGCCAGGGCGAGGGTGGCGGCGGTACGGACCGTGCCGCCGGAGAGCGGGCGCTGCCTGGGCTTTCGATGACTGGCCACGCGGCCTTCACGTCCTTCCCCTGTCAGGTGGGTCTTGGGGGAGGACGCTAAACCTCGGGGTCACGGCCGGCTGCCGAGATGATCCGAAGTGTTCGGATCCGACCGGGTCGCGACCGCCGCCGACCGGCCGGTGGTGGAACCGGGCCGGAACGGGAGGTGCTCAGGCGCTCAGCGACTCAGGCGCTCAGGGCGGGGGCCCAGTGGCTCAGGCGCTCAGTGCCAGAGGAGCGCGATGAAGATGTTGGCCACGGTCAGGCCGCCGACCGCACCGAAGAGCGCCTTCTCGACCCGCTCCTCGTCCCGCTTGACGTAGACGAGGGCGAGGACCACGAACAGGACCGCGAGCTTCACGCCGATCTTGACGTGGTGGAGACTCCCGCCGTCCATCTCCCGCAGGCCCACCAGGACCATGCCGGTGAGCAGCATGGTCAGCGCACCGTGCAGCATGCCGGGCGTGAACCGCGCGGTGCCGGTGCCCATCGCCTTCATCTGGCCGAGGAAGCCGCCGAGCAGGGCCGCTATGCCGATGATGTGCAGGCCGACGAAGACGCTGATGAGGACGCTCATACGGGGGAGCGTACGGGGGGCGCCCGGACCGGCCGCGGGCGGGGTCCGCGGGGTCCTGGCACGTGTTCAGTTCCGGGCGGGGCCGCCGCCGGCCGTCCGCAGGAACGGCAGCAGCTCGGCGAGGACCGCCTCCGGCTGCTCCTCGGGCAGGTAGTGGCCGCAGTCGTCGATGCGGACCACCCGGGTGTCGGTGCCGTGGGCGGGGACGGCGGCGCGCAGCGCCTCGTAGTTGCTGCGGTCGCCGCCGAGCGCGAGCAGCGGCACGGTCACCGGGTCGTACGTGCGCAGGTCGGCGACGTCCTGCGGGAAGGCGCGGTACCAGTCGTTGCCCGCCCGGACCGCCTCGGCCGAGTCGTAGGCGCGGGCGTAGACGGCCCGGGAGCGGGCGTCGATGCGGTCGGGGTCGGCCGCGCCATGGGTGAAGAGCCAGTCCAGCAGGAGGCGGTAGCGCCCGGCGAGCAGGGCCTCGGGCAGCCCGTGCACCTGGTTGAACGCGAACCACCACAGGTGCCGTCGGCCGTCCTGCGGCAGCAGGGTCAGCTCCGCCCAGCCGTCGTCGGGGTGGGAGACGTCGAGGAGGGTGACGCTGCGGGTGGCCTCCGGGTGGTTGGCGGCGTGCGCGTGGGCGACCATCGCGCCGATGTCGTGGCCGACCAGATGGGCGGAGGCGATGCCCAGCCGGCCCAGGAGCGCGTGCACGTCGGCCGCCATCGTCCGCTTGTCGTAGCCGGTCTCCGGCTTGGCCGAGCCGCCCATGCCGCGCAGGTCGACGGCGAGCACCCGGTGGTGGCGGGCCAGCTCCGGCAGCACCTTGTGCCACTGCCACCAGGTCTGCGGCCAGCCGCCGAGCAGCACCACGGGCGCGCCGGGGCCGCTGCCGCCCTCGACGTAGTGCAGCCGGGTGCCGTTCACGTCGGCGTGGGCGCTGGTGAAGGCGCCGTCGAGGGAGGCGGCGAGCGCGGCGTCGGACAGGTCGTGCGGGGACATGGCGGGTCCTCACTTCGTGGGCTCGGTGACCGTACGAACTTTTCGTACGGACGGCGACGAGAAAGACCGTACGAGATCTTCGTACGGTTGGTCAATGCCCGGCGGGCCATTCCGTACGAGATCTGCGTACAGTGGAGCCATGGCCGCCACCACCGAGCTGACGCACCCCCGGACCGACCGCATCGACCTGGTCGAGGTCCTGGCGGCGCTCGGGCATCCCGCCCGGCTGGAGATCGTCCGCAAGCTCGCCGCGGCCGGGGAGTCGTACTGCGGCGAGGTCGTGCCCGACCTGCCGCGTTCCTCCGTCACGCACCACCTGAAGACGCTGCGCGAGAGCGGTGTGATCACCCAGCGCCCGGGCGGGCGCAAGCTCTACCTGGCGCTGCGCCGCGAGGACCTCGACGCCCGTTTCCCCGGGCTGCTGGAGCTCGTCCTGGGGCTGGCCGGGCGGGACGTGCCGTAGCGCACGTGCACCGATTTCGCCACGCCGGGACCGCGTGTCGGTGGGGAGCCCTAGACTCGGAAGGCGATGAGCAGCCTCTTTGACGACAGCTTCCTGGCGGACCTCTCCCCGGCCGACGAGGAACCCCCGCCCCCGCCCGAGGACCACGCCCCGGAGGCGGGTGCGGACGACCTCTTCGAGGGCCACTTCGACCTGCCCATGTCCGGCGACCGGTACTACCGGGACGGCTCGGCCAAGCCGGTCATCGACCCGGAGACCCTGCTCCACGGGCTGAACGAGCAGCAGCGTGCCGCCGTCGTGCACGCCGGCTCGCCCCTGCTCATCGTCGCCGGCGCCGGCTCCGGCAAGACCCGGGTCCTCACCCACCGCATCGGGCACCTGCTCGCCGCCCGCGGCGTCCACCCCGGCCAGATCCTCGCGATCACCTTCACCAACAAGGCCGCCGGGGAGATGAAGGAGCGCGTCGAGGCCCTGGTCGGCCCGCGCGCCCACGCCATGTGGGTGTCCACCTTCCACAGCGCGTGCGTGCGCATCCTGCGCCGCGAGTCCAAGAAGCTCGGCTTCACCTCGTCGTTCTCGATCTACGACGCGGCCGACTCCAAGCGGCTGATGGCGCTGGTCTGCCGGGACCTCGACCTGGACCCCAAGCGCTACCCGCCCAAGTCCTTCAGCGCCAAGATCTCCAACCTCAAGAACGAGCTGATCGACGAGGACGCCTTCGCCGGCCAGGCCGCCGACGGTTTTGAGAAGACCCTCGCCCAGGCGTACGCGATGTACCAGGGGCGGCTGCGCGAGGCCAACGCGCTCGACTTCGACGACATCATCATGACCACGGTCCACCTGCTCCAGGCGTTCCCCGACGTCGCCGAGCACTACCGGCGCCGCTTCCGGCACGTCCTGGTCGACGAGTACCAGGACACCAACCACGCCCAGTACACCCTGGTGCGCGAGCTGGTCGGCCCCGGCTACCCGGACCTGCCGCCGGCCGAGCTGTGCGTCGTGGGCGACGCCGACCAGTCGATCTACGCCTTCCGCGGTGCGACCATCCGCAACATCCTCCAGTTCGAGGAGGACTACAAGGACGCGACCACCATCCTGCTGGAGCAGAACTACCGCTCCACGCAGACCATCCTGTCCGCCGCCAACGCCGTGATCGAGCGCAACGAGAACCGGCGTCCCAAGAACCTGTGGACGGACGCCGGCGCCGGCGCCACCATCACCGGCTACGTCGCCGACACCGAGCACGACGAGGCGCAGTTCGTCGCCGACGAGATCGACCGGCTCACCGACGCCGGCGACGCCAAGGCCGGCGACGTCGCGATCTTCTACCGCACCAACGCCCAGTCCCGTGTGTTCGAGGAGATCTTCATCCGGGTCGGCCTGCCGTACAAGGTCGTCGGCGGCGTCCGCTTCTACGAGCGCAAGGAGGTCCGGGACGTCCTGGCCTACCTGCGTGTCCTCGCCAACCCCGAGGACAACGTCCCGCTGCGGCGGATCCTGAACGTGCCCAAGCGCGGCATCGGCGAGCGTGCCGAGGCCATGGTCGACGCGCTGGCCCTGCGCGAGAAGATCACCTTCCCGCAGGCCCTGCGCCGGGTGGACGAGGCGTACGGCATGGCCGCGCGGTCCACCAACGCGGTCAAGCGGTTCAACGTGCTGATGGACGAGCTGCGGACCATCGCCGAGTCGGGCGCCGGCCCCGCCGTGGTGCTGGAAGCGGTCCTGGAGCGCACCGGGTACCTGGCCGAGCTCCAGGCCTCGACCGACCCGCAGGACGAGACCCGGATCGAGAACCTCCAGGAGCTGGCGGCCGTCGCCCTGGAGTTCGAGCAGGCCCGCGGCGAGGACAATCCCGGCTCCCTGGCCGAGTTCCTGGAGCAGGTCGCCCTGGTCGCCGACTCCGACCAGATCCCGGACGAGGACGAGGACGGCACGGGCGTCATCACCCTGATGACCCTGCACACCGCCAAGGGCCTGGAGTTCCCGGTGGTCTTCCTGACCGGCATGGAGGACGGGGTCTTCCCGCACATGCGGGCCCTCGGCCAGACCAAGGAGCTGGAGGAGGAGCGCCGGCTGGCCTACGTCGGCATCACCCGGGCCCGCGAGCGGCTGTACCTGACCCGCTCGGCGATGCGCAGCGCCTGGGGGACCCCCTCGTACAACCCGCCGTCGCGGTTCCTGGAGGAGATCCCGGACCAGTTCCTGCACTGGAAGCGGACGGGTGCGGTGCAGAAGCCGGCCGGTCCGATGTCGGGCGGGCGCGGTGCGGGCAAGGCCTCGTTCGGTACGTCGCCCGAGGCGTTCCTGTCGTCCGCGCGGACCAGGTCCGGACCGTCGGGCTTCGCCACGCGGCGGGCCACGGAGAAGCCGGTCGTCGCGCTCGCGGTCGGGGACCGGGTCACGCACGACCAGTTCGGCCTGGGCACGGTCATGGAGGTCAAGGGGACCGGCGCGGACGCGCAGGCCACGATCGACTTCGGGGACGACAAGCCCAAGCGGCTGCTGCTGCGGTACGCGCCGGTGGAGAAGCTCTGAGGCTTCGGGGTACGGGGTGCTGCGGCCCGCGGGTGCGGGCCGCAGGAGCCTGGGCCTGGGCCTCGGTCCCGGCCGGCGGTCGGTCGGGGTTCGGGCCCGGAGGTCAGTTGGGGTTCAGGCCGTGGGCGCGGAGCCAGGAGCTCGGGTCGATCGGCGAACCGCCGCCCGGGCGCACCTCGAAGTGCAGGTGCGGGCCGGTGGAGTTGCCGGAGTTGCCCGAGTAGGCGATCACGTCACCGGCCTTGACCTTGCCCGAGCGGATCTTGGCGCTGCTGAGGTGGCAGTACCAGGTCTCGGTGCCGTCGGGGGCGGTGAGTATCACCATGTTGCCGTAGGCGCTGTTCCACTGGGTGCGCACGGTGCCGTCCGTGGCGGCCATGACCGGGGTGCCGTAGGCGACGGGGAAGTCGATACCGGTGTGCAGCGACATCCAGTTGACGCCGGACTGGCCGTACCCGGCGCTCAGGCCGTGCTGGGCGACCGGCAGGGCGAACTTCGGGCGGGCCGCCTCCTTGGCCGCGGCCTCCGCCTCGCGCTTCTTCTTCTCCAGCTCCTGGCGCTCGCGCAGGTCGATGCGCTCCTGGGTGCGGCTCGCGCGGTCGGCGAAGTCGCCCGCGTCCGCGCTGAGCGCGGTCAGCTGGGTGTCGAGCTTGTTGTTGGCGGCGACCGGCTTGACCGAGGCCGGGTCGGGCGCGGCCATCGTGGTGGTGTCCTCGCCGCTCTTGCTGCCGCCGGTCAGTCCGCTGACGGAGGCGGCGGCCACGCCGGCGACGCCCATCACGCAGACCGAGGGCACGGCCACGGTGAGCAGGGCGGAACGCTTCGCCGGGGTGCGGCGGCGGCTGCTGCCGCCGCCCTTGCCCGCGGCCCGGCGCGCGGAGCGCGGGAGCGACGCGGACTCGGCGGCGATCGCCGCGGCCGACATCGTCATGGTCTCGGCGGCGTGCACGTCCTGCTGCGGCGCGGGCGCGGGCGCGTCGGCCAGTCCGTCCGGGGTGACGTCGATGCCGAACTCGTCGTCGGCCACGGCCTCGAAGGTGGCGGTGGCTTCGTAGGGGGCGGCGTCGAAGGCGGGCGCCTCGAAGGAGGGCGCTTCGAAGACGGCGGTGGCCTCGTAGGACGGGGCTTCGTAGGGCGCGGTGGGCGCCTCGAAGGTGGTGGTCGCCTCGTAGGACGCGGCCTGCTGCTCGTAGGCGGGGTAGTCGTAGCCGGCCTCGGGCTGGAACTGCCGGCCGAGGTCCTCGTGCGACGGCACGGACTCCTGCGGCACGCTGTTCCAGGCGGTGGCGTCGTAGGCGCCGGTCTCGGTGCCGGTGGTGCCCATGCCCATGCCCGGCACGGACCAGTGGCCGGTCTGCTCGGCGGAGGGGTCGTACCCGAAGGACGAACCCTGGTAGTCGGTGGACCACTGGCCCGTGGCGTCCTGCGGTGCGGACTGCGGCGGGATGGTGGTCAGGTAGCTCTCCTGCGGCGTGGCCGCGGCCCAGGCGGTGGCGTCGTAGGCGCCGGTGTCGTGGGAGCCGTAGGCGGTGTAGTCGTACCCCTGGCCCTGCGTTTCAAAGGAACCGTAGGACACATCACCAGCGAAAGTGGTGGTGGAGAGGCCGTCATACCCGGGATCCGGGTACTGGCCCGGGGAGGGGCGGTCGTTCACCAACTTCTCTTTCGCCTCGGCAGTGGGGGCCTGGGTGGCCGGGGAACGATGGATTCCCCGGAGGAGAGCAGTGGCGTGACTGTACCCGGCGGTCACTGGCAACGACAATCTTCCGAGTGCCTCGGGTCTTTCGGAACCGGGCATTCGGCCGCCTTTCGGTCACGGACTGATGTAGCCTTGGCCGTGAGTTCGAAATTCGTTCGACAAGCGGAGGGTTGTCCTTCACGCGACGGAAGGGACTCCGGAGGCCTTGTCCACGACGACCGGCACCGGACCGTCCAGGGCGCGCCGTACGGCGGCGATGACGGTCGGGTGCGCCGGCAGCGCCAGATGTCCGATCCCCGTGACCTGCACGTTCACCGCGGTCAGATCCGGGTGCTCGATCCGGGCCGTGCCGGTCGGGACCATGATGGCGTCGAACTCGCTCCAGAACGCCACACATCGGGTGCGACACCCCGGCGCCGGTGCGCGCAGTTCGGCCATCACATCGGAATCCGGACGCATCTGGCGCACCAAGGGGTGCGCGTCCATGAAGGGCGCCACCCGGGTGCCCCCGTGCGGCGTCCCGAGCGTGACAAGGGTGCGCACGCGCGCGTCGCCGCCGAGGCGCTGCACGTAGTAGCGGGCGGTGAGCCCGCCCAGGCTGTGGCCGACGATGTCGATCCGCTCGTGCCCGGTCCGCGCGCACAGCTCCTCGACCCGGGCGGCGAGCAGACGGGCGGTGTCGCGCAGATCGCGCGTGAACGGCGAGTAGTTGTACGCCTCGACCCGGCGCAGCCCGTCCGCGCCGAGGGCGCGGCGCAGCAGGACGAAGACCGAACGGTTGTCGTTGAACCCATGCAACAACAACACCGGCGGCCGCCCGGCCCTCCCGGCCGAGGCCGCGCCCGAGTCGTCGCCACTCGCCTCCCCGGCCCCGTCCCCGGGCCGTTCCTGGAACATCCCGGTGGGATAGAGCACGAGATGGCCGGCGAGAACGACAGCCTCCAACACGGCGGCCCGCAGCGCAGCCCCCGGCCACCGTCGGCTGCTCCGGCTGCCGAAGTGCCGCGCCACCGTGCCGTGCGGCTGACGGCGCGGTGGCGCGGCGACTCGTAGCGGCTCCCTTGACGACCGGTGCGTATGAATCAATGGCGTCCCACGTGTGATTTCCCCCTCCCGCTTGACCGTGAAACGGCACCGTGCGCGATGCTGTGCTTAACGTTCGTTCACTCGGGAGGCAGTGCGATGGGTGTGACCGGTCCGATCCGTGTGGTGGTGGCCAAGCCGGGTCTCGACGGCCACGACCGGGGCGCCAAGGTCATCGCGCGCGCCCTGCGCGACGCGGGCATGGAGGTCATCTACACGGGCCTGCACCAGACCCCGGAGCAGATCGTCGACACCGCGATCCAGGAGGACGCCGACGCGATCGGCCTGTCCATCCTCTCGGGCGCCCACAACACGCTGTTCGCGCGGGTCCTGGACCTGCTGAAGGAGCGCGACGCGCAGGACATCAAGGTCTTCGGCGGCGGCATCATCCCGGAGGAGGACATCGCCCCCCTGAAGGCCAAGGGCGTGGCCGAGCTCTTCACCCCCGGCGCCACCACCACGGAGATCGTCGACTGGGTCCGAGCCCACATCAGGCCGGCAGTCTGAGCCGCGCCCAGCCGGTCCGGGGCCGGTGAGGCACCGGCCGCGTCGGGCGGTTGGCCGGGCCCAGGCCCCGGGGCGACCAAGCCCAGCGGGGTCAAGGTCCGGCCGAGCCCAGTGCGGCCACGGCGGCCTGGCCGAGCCGAGCCGGGCCGAGCCGAGCCCGCCCGGGTCAGGCCGGGCCGTGCCCGAGTGGCCGCGTCGGACGGTCTGGCCGGGCCGGGCGGTCTGGCCGGGCCGGGCGGTCTGGCCGGAGCCGGGCGGGGAGGGCAGGGCCAGGGCAGGCAGGGACGGCCAAGCCGATCAGGCCGGTCCGGGCCGGGTCAGGGCGGGGAGAGCTCTGCCAGCATCGCCGCGCGGACGTGCAACGTGGCCACCAGCCGCTGGAAGGCTTCGCTCCAGTAGGACGACGCGCCCGGGGAGGCGTCCGGCGGGTCCTCCTGGAGCGTGGTCAGCGACTCCAGCCGGGCCGCCTCCGCCGGGTCCAGGCAGCGTTCGGCCAGGCCCATCACCCCGCTGAAGCTCCACGGGTAGCTGCCCGCCTGCCGCGCCATGTCGAGGGCGTCCACGACCGCCCGTCCCAACGTCCCCGACCACGGCACCGTGCACACGGCGAGCAGCTGGAACGCCTCCGACAGCCCGTGCGCCCGTATGAACTCCGCCACCCAGGCCGCCCGTTCCCCCTCGGGCAGCGTCTCCAGCAGCTTCGCGCGCTCCGCGAGCGAGGCCGTCGCCGGCCCGGCCGCCGGCGGGGCCGCCGCCGAGCCGAGCAGCGCCCGCGCCCACGCCGCGTCCCGCTGCCGGACGGCGGCCCGGCACCAGGCCGCGTGCAGCTCCTCCGCCCAGCCGTCGGCCATCGGCAGCGCCACGATCTCGGCCGGTTCCAGCCCGCCGAACCGCTCCCGCCAGCACCCCAGCGGCGCCGCCTCCACCAACTGGCCCAGCCACCAGGCCCGCTCGCCCCGCCCGGCCGGCGGCTTCCTGACCACCCCGTCCCGCTGCATCGCGGCGTCGCACTCGACCGGCGGCGTCACCCCCTCCGGACCCACACAGGCCAGGGCCCGCTCCGCCATCCGTGCCGCCAGCGCCGACTGCGGCAGCGCCGACAACAGCTCGGCCGCCGTCGCCCGGACGTTCCGGCTGCGGTCGCCCAGGGCCTCCTCCAGGAACGGCTCGTCCGCCGCCGACAGCCCCGTGCGCAACGAGTCCAGGAACATCAGCCGGTCCTCGGCCCGCTCCGTGGCCCAGGTCGAGGCCAGCAGCCGAACCGCCGCCGCGGCGTCGTACGCACGGACCGCCCCCAGCACGGCCACCCGCTCCGCGAACAACCCCTCCTGCCACAGCCGGTCCACCGCCCCCTCGTCCGCCGGGTCCGGCAGCTCCCCGCCGCCGGAGCCGCTGCGCAGCGCGAACCGCCACTCCGGATTCAGCCGGGCCAGCCACAGTCCCCGCGCCCCGGCCAGGGCCAGGGCCTGCGGTCTGAGGTCCGTACGGGCCCGGGCCGCGTCCAACAGGGCCGGCACCAGCGCCGCCGGCGCCCGGTACCCGTGCCGCCCGGCCGCCGCCAGCCACTGCGGCAGCAGTTCGGTCAGGTCCGGCGCCGTCCCCCGCCGGCCACCGCCCGCCGCGCCACGGCCGGTCAGCAGCTGTGCCAGCCGGTGCCGCGCCGCCTCCGGCGGCACCGGCCGCGGGTCCTGCGCCGCCGGCTCCGGCCGGACCCCCGCCTCGGCCGGCCGCAGCCCCGCCCGCCGACGCACCGCCCGTACGGCCGCCTCGTCCAGCAGCGCCCCGGGGGCACTGCCGCGCCGCCGGTCGGTGCCCAGCAGCGCGGCGCCGACCAGTTCCTCCCAGTCCCCGTTCATCGGATCCCCTCCCTCGTGTGGTGCTGCTCCGGTCCCGTCCCCTCCACGGGACCGGAGCAGTCAGTGGTGTCCCGGACCGCACGGCCCGGCTCAGGTGGCGTGGTTGTCGTCCACGTTCCCCCGTCTGTCGATGGTTCGAGCCGCACCCGGCCCGAACGGTCGGTCAGTCGATCACTCGGCACGCCGAGCAGCGATCCCCATCGAGATCCCTCGAACGAGCCCCTGCCGCGCAGCCGCACCGCCCCACCGCCGGCCACCAGCTCGGCCGTGCGGCGGCCTGTCGGTCCCGTCGGCCGGTGGCCGGTGGCCGACGGGTGCCGGCCGTCGGGCGCTCTTCCTGCCCGTCCGCTCAGCGGCCCGTCGGGTCCCGGCGTCCGCCGCGGCCCGTCGGGTCCCGGCGTCCGCCGGTTCGCCCGCCCAGCGGCCTGGCCAGGCACCGAGTCCGCCGGTCCGGCTTGCCCCGCGGCCGGCCCTCGGCCCAGTGCAACGGCCGCGCGGCGGCCTGATGGTTCGGCCGTGCACACGCCCGCGGACTTCACCGGTGGGGCCTCCCACCGGTCCCGGCCGTGCGGCGGCCCGCCGGTCCGGCCGTGCCCGGCCCTCGGCCGACGCAGGCCCGGTCGCCCGGTGCCCGGCCCAGCGCCCGGGGGCGACGCCCCGGCCCCGCCGCCAGGCCGGTCAGTTCAGGGATATCGGCTCCGCCGATTCCGGCTGCCAGGCCGTCAGGGGGGTGAAGCCCCGGTGTCCGCACTCGCCGAAGACCGTCACCGGGCCGCCGCCCGACAGCGCGGCCAGTTGCCACAGGCCCGACCGCGAGCGGGAGCCGGCCGAGGCCACCGGCAGGGCGTCCTGGCCGTCTGCGTCGGCCAGTTGCCAGCCGTGCTCGCCCGGTATCGGCACCACCCCGCCCAGCACCACCGGCCAGGACTCCAGCCACGGGTCCTCCCGCAGGGCGGCCCCGTACGCGTCCAGGGCCGCGCCCGTGGAGACCCCGTCCGGGATCCGCGCGTGCGGGACGGCCGTGCCGAACCGCTCGCCGAGATCCGCCCGCAGCCCGGCCGAGCCCGGGCGGAACCGGGCCTCCGCGTCGAGCACCAGCCCCACCGGCAGCGCCAGCCCGGGCGGCCGCCCCGGTGGGCCGAAGTCCAGCACCAGGGCCGGGCGTCCGCCGTCCAGGCCGTGCAGCCAGACCCGGCGGGTGGTGAGCTTGCCGTCCGGCGAGACCGTGTCGTACTGCGCGAGCACCAGCCAGCGGTCCCGCACCGCCGCCCCCTCCGCCGCGCCCGGCAGGCCCACCCGGGTCCGTACCGTGGCGGCCAGCGGCTCCGGCAGGGCCTCCACCCCGAGCCAGGCCCGGTCGAGCAGGTGCAGCAGCGCGCACTCCTCCAGCATCCGCCCGGGCCAGCCCGCCCCCGAACTCGGCACGGTGCCCAACTCCCGCACCCGCGCCGCCAGTCCCGGCGCCTGCGCGTCGACCATCCGGGCCGCCGTCTCCTCCCACCACCCGTACCCGGTCTGCTCCTGCCCGGCCAGTCCGCCGCGCAGCAGGTCGGTCAGCCGCTGCTCCAGCTCGGCGACGCCCGCCCCGATCCGCGCGGCCCGCCGCTCCGCCCGCTTGCGGGCGGCCTCGGCGTCGGCCGGCTTCGCCGCCCGCCCGGCGGCCGCAGGCGCCGCCGCCTTCACCGCCCGCGCCGCGAGCCACTCGGCCGCCCAGTCCGGCGCCTCGCACGGCTCGCCCAGCCCCTCGGCCGCCCACAGCAGCAACAGCCCCAGGGCGTGCTTGCACGGGAACTTCCGGCTCGGGCACGAGCACTTGTACGCGGGGCCCGTCAGGTCCACGACCGTCCGGTACGGCGTCCTGCCGCTCCCCTTGCACAACCCCCACACCGAACCGGAAGCGGAACCTCCGGTCTGTGACCACGGCCCCGCCCCGCCCAGCTTGGCCCCCGCCTTGCGCGACGCATCGTCAGGAGCCAGAGCCAGTACCTGTTCCGCCGTCCAGCGGACCCCCTGCTCAGTCATGGCAACCACCGTAGGGACCGGCACTGACAATGCGTCTGACCTGCAACAACGGGACGAGCACGGGGCGTTGTCAGTGGGGTGGTGCACGGTGGTTCCTGGCAGTCGGGAGCGGCTGCCGAGCCTGGAGGGGGAGCAGCACCATGTCCGAGAACACCACGCGTACCGACGTACTGCGACCGCATGCCGAAGACGCCTTCGCACACGAACTGAAAGCCCTGGCGGCTGCCGACGACCGGCCCCGCCCGGAGCGCTGGAAGCTCTCGCCGTGGGCCGTCGCCACGTACCTGCTCGGCGGCACCCTGGACGACGGCACGGTGATCACCCCCAAGTACGTGGGCCCGCGCCGGATCGTCGAGGTCGCCGTCACCACGCTCGCCACCGACCGCGCCCTGCTCCTGCTCGGCGTCCCCGGCACCGCCAAGACCTGGGTCTCCGAGCACCTGGCCGCCGCCGTCAGCGGCGACTCCACCCTGCTCGTCCAGGGCACCGCGGGCACCCCGGAGGAGGCCATCCGCTACGGGTGGAACTACGCCCGCCTGCTCGCCCACGGCCCCAGCCGCGAGGCCCTGGTGCCCAGCCCGGTCATGCGCGCCATGGCCGAGGGCATGACGGCCCGCGTCGAGGAGCTCACCCGCATCCCCGCCGACGTCCAGGACACCCTCATCACCGTCCTGAGCGAGAAGACCCTGCCGATACCCGAGCTCGGCGAAGAGGTGCAGGCCGTGCGCGGCTTCAACCTGATCGCCACCGCCAACGACCGCGACCGCGGGGTCAACGAGCTGTCCAGTGCACTGCGCCGCCGGTTCAACACCGTGGTGCTGCCGCTGCCCGAGTCCGTCGACGCCGAGGTGGACATCGTCGCCCGCCGGGTCGACCAGATGGGCCGCGCCCTGGACCTGCCGGACGCGCCCGAGGGCCTGGAGGAGATCCGCCGCGTCGTTACCGTCTTCCGCGAGCTGCGCGAGGGCGTCACCGACGACGGCCGGACCAAGGTGAAGTCGCCCAGCGGCACCCTGTCCACCGCCGAGGCCATCTCCGTCGTCACCAACGGCCTGGCCCTCGCCGCCCACTTCGGCGACGGCGTGCTGCGCCCCTCGGACGTCGCCGCCGGCATCCTCGGCGCCGTCGTCCGGGACCCGGCCGCCGACCGCGTCGTGTGGCAGGAGTACCTGGAGGCGGTCGTGCGCGAGCGCGACGGCTGGAAGGACTTCTACCGCGCCTGCCGGGAGGTGACCGCATGAGCGGCAACCCGCGGGGCGCTACGGCCACCACAGCCACTTCGGCGGCCGCCACAGCCACTTCGGCGGCCACAGCGGCGTCGAGGGCGACGGCGGCCGGCCCGGGGACCGGGGGCGGTGGGCCGCTGCTGCTCGGCGTACGGCACCACGGGCCCGGTTCGGCCCGGGCCGTCC
Source organism: Streptomyces sp. WAC06614 (assembly GCF_003949795.1). Classification (GTDB taxonomy): domain Bacteria; phylum Actinomycetota; class Actinomycetes; order Streptomycetales; family Streptomycetaceae; genus Streptomyces. Next base: position 30,415 of record NZ_RPRY01000048.1, read on the forward strand.
GGGCCGCGCTGGAGGCGGCGCGGCCGGCAGCGGTGCTGATCGAGGGCCCGCCCGAGGGCGACGCCCTGCTGCCGCTGGCGGCCGACCCGGACCTGCGCCCGCCGGTCGCGCTGCTCGCGCACGCCGCCGACGATCCGGGGCGGGCCGCGTTCTGGCCGTTCGCCGAGTTCTCGCCCGAGTGGGTCGCGCTGCGCTGGGCCCAGGAGGCGGGCGTACCCGTCCGGTTCATCGACCTGCCCGCCGCCCACAGCCTGGCCGGGGCGGCGGAGCCGGCCGGACCGGAGGGTCCCGCCCCGGACGCGGACGCGGACGTGGACGTGGCGGATGCTGACGGGGACGGGGACGGGGACGGGGACGGGGATGCGGTGCGGGTGGATCCGCTCGCGGTGCTGGCCCGGACCGCCGGGTACGACGACCCCGAGCGCTGGTGGGAGGACGTCGTCGAGCACCGGGGCGGCGGCCCGGCCGACCCGCTGGCCGCCTTCGAGGCGCTCGGCGAGGCCATGACCGCCCTGCGGGAGGCCTACGGCGACGGCGGGCACCGGCGGGACCTGGTCCGCGAGGCGCACATGCGGCAGCGGATGCGGGCCGCCCGCCGGGAGTTCGGCGACGGGTACGCCGTGGTCTGCGGCGCCTGGCACGTCCCGGCCCTGCGGCAGCGGACCACCGTGGCGGCCGACCGCGCGCTGCTGTCCGGCCTGCCCAAGGTGAAGGTGGAGACCACGTGGGTCCCGTGGACCCATCGTCGGCTCGCCCGGGCCGGCGGGTACGGCGCCGGGATCACCTCGCCCGGCTGGTACGGCCACCTGTTCGCGGCCCCCGACCGGCCGGTGGAGCGGTGGCTGACCAAGGTCGCCGGTCTGCTGCGCGCCGAGGACCGGCAGGTCTCCTCCGCCCATGTCATCGAGGCGGTGCGGCTCGCCGAGACGCTGGCCGCCGTCCGCGGCCGCCCGCTGCCGGGTCTCACCGAGACCCTGGAGGCTGTCCGGGCGGTGATGTGCGACGGCTCCGACGTCCCGCTGGCGCTCGTCGAGGACCGGCTGGTGGTCGGGGACGCGCTGGGCGAGGTGCCGGACACCGCGCCCGTGGTCCCGCTCCAGCGGGACCTGACACGGCAGCAGCGGTCGCTCCGGCTCAAGGCCGAGGCGCAGGAGCGGGAGCTGGAGCTCGACCTGCGCAAGGACACGGACGCCGCCAAGAGCCGGTTGCTGCACCGGCTGAGGCTGCTCGGCATCGGCTGGGGCACGCCGACGGCCTCGCGGAGCAGCACGGGCACGTTCCGCGAGACCTGGCGGCTGCGGTGGGAGCCCGAGCTGTCGGTGCGGGTCGCCGAGGCCGGCATATGGGGGACGACGGTGGAGGCCGCGGCCACCGCCCGGGCCGAGGCGGACGCGGCCGCCGCCGAGGAGCTGGGTGAGGTGACCTCGCTGGCCGAGCGGTGCCTGCTGGCCGGGCTGTCCGAGGCCCTTCCGGCGGTGCTGCGGGCCCTGGCCGACCGGGCCGCCCTGGACACCGACGTGGCCCGGTTGGCGAAGGCGTTGCCCGCGCTGGCGCGGTCCCTGCGGTACGGGGACGTGCGCGGCACGGACACGGCGGCGCTGGCCAAGGTCGCGGCCGGCCTGGCCGAGCGCATATGCGTCGGCCTGCCCCCGGCCTGCGTAGGCCTGGACCCGGACGCCGCCGCGGAACTCCGCGGCCACGTGGACGCCGTCCACGGCGCCGTGTCCCTCCTCTCGGAACAGGCCCACGGCCCAGGCCCGGACGCGGCGGGGCCCGGGGCCGGCTCCGGCGAGGACGCCCACTCCGGCCGGGGTGGGCCCCGGGCGGACTCCGCCGGGGCCGACCCTGCCGAGGGTGCCGCCGGCCTTGCCGGGGGCGGGGGGCTCCGGGA
>NZ_RPRY01000482.1 GCF_003949795.1 Streptomyces sp. WAC06614
GGCGGGGAGGTGGGCGGGGGGCACCACGCCGAGGACCGGGTAGCCGCCGGTGACCGGGTGGTCCGCCAGGAAGACCACCGGGAGGCCGTCCGGCGGGACCTGGACCGCGCCCAGGACCATGCCCTCGCTCGGCAGCTCGCCGGCGCGGGCCCGTACCAGCGGGGGACCGGCCTCCGTGCGCAGGCCGATGCGGTTGCTCGCCGGGGACACCCGGTACGCCGAGCGGGCCAGGGCGGCCACCGACTCCGCGGTGAACCAGTCGTTCCGCGGGCCAAGGACCACCGGCAGCACCAGCTCCGCGGGCGGCGCGGGCAGCCGGTGCGCGTCCGCGCCCGCGACCGGCCCCGCCGGGGCCGGGCCGACCGGGAGCCGGTCGCCCGCGGCCAGCGGCGGCGGGCCCAGGCCCGACAGCAGGTCCGTCGAGCGGCTGCCCAGGACCTCCGGCACGGCGACGCCGCCGCGAACGGCGACATAGCTGCGCAGCCCCGAGACCGCCGCCCCGACCTCCAGGACCGCGCCCGGCGGCACCCGCACCGGCGCGGCCCACGGGACCGGCCGGCCCGCGACGCGGACCGGGGCCGGGGCGCCGGTCACCGCCACCGTGACCGCGGCCCCGGACGCGGCGCCCCCGCCCGCCGCCGGGCGCAGGGCGACCCCGTCCACGGTGGTCTCCAGCACGGCCGCGCCCGCGGGATTGCCGACCAGCCGGTTGGCCAGCCCGGCCGCGCCCGGGTCCAGGGCCCCCGACCGCGGCACCCCCAGATGGGCGAGCCCGGCCCGCCCGCGGTCCTGCACGGTGGTCAGGGCCCCCGGCCGCACCACGACCAGCACGGTCATGCGGCCGCCTCCGTGAAACGGACCCGGACGCCCGGCGCGAACAGGGCCGCCGGATCCCGGGCCGGGTCCCACACCACGGCGTCCGTGCTGCCGATCAGCTGCCAGCCGCCGGGGGAGGAGCGGGGGTAGACCCCCGCGAACTCGCCGGCCAGCGCCACCGCACCCGCCGGGACCGCCGTCCGCGGCGTGGCCCGGCGCGGGACGTGCCGCTCCGGCGGCAGGCCCGTCAGATAGCCGAAGCCGGGCGCGAAGCCGCAGAACGCCACCCGGAAGGTGAGCCCGCCCATCAGCCGGGGCACCTCCTCCACCGCGACCGACCAGTACCCCGCCACCTCCGCCAGGTCCGGGCCGTCGTAGCGGACCGGCACGGTGACCAGCGGACCCTCCGACTCCGCCGGCGGCGGCACGGCCCACCGCGCGATCCGCGCACCGAGCGCGGCCGGCGCGTCCACCCCGTCCAGCAGCACCGTCCGCGCCGCCGGCACGATCTCCGTGACCTCGCCCAACTCACCCGCGGCCCGGCGGCGCAGCAGCTCCGCGTGCAGCGCGGCCACCTCCGCCGTCGAGGCCACCTCCAGCAGCAGGGCCCGTTCCCCCACCGGCAGGGCCCTCATGCGAACGCCGCCAGCTCCACCCCGGCGTCCACCAGCGCCCGCCGCACCCGGCCGGCCAGCTCCGCGGCGCCCGGAGTGTCCCCGTGCAGGCACAGCGAACGCCCCGCCCCGCCCCGGACCAGGGCCAGCGCCTGCGCGACCACCTGATCCGGCTCGTGCAGCACCGCCCCCGGCTCCCGCCGGGGCACCAGCGTGCCCTCCGGGGTGTACGCCCGGTCCGCGAACGCCTCCGGTACGGCGGGCAGCCCGGCCCCGGCCGCCGCCGACAGCAGCAGCGACCCCGGCAGCCCCAGCACCGGCAGCCCACCCTCCGCCCCGCCCGCCAGCCGGACCCCGGCCACCACCGCCGCGGCCTGCTCGGCATCGTGCACCGTGCGGTTGTACAGCGCGCCGTGCGGCTTCACGTACGACACCCGGGACCCGGCGGCCCGGGCGAACACCTCCAGCGCCCCGATCTGGTACGCCACCTCGGCGGCCAGCTCCTCCGGCGGCACGTCCATGGCCCGCCGGCCGAACCCGGCCAGGTCCCGGTACGACACCTGGGCCCCGATCCGTACGCCCCGCTCGGCGGCCCGTTCGCAGACCCGGCGCATGGTCGCCGGGTCACCGGCGTGGAACCCGCACGCCACGTTGGCGCTCGTCACCACCGACAGCAACGCCTCGTCGTCCGTCAGCGTCCACCGCCCGAAGCCCTCGCCCAGGTCGGCGTTGAGGTCGATCACCCGGTCCGCGGGTGTGATCATGGATGCCATGCGCCGAGCGTAGCGAGCAGTCGCCGCGGCCGTTCCGGGCACCGCCCGAACCGCGCCGTTTGGGAGGTTGTCACAGGGACCGCCTAATCTCTTCACCGTGACTTTCCCTGCCCCGGCGAAGACCCTCCCGTCCCCGGCGCCGGGCCCGGCCGCCGACGAGGGCCTGGCCCGGCGGCTGCGCGCGCTCGCCTGCACCGCCCCGCTGCACGACCTCGACGCGCGCAAGGCCAATCTCGCCGGCGAGTACGGCGTCTACGCCATGGCCGAGGTGGCGCTCGCCGCGATCGACCTCGTCACGCTCAACATGGACTTCGACACCGGCGCCGACCACGAGCAGATAGTCGCCCGGCTGCTGCCCCGGGTCGCCGCCCAGGCCCCGCACCGGCCCGCCGCCGAGCACGAGCGGGTGGCCCGCTGGGTCCTGGAGAACCTGATCAACGTCGGCAGCGTCGACCGCGGCTTCCGCGCGGTCTACGGCACCTTCGGCCCGGACGGCGAATACGTCCGCCGGGACTACGACTTCAAGCTGATCGAGGAGGTCCCGGGCCACGACGGCGCCGTCTACCTGCGCACCACCGACGAGGCGGTCAACGTCCTGGTCGGCGCCCTCGACACCGACGTCACCAGCGCCCAGATCGCCGCCGAGGTGAAGCTGGAGGTGCTGATCAGCCGCGGCCGGCTCGCCGACGCCCAGCTCGCCGCCGAGCAGGCCCGCTACCGCACCGTCCAGTACGCCGAGACGCTGCGCCGCACCCTGGAGGCCACCCGGCGCAACGTCCGCGCGGTGGACTGGCTGGAGGCCGTACCGGACATGATCGCGGAGGCGCTGGACCACGTCGCCGACCGCTACCGGCACGAGAACGCCATCCTCACCAACATCCGCCGGGCCCGCGACGAGGCCGAGGCCGCCTCCGACTCCAGGACCGCCGAGCACAAGCGGCGCGCCGCGGAGCTGGTCGACATCGTCAAGGACTGCATCCGGCGCCACACCCAGCTCCAGTCCCGGCTGCTGGAGGCCGGCCCGCTGTTCCGCGCCGAGCAGGACCGCCAGGCCTTCGCCGCGCCCGCGCCCCGCTCCGGCATCGACCTGTACGGGCAGCTCGTGGCGCCCCTGCTGCCGCTGCCGGTCGCCCAGGCCCGCCGGGTGACCGACGCCTTCTTCGCCGCCGGCACCGGCCTGCGCACACCCGTCTCGGTGCGGGTCGGCGACCTGGTGGAGATCCTGCTGACCCCGCCGCCGGAGCGCGACCACCTCGGCGTCGAGATGCCCGAGCCCGACCTCATCGCCACGCCCGACGACAGCCGGTTCAGCGAGGAGCAGCTCGCCGCCGCCATGACCCTGCTGGACCTGCCGCACGACGCCCCGCGGCGGCTGTCCGGCCTGCTCGCCGAGGCCCGGCGCAGCGACCCGGACCTGCCGTACCTGGTGGCCCTGCTCGCCGTGCACGCGGCCAGCCCGCCGGTGGGCACGGCCTACCGGCAGGGCGAGGAGCGGCTGCTGTTCGCCGTGGACGACGGCACCGAGCTGGACGACCCCGAGTTCGGCGGCGCCGACCTGATCGTCGGCACCGCCCTCCTGGACGCGGCCGGCATGGCCGCGTCCCGCACGGAGCCGTCGTGACCCCGCCGGCCCCCACCACCCCCAC
>NZ_RPRY01000483.1 GCF_003949795.1 Streptomyces sp. WAC06614
GCGCCGCCCCCTGTGGTGGCTCGCCCCCTTCGCCCTCGCCCTGCTCGCCGGCTGCCTGCACGGGCGCCGGGCCCGGGCCGGTTTCGGGCTCGGGCTGCTGGCCGGGCTCGGTTTCCTGCTGCCGCTGCTGGTGTGGACCGGCGAGGAGGTCGGCCCGGTGCCCTGGCTGGCCCTGGCCACCGTCGAGGCGCTGTTCATCGGCCTCACCGGCCTCGGCATCGCCCTGGTCAGCCGGCTGCCCGCCTTCCCCGTCTGGGCCGCCGCCGTCTGGGTGGCGGGCGAGGCCCTGCGCGCCCGCGCCCCGTTCGGCGGCTTCCCCTGGGGCAAGCTCGCCTATGCCCAGGCCGACGGGATCTTCACCCCGCTCGCGGCCGTCGGCGGCACCCCGCTGCTCAGCTTCGCCGTCGCCCTGTGCGGCTTCGGGCTGTACGAGCTGCTGCGCGTGGCCCGTGACCATCCCCGGCGGGCCGCCGCCCTCGCCGCCGCCCTGACCGTGGCCGCCCCGCTCGGCGCGGCCCTCGCCGCCCGCCCGCTGGTCTCCGACGCGGCCGAGGACGGCACCGCCGTCGCCGCCGTCGTCCAGGGCAACGTGCCCCGGCTCGGCCTCGACTTCAACTCCCAGCGCCGGCAGGTCCTCGACAACCACGCCAAGCGCACCCTCCAGCTCGCCGAGGACGTCCGGGCGGGCCGGGTCCCCCGGCCCGACTTCGTGGTCTGGCCGGAGAACTCCTCCGACCTCGACCCGTACACCGAGCCCGACGCGTACGCCGTCATCGACCGGGCCGTCAAGGCCGTCGGGGTCCCCGTCGCCATCGGGTCGGTGCTGGAACCCGCGACCGGACCGCTGCGCAACACGATGATCCTGTGGGACCCGGTCAAGGGCCCCACCGACACCTACGACAAGCGGAAGATCCAGCCCTTCGGCGAGCGCATCCCGATGCGCGCCGTGGTCCGCCTGTTCAGCTCCGACGTCGACCGCGTCCGCCGCGACTTCGGCCCCGGCACGGAACCGGGCGTGTTCGCCATGAACGGCAGCCGCGTCGGCATGGTCACCTGCTTCGAGGCCGCCTTCGACGACGCCGTCCGCTCCACCGTCCGGGCCGGGGCCCAGGTGATCGCCGTACCCAGCAACAACGCGACGTTCGGCCGCAGCCAGATGACCTACCAGCAGCTCGCGATGGACCGGATCCGCGCGGTCGAGCACAGCCGGTCGGTCCTCGTGCCCGTCACCAGCGGGGTCAGCGCCGTGATCCGCCCGGACGGCACCGTCGTCCGGCAGACGCAGATGTTCACGCCGGACGCCCTGGTCGCCGAGATCCCGCTGCGTTCCTCCCCGACCCCCGCCACCCGGTTCGGCGCGCTGCCCGAGTACGTCCTGCTCGCCGTCGCCGCCGCCGGTCTGGTCACCGTGGGGGCCCGCCGGGTCCGCGCCCGGGGTGGCCGGCCGACCCCGTAAGGTCGGGGACATGTCCACACCTGACTGGATCCGTACCATCCGGGCCACGGCCGGCACCGAGCTCCTCGTGCTGCCCGGGGTCACCGCCGTCGTCTTCGACGACCGCGGCCGGGTGCTGCTCGGCCGCCGCGCCGACAACGGCGAGTGGTCGGTCGTCGGCGGCATCCCCGAGCCGGGGGAGCAGCCCGCCGACACGGCCGTGCGCGAGGTGTACGAAGAGACCGCCGTGCACTGCGTGCCCGAGCGGGTGGTCCTGGTGCAGATGCTCCGCCAGGCCGTCTACCCCAACGGGGACAAGGTCCAGTTCATGGACATCACCTTCCGCTGCCGGGCCGTGGGCGGCGAGGCGAAGGTCAACGACGCCGAGTCGCTGGACGTGGCCTGGTTCGACGTGGAGTCGCTGCCGGACATGCAGGAGTTCGCCCGCGACCGGATCCGGCAGGCGCTCAAGGACGAGCCGACCTGGTTCGCCGCCCCGGAGTTCGTTCCCGGGTTCGAGGTCGACTGACCGGGCCGGCCGGCACCTCCGGACGCCTCAGACCGTGCCGTCGGTCCCGTCCGCCGCCTCCGCCGAGGCGCGGCGGTAGAGGCCCTCGGCGAGGTCGCCCAGGACCGCGCTGTACGAGATGTCGTCCTCGGTCCCGCCGCCCTCGAAGCCCCCGAGCACCCCCGCCAGCGCCCCGTCGACCAGCCACGGGCTGCCGCTCGTCCCCCCGGCGAGGTCCGGGCAGCCGATCCGGCGCTGGGTCGGGCTCCACATGGTCGTGGCGTTGGAGCAGGTCAGCGGCTCCTCCACGGTGCTCGGGTAGCCGACGACCGTGACCTGCGCATCGGCCGGGGCGTCGGCGTCGACGGGGAAACCACCGACCACGTCCTCGATGTCGCGCCCGTCCAGCGGGGCGAGCGTGGCGAAGGCGATGTCCGCGTCCGGGTCCTCCGCGCCGGTCCAGCTCTGGTCCTGCTCGACCGCGGTCACCTGCCACACCCCGTACGGCGCCGCCCCGTCCCGGTAGCCCGGCACGAACACCGTGGTCTCCGGTGCGCCCAGGCAGTGCGCGGCGGTCGCGATCAGGTCGCGGCCCGCGCTGCGCACCACCGAGGCGGTGCAGAAGTGGCCGCCGTCCAGGCCCCCCGCGAACAGGGCGCCCACCCGGGCCGTCGCCGGATCCGCGCCGGCCACCGAGGTCACCCCCATCGGTGGCGTCGCCGCGGCGTCGCAGACGTCCAGCGTGAGCAGCGCGGACACGGTGGCCATCGCCAGGGCGATGCGCCCGGCCCGCCGGGTCTGTCGGTGGAGCGCACGGTGGATCATGTCTCGACCCTGCCGGGCCAACCTGTGACCGGAACCCCCGGCTCCTTAGGAATCCCCTGTGAATACCACCGTCACGCCGTCACGCCGTCACGCCGTCACGCCGTCACGCCGTCACGCCGTCACGCGTCACGCCGTCACGCCGTGCGCTCGTACACCGTCACCCGGCGCCCGCGCACCTGGACGTCCGCGGTCGCCCGGAAGTGCTCGCGCAGCACCGCCGTCTTCACCGCGTCCCGCTGCGTCGACACCGGACGGGCCACCGTCGCCGCGTCCGTCACCAGCAGGATCCGCCGCTGGGCGAGCATCGCCGCCCGGATCCGCGCCGGGTCCGCCTCCTCGCCCTTCAGCGTCCCGGACTCCAGCGGCCCCTGCTCCAGGGCGATGTCCACCAGGCCCGTGAACGCCGACGGGGTGACCAGCGCGGTGTCCCGGCGGGCCGCCGGGACGAACAGCACCGCGTCCCCGGCCTCCTTCAGCCGGGCCACCTCGGCGGCGGAGGCCAGCACGTCGTCGACCCGGCTGGCCGGCGACCGCTTGGCCAGCTCCAGCGGCAGCATCGCCACCGCCGCCACGGCGACCACCACCGGCACCAGCACCCCGGCGGCCCGCGGGAGGCGCGGCCGCACCGCCCGTACGGCCGCGCCCAGCGCCGCGCCGATCAGCAGGGCCAGCCCCAGCATGCTGAACAGCACGTACCGGTCCAGGAACAGCGGCTGCACCAGTGACAGCCCGATCAGCCCCAGCTGCGGCACCGCCAGCAACGGCAGCCCCACCGCCGCGACCGACAGACGGCCGGACCGCGGCCGGTCCAGCCACGCCCCCAGCCCGCCGACGGCCAGCAGGATCGCCGGGCCGATCAGCATGTGCCAGGTCAGCGGCGGTATCCACGACACCTGGCCGGACTGGCTCCGGCTGAACAGGATCAGCGGCAGCATCGCCACCGCCGCCACGGCGACCACCACCGGCACCAGCACCCCGGCGGCCCGCGGGAGGCGCGGCCGCACCGCCCGTACGGCCGCGCCCAGCGCCGCGCCGATCAGCAGGGCCAGC
>NZ_RPRY01000484.1 GCF_003949795.1 Streptomyces sp. WAC06614
GTGGGCGCGGATGTGGGTATGAGGGATAGGTGGGGGGTGCCGGTCACTGTGGAGCGGAAGACGGGGCGGTCTTCCTGGTGGCCCGTTACTTCTACGTGGGTCGGGCTCAGGTGGGTGGCCTCGATCCAGCAGGGGGTGTCCAGTTCGGCGTAGTGGTGGAACTCCGTGGACACGGCGGTGGGGGTGAAGGTGCCGGGGGCGTGCAGGCCGCAGGCGGCCTGGCGGGCGGCTTCGACCAGGACCATGCCCGGGTGGTGGTCGTTGGCGTGCTCGAACAGGATCGGGTGCTCCAGGTCGGGGTTGAGCTGCCAGCGTCCGGGCCGGTCGGCGGCGGCGAGGACGACGTCGAAGGGGAGCAGTCGGCCGGCGGCGGCCGGAGGGATGGGCGGGCGGCGGTCGAGGGGGCGGGTCGCGCCGATCCGGCCGCGGCCGCCCCGGAGTCTGCGGTAGGTGGCGGGGGCGACGCAGCTGAAGCGGGCGGTGCCGGTGGCGGCGAGTTCACCGCCGCGGTGGATGTCGACCTCCAGGAAGCCCGAGAAGCGGTTGCCGCGCCAGCCGAAGTCGGTGCAGGTGGCGATCATTTCGAGCTCGCTGGGGCTGCGGCCGATGCGCAGGCGGTCGGGGCGGGTGCTGAAGTCCAGGCTCCACAGCAGCACGTTGTGGCCGAGCGGGACTCCGTAGACGGCGTGGCAGAGGTAGAGACCGGCCTGCCGGACGGTCTCGCCGGCCTGGACCGGGTCGTGGCTGGTGCCGTCGGCGCTGGTGAAGAACGTGTGCGCGCGCGGCCACTGGCCGGTCAGGTGGAAGGTGTCGTCGTCGAGGCGGTCGCAGCCCGTGAGGAAGACCTCGGCGAGCGAGCTGCGGTGCACGTATTCCTTGGGCACGGTGGTGGTCAGCCGGGGAGCCTCGTTGCAGCGCGTCCATGGCGCTGCGGTCCGCTGCAGGGGGAGTGTCCGCGTGGGCGTGGGGATTGTCAGCATCGTCATGGACCTCTCCGCAGAGCCGTGGTCGACGGATGGGATGGGGTTGCCTATGCGACACGCAAGATACGTACTCTCCGGTTTTGTTTGCAAGGCATGCAAAGACCTTGCGTGTGTCGCCTGTGCGCGCGTGCGGATGCGGGGAGTAGGCGCCGGGAAGGCGCGTACGACGGCCCACCAGCAAACTTCCGGTCGAAGGGAGATCGGGGGGACGCGCGGGTTCCGAGCCAAGTGAGAGCCTGTCTTCCGGTCATATGCCCCGGTCCGGGAGGGTGTTGGGCTCCGGCGTCCGCGGAGGAGAAATCAAGCCGTTGTCGAGGGGCTCTCCGGTGGGCGGGTTCTGCTGGCGTGGGAGGGAGGCGGATGCCAGACTTGGGCCCGCCGCCGGGGAGTTCGAAACCGGATGGGCGGTTTGGAAACACGGGGGGTGGGTGGTTCCTCGCGCCGGGTCAGGGGTTCCTCTGCGAGGGTTTCTCGCGAGGCTCCTGGTGTCGGGGCTGGGGCGCTGCCGCCGTCGTCCGTGGTGAACGCCGCCGATACGTTGTGGAGATGGCCGATGTCACGTCAGCTTCCTCGGGGTGCTCAGGGCCTCCCCGGTGCTCAGGGCCTCCCCGGTGCTCAAGGCCTCCCCGGTGCTCAGGGGTCTTTGGGGTCTCAGGGGTCCTCGGGGTCTCACGGGTCCTCGGGGTCCCAGGTGTCACCGGCCTTTCCGGTTTGTCCTCATGTCATCGATCCCTCGGGCAGTGACATCCATGGCGAGGCCGCGCTGCTCATGGGGCGTGGGCCTGCCACGCAGGTCGTGCTGCCCGGTGGGGTGCGGGCGTGGGTGGTCAGCGGGAGCGGGACGATCCGTCGGCTGCTGGTCGACCCGCGGGTGTCGAAGGACGCCTACCGGCACTGGCCGGCCTGGATCGACGGTGCCGTCGGCGAGGAGTGGCCGCTGGCCATCTGGGTCTCCGTACAGAACATGATCACGGCCTACGGGCCCGAGCACACCCGGCTGCGCCGGCCGGTGGCGGCCGCGTTCACCGCGCGCCGGGTCGCCGGCATGCGGCCGCGCATCGAGGAGGTCGCCGACGAACTGCTGGACCGGCTCGACGCGCGGCCGGCGGGGGAGGTGGTGGACCTGCGCGCGGAGTTCGCGCACGAGCTGCCGACGCGGATCGTCTTCGAGCTGTTCGGGATACCGGAGCGGTCCTGGGCGCCGTTGCACCGCATCATCAAGGGCTTCTTCGACACCGGTATCTCCGCCGAGGACGCCCGGGCCAACGCCGAGCTGCTCTACGCGACGATGACCGACCTGCTCGCGTACCGCCGGGAGCACCCCGGCGACGACCTGACCAGCGCGCTGATCACGGCTCGGGACGAGGGGGAGGGGGACGCGGCGCTCAGTGAGAAGGAGCTGGTGGACAACCTGATCCTGCTGTTCACCGCCGGGTACGAGACCTCCGTCAACCTGATCTGCACCGCGGTCACCGAGTTGCTGCGCCATCCCGGGCAGGCGGCGCTGGTGCGGGACGGGCTCGCCTCGTGGGAGGACGTGGTCGAGGAGGCGCTGCGGCTGGAGCCGCCCGCCTCGTACGCGCTGTTCCGGTTCGCCGTCGAGGACATCGAGGTCCCGGGCGGGGCCGGGGGTGAGCCGCCCGTGGTGATCCCGCGCGGCGATCCGATCCTGGTGTCCTTCGCCTCCGTCGGGCGGGACGCCGGGGTGCACGGGCCGGACGCGGGACGGTTCGACGTCACCCGGCCCACCCGGGGGGACCACCTGTCGTTCGGCTTCGGGACGCACCACTGCCTGGGCGCGACGCTGGCGCGGCTGGAGTGCGCGGTGGCGCTGCGGCGGCTGTTCGACCGGTTCCCGGGGCTGTCCCTGGCGGTGGAACACGGGGAGTTGCGGCGCGTCGAATCGTTCATCTCGAACGGGTTGCGGGAACTGCCGGTGCGGCTGGGGAGGGTCAAGGATTGATCAAGGAATGCTTGGACCGTCCTTGATAAAATACGGACCTTCTGGTTGGTTTCATGGGGGGTGGTGGATCCTGTTGAGGGATCCCGCCGGACAGACCCCAGCACGACGGAGGCAACGGAGGCAACGGAGGCACCGTGGCACGGCAGGAGCGTGCGGTCCGTACGCGTCGCGCGATCTTGGAGGCGGCGGCCGCGGTCTTCGACGAGCGCGGGTACGACGCCGCCACCATCGCGGACATCCTTTCCCGCGCGGGCGTCACCAAGGGCGCCCTGTACTTCCACTTCTCCTCCAAGCAGGAGCTGGCCCAGGGCGTGCTCGACGAGCAGTTCGGTGAGGCCGGGGTGCCGGCCCGGGCCAGCAAACTGCAGGAACTCGTCGACGTCGCGATGGTGTTGGCGTACCGGATGAAGCGGGAGCCGATGCTCAGCGCCGGGGCACGGCTCTCGCTCGGGCCCGGCATGCGGGAGATCTTCGGCGGCGGGTCGGTGCCGGGGTGGATCGAATTCACCCGGCGGCTGCTCGTCGAGGCCAAGGAGCAGGGGGAACTGCTGCCGCACGTGGACCCGGGCGAGACCGCCTGGATCCTGTCCGCCTGCTGGGCGGGGGCGCAGATCTACTCCCAGACGCTGAGCGACCGGGAGGACATCGAGGACCGGGTCGCCGGGGTCTACCAGCACATCTACCCGAGCATCGCGACGCCCGCGGTGCTGGCGCGGATCGACATGGCGGCCGATCGTGGGGAGCGGGTGACCGCGGAGATGGCGGCCGGGGCAGCGGCTGGGGCGGAGCCGGCGATGTCCTGAGGTGGGGGTGGTCCGGGC
>NZ_RPRY01000485.1 GCF_003949795.1 Streptomyces sp. WAC06614
ACGGCGAACCGCCCGTGACCCCCTTCGCCCCCGACTCGCTGGTGCTCAACCGGAAGCTGCCCCTGTGGTACCAGGTGTCGCAGTCGCTGCGCGCCTCGATACTGGGGCGCACCCCGGACGACCCGCTGCGGCTGCCCACCGAGGAGCAGCTCGCGGAGCACTACGGGGTGAGCGTGCTGACCATGCGGCAGGCCCTGAAGGAGCTGGAGCAGGAGGGGCTGATCAGCCGGCACCGGCGGCGGGGCACGTTCATCGAGCCGGGGGCCCAGCGCGGGGCCCCGGTCCGGCTGCTGGGCTCGGTCGACGCGATCGTGGCCCAGCAGTCCGGCGAGCGCACCACGGTGCTGGGCCAGGAGCGGGGCCCGGTGCCCGGGGAGCTGCGCGCGTACTTCCCGGACGCCGCCGAGCTGGTCACGTACCGGCGGCTGCGCCGCGACGGCGACAGCGGTGAGCCGACGAACTGGGCCGAGAACGCGGTCCTCCCCGAGCTGGCCGGCTCCGTGGACCTCGCCGACCTGGAGCGCTGGCCGATGACGAAGGTGCTGCGGGACGTGGTCGGGGTGCGGATCAGCCGCATCACCGACACCGTCGAGGCGCGGCTGGCCGACCCCACCACCGCCGAGCTGCTCGACGTACCGCTGCTGAGCCCGATCCTGCACTACACGGGCGTCACCTACGACGAGGACGGCCGGGTGGTGGACGTGGCGCGGATCCGGTACCGGGGGGACCGCTTCTCGTTCACGGTGACGGTCGACGCGCACTAGGGCCTGTCGAGCCCGTCCGGCGGATCAGGCAGATCCGGCCGATCCGCCGGATCAGGGTCGGACGGGCCCTTCGGTGCCCCCGCGGTCAGCGTTCGTCGTCGTCCGCGCCGCGTTCGCCCTCCGCCTGGGACGGGGTGGTGCGCAGGGTCTGCGGGTGGCGCTGCCTGCGTTCCTTCTCGTCCATGTCGTCGTCGAGGCGTTCGCCCTCGGCCTGCGACGGGGTCGAGTATTCGTCGTACTGGCTCATGACCGCCTCCTCGGTCGGAACATGTCCACACAAGGAGCGTAAGCGTCCGCCGGTACCGGGGCACCCCCTACCATCTGCGGCGTGAGCATGAGTGCGAACGTGACGGAGGGCCCCGACGGCGCCGAGGACGCGGCCGGGCCGCTGCTGGACGACCTGCTCCCCTGGTCCGTGCCCGGCCTGCGGCTGGGCCGGGCCTGGGTGACCGCCCCGGACCCGGGCACCCTGCGGGCCCGCTGGACGGCGCTGACCGGGGCGGACGCCCCGGAGCGGGACCGGCTGTTCCGGCCGACGCGGGCCCGGAGCCCGCACGCCGGGGCCGCCGCCCTGCCGGGGCAGCGGACGGCGACCGGCCGGTTCTCCGCGGCGCCGGGGCCGTTCCCCGAGCCGGTACGGGTGCTGCACGAGCCCTTCGACGAGCAGTGGCTGCTGCCCGACCAGCGGCTGATCGACGCGGCCCGGCCGGAGCTGTGGCGGGTGCGGGACGAGCAGCAGCTGTTCCTGCTGGAGGCCGGCCCGCAGGTCCTGGTCACGGCCCTGCTGCCGGCCGGGCGGACGGGCCCCGTCCGCCCGCTGCACCGCCGCCCCGGCGGCGCCGAACCGAACCTCGCGCCGGGCCTGCTGGACCTGCTCGGCGCCCGCTACGGCACCTGGGTCGCCCCGGAGGACCTGCTCTGCTGGGTGCTCGCGGCAGCCCGGCCCGGCCCGGGCGGGCTACGGGTGCCGCTGCCGGCCGCGGCCGAGCAGTGGCGGGCCGGGCTGGAACTCGGCCACCGGCTGCTGCGGATCCAGCTGCGCGGGGCCCGGGGCGGCGAGCCCCCGCGGCTGCCGGGCGGCCGGCGACCCTACGTGCGCCAGGCGTTGCCGGCCCGGCCGTCGGCCCTGGCGTACGACGCCGGGAGCGAGACCCTGTACCTGGACGAGGGCGCCGTCTCGCCGGTCCCGGCCGGGGCCTGGGAGTACGAGGTGTCCGGGGTGCGGGTGCTGGAGCGGTGGTTCGCCGCGCGCACCGCGTACCGGGACGGGGAAGGGCTCGAAGCGCTCGGCCCGGCCGAGTGGCCGCAGTCCTGGACCTCGGAGCTGCTGTCCCTGGTCACCACGCTGGCCCTGCTGGCCGAACTGGAGCCGGCCCGGGCCGCACTCGCCGTGGGCCCGCTCCTGCCGTCCGCCGACCTCCGCGCGGCCGGCGTACTGCCGCCGCCGCGCCGCTCGCGGCGCCCGGCGTCGGTGCTGGACCACCACGAGGAGGGCCCGGGCGGCCAGTTCGCCCTGCTCTGAGGGGTCCTGGCGGGCGCCTCCTCGGGTCTCCCTGCTGACAGCACCCACGGTGAGCCGATAGGCATCGGTGTCATGGACTCGATGAACCCGATGGACCCAACAGACCCGATGGACCCGATGGACCCGATGGACCCGACAGATCCGACGGACCCGACGGACCCGACGGAGGCAGCGAACCCGGAGCCCCCGGCGCCCCGGGCCCGCCCGGCCCGCCCGGCCCGCCCGGCCGGGGCCGTGCCGTTGCCGCTCGACGGGATCACCGTCGTCGCCGTCGAGCAGGCGGTCTCGGCGCCGTTCGCCACCCGCCAGCTCGCTGACCTCGGCGCCCGCGTCGTGAAGGTGGAGCGGCCGGACGGGGGCGACTTCGCCCGGGGCTACGACACCGCGGCGGGTGGCCTCGCCTCGCACTTCGTCTGGGCCAACCGCGGCAAGGAGTCCCTGGCCCTGGACCTGAAGGACCCGCGCGGGCGGGAGGTCCTGCACGGGCTGCTGGCCGGGGCGGACGTGTTCGTGCAGAACCTCGCCCAGGGCGCCGCCGCCCGGCTGGGGCTGGACGCGGCGACCCTGTGCGCCCGCTACGACCGGCTGGTCGCGGTCGACATCTCCGGCTACGGCCCCGAGGGCCCGTACGCCCAGAAGCGCGCCTACGACATGCTGGTGCAGTGCGAGGCCGGCCTGGTCTCGGTCACCGGCACGCCCTCCCGGCCGGTCAAGGCCGGTATCCCGGCCGCCGACATCGCCGCCGCCATGTACGCCTTCTCCGGGGTGCTGGCCGCCCTGCTGCGGCGCGGGACCACCGGGCGCGGGGGCCGGGTGGAGGTGTCGATGCTCGACGCGCTCGCCGAGTGGATGGGGCATCCGCTGCACCACACGATGCACGGAGGGGAGCAGCCCGCGCGCACGGGCCTGGCGCACGCGGTGATCGCGCCCTACGACGCGTACGGGACCGCCGACGGGGACCAGGTGCTGCTGTCGGTGCAGAACGACCGCGAGTGGCGGCGGCTGGCGGAGCAGGTGCTCGGACGTCCGGAGCTGGCCGAGGACCCGGCGTACGCGACGAACGCGGCACGGACCGCGCACCGCGCACAGACCGATGCCGTGGTGGCCGAGGCCCTGGGGCGGCTCGGGGCGGCCGAGGCGCTGGAGCGGCTGGAGGGCGCCGGGATCGCCTGCGCCCGGCTGAACTCGGTGGCCCAGCTCGCCGGGCACCCCCAGCTGGCGGCCCGGGACCGCTGGCGGGAGGTGCGGACACCGGCGGGTCCGCTGCGGGCCCTGCTGCCGCCGATCGTGCTGCCGGACGGCGCGGAGCCGCGCATGGGCGCGGTGCCCGCGCTCGGCGAGCACACCGAAGCCCTGCTGTGCGCCCTGGGGATGACGGGCGCGCAGATCTCGGCACTGCGCCGGGACGGTGTGATCGCCTGAGGGAGCCGGGGGTCGGTGGGGCACCCCCAGCCGGCGGCCCGGGACCGCTGGCGGG
>NZ_RPRY01000486.1 GCF_003949795.1 Streptomyces sp. WAC06614
ATAAAGGACAGGAACCACTCGTCCGGAGCAGCCAGGGAGCCGGTGCCCGGCCCGGGTGCGGGCGCGGTCTGCTCGGGGTACGCGGCCGGCTGGGCCGCGGCGGGGGCCTCGTCACGGAACCAG
The DNA here is from genome assembly GCF_003949795.1 of Streptomyces sp. WAC06614. Classification (GTDB taxonomy): domain Bacteria; phylum Actinomycetota; class Actinomycetes; order Streptomycetales; family Streptomycetaceae; genus Streptomyces. The sequence goes on from NZ_RPRY01000486.1 coordinate 124, forward strand.
CCCGCCGGAGCCAGCGGCTCCGGGCTCGCACCCTGCGCCGGTACGGAGCCGTACGCGGCCGGCGGCTGCTGGGCGGGCACTCCGCCCAGCCCGCCGCCGGTCCAGCCCTGGTCGGCCCCGGTCGGCCCGGCGGCCCAGCCCTGGCGGGGCTCGGCCTGCGCAGCACCGGCGGTCCAGCTCTGGCCGGCCTCGGCCGAGCCGCCGGCGGCGGCCGGCTCGGCGGCCCAGCTCTGGCCGGGCCCGGCCTGGGCAGCGCCGGCGGCCCAGCCGTGGTCGGCCCCGGTCGGGCCCGGTGCAGCGGCACCGGGCGCCCAGGCTTCGCCCGAGCCCGAGCCCGAGCCCGGGGTGTCGGTCATGGCGGGCGCGGCCCAGCCCTGGGCGGAGCCGGGGTCCTCGGTCCCCGGCCGGGACCCGGTCCAGCCCTCGCCCGTGCCGGGCGTCGCGGCCCAGCCCGGTTCGGCGCCGGGGGCGGCAGCCGCCCAGGCCTGGCCGGCGGCGGACCAGTCGGTGCCCGGGGCGGGGGTGGCGGCCCAACCCTGGTCGGGCGCGGGCGCCCAGTCCTGGCCGGGCGCGGGCGCGGCGGCCGGCGCAGGCTCAGCAGCGTTCCAGGCCTGGCCGGCCTCGGGCCCCGCCGGGCCTTGGCCGAGCCCCGCCTGGCCCTGGCCAAGGCCCGCCTGGCCCTGGCCCTGGCCAAGTCCCGCGTGGCCCTGGTCGTGGCCCTGGCCAAGGCCCGCGTGGCCCTGGCCCTGGCCCTGGCCAAGGCCCGCCTGGCCCTGGTCGAGCCCCGGCTGGGGTGGCTGGTAGGTGGTGTCCCAGGTGGGGGTCTGCCACGTCTGGGTGGCGTAGGGGTCCTTGTCCGCGGTGGGCTCGGGCGAGGCCGGTGCCTCGTAGCCGTTCTGCTCAGGCGTGCTCATCGGTCGCGCTCACCCGCCCGCGAACGGCGGGAGGACCTCGACGGTGCCGCCCTCGGTCAGCGCCACCACCTCGTGCGGGCGCGTGCCCACCGGCTGCTCGTCCACCAGGAAGGAGCAGCGCTGGAGCACCCGGCTCAGCTCCCCCGGGTGCGCCGCGCGCACGGCGTCCAGCGCCTCGGCCAGGGTCGCCGCCTGGTACGGCTCCTCCGCCCGGCCGGCGGCGGCCTTCGCCGCCGCCCAGTAGCGGATGGTTCCGGTTGCCACTACAGCTCCAATCGTCGGCCAGTCGTGGGCCACGTACGGCCAGTACGCGCCACGTACGGCACGCGCACGATGCATGCGTCCGGGTCCATGATGACCCCTGGGGGCCGGTATCCCGGCGTGCCTCCGCGCGCCCCTCGTGCGCCCGACCGGCCCGCCAGGGGTCCACCGATCCGGTGAAACCGGCCGATATGCCTGCTCCGGGCGTGGTGCGAACCACAGAAAGGTCCCGTCAAGAGCACTCGGCCCGCCCAGGCACGGTGGGCTATCCTGGCAGCGAAGAGGATCCGGGCAACGTTGCCCCCGGGTCCTTTTGTGCTTTCGGAGCGTTGAACAAGGCACGAACAGAACGCCGAGCAGCGACAGCACCACCGGCAGGCGGGCGGGCCGGCCGGTCCCCAGGGCGCGGGGGCCGGGACGCAACGCCCGGCTGTGACGACGTGACGCCGTAAGAAGCAGTGCCGCGACAGTCCTCGACGGGACCGAGGAGGAACCGACGTGATGGGCCAGCGATCCGTGCACGAACGCCTGACGACCCTGGCAGGGGGGCGGCGATGAGCTCTCTGCTGCTGTTGACCAATGCCCTCCAGCCCTCCACCGAGGTGCTGCCCGCCCTCGGCCTGCTGCTGCACTCGGTACGGGTGGCCCCCGCCGAGGGACCGGCCCTGGTGGACACCCCCGGTGCCGACGTCATCCTCGTCGACGGCCGCCGCGACCTGCCCCAGGTCCGCTCGCTGTGCCAGCTGCTGCGCTCCACCGGGCCCGGCTGCCCACTGGTCCTCGTCGTGACCGAGGGCGGCCTCGCCGCCGTCACCGCGGACTGGGGCATCGACGACGTCCTGCTCGACACCGCCGGACCCGCCGAGGTCGAGGCCCGGCTGCGGCTCGCGCTCGGCCGCCAGCAGCTCGGCTCCGACGACTCCCCCATGGAGATCCGCAACGGCGACCTCTCGGTCGACGAGGCGACGTACTCCGCCAAGCTCAAGGGCCGGGTCCTGGACCTGACCTTCAAGGAGTTCGAGCTGCTGAAGTACCTGGCGCAGCACCCGGGCCGGGTCTTCACCCGCGCCCAGCTCCTCCAGGAGGTCTGGGGCTACGACTACTTCGGCGGCACCCGGACCGTGGACGTCCACGTACGGCGGCTGCGCGCCAAGCTCGGTCCGGAGCACGAGTCCCTGATCGGGACCGTCCGGAACGTCGGCTACCGTTTCGTCGCCCCGGAGAAGGTCGAACGCGCCGCCGAGGAGGCCCGGAGCAAGGCCGCCGCGGGGGCGAGCGCCCCGGCGCGGGAGGGCGTCACCCGCACGGCGTAGCCGCCCTCCGGGATCCGGTCCGCGGAACGACCTGCCCAGAAGCAGGTCACCCCGCGTAGACTCCCGCTCGTGGCGAAGGTGACGCGGGACGACGTGGCACGGCTGGCGGGGACCTCCACCGCCGTCGTGAGCTACGTCATCAACAACGGACCCCGGCCGGTCGCTCCGGCCACCCGCGAGCGCGTCCTCGGCGCGATCAAGGAGCTGGGCTACCGGCCCGACCGGGTCGCGCAGGCGATGGCCTCGCGGCGCACGGACCTCATAGGCATGATCGTTCCGGATGCCCGGCAGCCCTTCTTCGCGGAGATGGCGCACGCGGTCGAGCAGGCCGCCGCCGAGCGCGGGAAGATGGTGCTGGTCGGCAACTCCGACTACCGGGACGAGCGCGAGGTCCACTACCTGCGGGCGTTCCTCGGCATGCGCGTCTCCGGGCTGATCCTGGTCAGCCAGGGCATGAGCGAGCGGGCCGCGAGCGAGATCGAGGCGTGGGACGCACGGGTGGTGCTGCTGCACGAGCGTCCGGAGGCCATCGACGACGTCGCCGTGGTCACGGACGACATCGGCGGCGCCCAGCTCGCCACCCGGCACCTGCTAGAGCACGGCCACGCGTACGTCGCGTGCATCGGCGGCATCGAGAACACCCCGTCGGTCGGCGACCCGGTCGCCGACCACGTCGAGGGCTGGCGCCGGGCGATGCTGGAGTCCGGCCGCTCGGTCGAGGGCCGGCTGATCGAGGCCCCGTACAACCGGTACGACGCCTACCGGGTCGCCCTGGAGGTGCTGGCCCGGCCCGACCGCCCGACGGCGATCTTCTGCGCCACGGACGACCAGGCCATCGGTGTGCTGCGGGCGGCGCGCGAGCTGCGCATCGACGTGCCCGGAGAGCTGGCCGTGGCCGGCTTCGACGACGTCAAGGAGGCGGCGCTGACCGACCCGCCCCTGACCACGGTGGCCTCGGACCGGCCCGCGATGGCCCGGGCAGCGGTCGACCTGGTCCTGGACGACGCCCTCCGCGTCGCCGGCTCACGTCGGGAACGCCTCAAGCAGTTCCCGTCGGCCCTGGTGATCCGCCGCTCCTGCGGCTGCGGCGGGCACGCGCTCGGGGGTGCGGGCACGCCTTAGCGGGCGGCGCTG
>NZ_RPRY01000487.1 GCF_003949795.1 Streptomyces sp. WAC06614
GGGGCGGGAACGCGGGGGCGGAAGGTGCCGGCATGGCGGCAGCCTAGGGACCGGCCGCCGCGCGGTACGCCGCGCCGCGACCGGAACGCCCGGTCAGCTCGCCGAGAGGACCCCGGTGGCGTACGAGGTGTCGCACACGGGACGGGCGTAGGACTGGGCCTTGGTCGGGCCGACGGCCTTCACGGCCGCCTCGCCCAGCGCCCGGGCGATGCCCACGCAGTGCGCGGCGAGCGACGTCGGCCGCTTGTCCACCTCCTGCTGCAGGTGGGTGAGGACCACGCCCGGGTCCGCGCCCTGCTGGAGCTCGCTCAGCAGCTTGTCGCGCAGCACCTCGTGCGCGGCGAGCGGCTTCTGCGGTACGGAGACGTCCTCGGCGGAGGCGGTCAGCATCTGGGACGGCGTGTTGTCGGCCCAGGGGACCATGGTGACCGCGAGGGTCCCGGACAGGACCAGAACGACGGGCAGGACCAGGGCGAGGGAACGGCCGATACGGCGTGCAGAGTGGGTCACGAGGGCGAGAGTAGCGCTCGGTGAAGATATGGCGACATTTAGTCACCCTGTCGGGGGATGGTTCGACGTGGTTTTTCGAATGGGGTGTTGACGCACGTCGCTCGAATTGCCCCCGTTCGCCGGGGTGATGGACAAAAGCGCCCCCGCAACGCGGGAGGGGCACGGGCGCCCGGCGCCCGAACCCCTCCCGGAGCACGGTCAGTCGGACAGCCGCTCGCCCGTCGTGGTGTCGAACACGTGCGTCTCGCCGGCGCGCGGCACCACGTGCACCGTCGCACCCTTCTCGGGCACCTGGCGGCCGCCGACGCGGACCACGAGGTCCTTCTCGCCGCCGCCGATCTGCGCGGTGCCGTAGACGTATCCGTCGGCGCCCAGTTCCTCGACGACGTTCACGGTGACGGCGAGGCCGCCCTCCTCGACCACGTCGAGGTGCTCGGGACGGATGCCGACCGTGACGGTCCTGCCGCCCTTGTCCGCGGCGGCGGACAGCGCCTCGCGGGAGACCGGCACGACGCTGTCGCCGAACTTGACGCCCCCGTCGGTGATCGGCACCTCGACCAGGTTCATGGCGGGCGAACCGATGAAGCCGGCGACGAAGAGGTTGGCGGGCCGGTCGTACATGTTGCGCGGGGTGTCGACCTGCTGGAGCAGACCGTCCTTGAGCACCGCCACGCGGTCGCCCATGGTCATGGCCTCGACCTGGTCGTGGGTGACGTAGACGGTGGTGATGCCGAGGCGGCGCTGCAGCCCGGCGATCTGGGTGCGGGTGGACACCCGGAGCTTGGCGTCGAGGTTGGACAGCGGCTCGTCCATGAGGAACACCTGCGGCTGCCGCACGATCGCCCGGCCCATCGCGACGCGCTGGCGCTGACCGCCGGAGAGGGCCTTGGGCTTGCGGTCCAGGTAGGCGCGCAGGTCCAGGATGTCCGCGGCCTCCTCCACCTTCTTGCGGATGGTGGCCTTGTCCACGCCGGCGATCTTCAGGGCGAAGCCCATGTTGTCGGCGACGGTCATGTGCGGGTAGAGCGCGTAGTTCTGGAACACCATCGCGATGTCCCGGTCCTTGGGCGGCAGGTGCGTGACGTCGCGGTCGCCGATCCGGATGGCGCCGCCGTTGACGTCCTCCAGGCCGGCGAGCATGCGCAGCGAGGTGGACTTGCCGCAGCCGGAGGGGCCGACGAGGACGAGGAACTCGCCGTCCTCGATGTGCAGCTCCAACTGGTCGACGGCGGGCTTGTCGCCGCCGGGGTAGAGCCGGGTCGCCTTGTCGAAGGTGACAGAAGCCATGGTGATGCATCCCTTCTACCGGCAGGAACGTGCCGGACGATCCGAGTGGAAGGAGTGTTGGTCTAGTCCACGAAGTGGACCGCTGGTGACGCTACCTGCCGTACGCCGTCCTGTCAGCACCGGGACCCCCGCCCGACCGTGAGATTTTCGACAGCTCCCCGCCCTGCACCCGGTTACACTGCACGGGCACGCCTCCTTAGCTCAGCTGGCCAGAGCACCGCTCTTGTAAAGCGGGGGTCGTCGGTTCGAACCCGACAGGGGGCTCCATCTGGGCGAAGGCCCCGGATCCGACAGCGGTCCGGGGCCTTCGTGCTGCCCGGGCTCCGGGCGGGTCCGAGGTCAGTGCCGGCCGGAGATGCGGTCCGCCAGACGGGCCAGCGGGGCGGTCGTGGCGGTGTGGCTCAGGGTTTCGCGGCGGTCGGCCTCGCGGTAGGCGGCGTACAGGGCGTGGACGCCCAGCCAGCGGAAGGGTTCGGGCTCCCAGCGGCGCACGCGGTGGTCGACCCAGGGCAGGGTGGTCAGGTCGGTCGGACCGGCCTGGCCCGAGTCGAGCTGGACCAGGTCGCGCAGGGTCCGCGCGGCCAGGTTGGCGGTGGCGACGCCGGAGCCGACGTAGCCGCCCGCCCAGCCCAGGCCCGTCGCGCGGTCCAGGGTGACGGTGGCGCACCAGTCGCGCGGGACGCCGAGGACGCCGGCCCAGGCGTGGGTGATCTCGATGCCGGTGAGCTGGGGGAAGAACGCCGTCAGCAGGTCGGTGAGGGCCGCGACCGTGGCCGGCTGGGTGCGGCCGTCGTGGTCCGTACGGGAGCCGAAACGGTACGGCACACCGCGACCGCCCAGGGCGATGCGGTCGTCGGCGGTGCGCTGGGCGTACATGTAGGCGTGGGCCGTGTCGCCGAGGGTGGCGCGGTCGGACCAGCCGATCCGGTCCCAGGTGGCGGCGGGGATCGGGGCCGTGACGATCATGGAGGAGTTCATCGGGAGCCAGGACCGCTTCTGGCCCTTGAGGGCGGCGGTGAAACCCTCGGTGCAGCGCAGCACGTAGGGGGCGCGGACCGTGCCGTACGGGGTGACGGCCCGCTTGGGCGCGATCTCGGTGACCGGGGTGGACTCGTGGATGGTGACCCCGAGGCGTTCGCAGGCCTCGGCGAGGCCGGTGACCAGCTTGGCGGGGTGGATGCGGGCGCCGTGCGGGGTCCAGCTCGCGCCGACCGCGTCGGCGATGTCGATCCGTTCGCGGGTCTCCACGGCGCCGTACAGCTCGCGGTCGGTCTCGCCGAAGGCGGTCTCCGTCTCGTGGAACGCCTTGAGGCGGGCGAGCTGGGCGGGGGTGCGGGCGACCTCCAGGACGCCGCCGCGGTGGATGTCGGCGTCGATGCCCTCCTTGGCGGCGGTCTCGACGACCTCGGTGACGGTGTCGTTCATGGCCCGCTGGAGGCGGCGGGCGGCGTCGTGGCCGTGCAGCCGGGCGTAGCGGTCGCGGCCGGCGATGCCGTTGTAGAGCCAGCCGCCGTTGCGGCCGGAGGCGCCGTAGCCGCAGAACTTCTGCTCCAGCACGGTGATCCGCAGGAAGGGCGCGGCCTGCTTCAGGTAGTACGCCGTCCACAGGCCGGTGTAGCCGCCGCCGACGATGACCACGTCGGCGCTCGCGTCCCCGGTGAGCGGGGCGCGCGGCGGCGGGGTGCCCTGGTCCGCGTACCAGAAGGAGATGCCGCCGTTGATCGTCGAGCTGGTCATGGGGGAGTTGGTACACCGCGTTCCGGATGCCTGTCCAGGGTCGTACCCGAGGATCTCGTTCCGGTTGCAGGACATCGGTACCGGACCCGAGGTCTTTCGGCGGGCGAGGGCGAGGAAAGCGCGGTCCACGGTCGAACGGGACGGGGTGTGAGGTACGGGCCGGGCGGGTCGGCCGGGCCGTACCTCACACCCCGTCCCGTTCGAC
>NZ_RPRY01000488.1 GCF_003949795.1 Streptomyces sp. WAC06614
CGCCCCACCGGCGCCCCCGCCCACGAGGCCCTCCCCGAGCTCGGCGAACTCGGCCTGCTCCCCCTCCTCGAACAGGTCCAGCGCAGCGGCAGGCCACGCACCGCCAAGAACCGCACCGCGCCCGGCGGCGGCCGGACCTACACCGTCACCTGCAGCCCCATCGCCTTCCCCGCCCGCGAGGGCCGGGCAGACGCCGAGAGCGACGCCGTCCTCGTCCACCTGGCCGACGTCACCGACCACGCCGAGGCCGTCGAACGGCTCCGCGCCAGCGAACGCCGCCAGCGCGAGGCCGTCGTCACCCTCCAGCGCTCCCTCCTCCCGCAGGAGCTCGAACAGCCCGACGACCTCCGCATCGCCGCCACCTACCACCCCGGCGGCACCGAGGCCGCCGTCGGCGGCGACTGGTACGACGTCATCACCCTCGGCGCCGGCCGCACCGCCCTCGTCATCGGCGACGTCATGGGCCGCGGCGTCCGCGCCGCCGCCGTCATGGGCCAGCTGCGCACCGCCGTCCGCGCGTACGCCCGCCTCGACCTGCCCCCGCACGAGGTGCTCCAGCTCCTCGACGGCCTGGCCGCCGAGATCGACGCCAGCCAGATCGCCACCTGCGTCTACGCCGTCCACGACCCCAACGAGGGCCTGCTCGCCTACGCCTCCGCCGGCCACCTGCCGATCCTGGTCCGCGACGCCGACGGCACCGTCCGCCGCGCCGCCGACCCCACCGGCCCGCCCCTGGGCACCGGCGGCTGGCTGCACTCCTCCGGCACCATCGCGCTGGGCCCCGGCGCCACCGCCGTCCTCTACACCGACGGCCTCGTGGAACGCCGCGGCGAGGACATCGACGAAGGCGTCGCCGCCCTCGAACGCGCCCTGTCCGGAGCCCAGGGCACCCCCCAGGTCATCTGCGACCGGCTGATGCGCGCCCTCGGCGTCGACGCCGACCACGACGACGACGTCGCCGTCCTCGTCCTGCAGCACCCCACCCGCACCGGCCCGGACGCCGAGCTCTTCCACAACGCCGCGCTCGAACTCCTCGGCGGCGTCGAGGCCGCCCCGCGCGCCCGCGCCTTCGCCCAGGGCGTCCTGACCTCCTGGCGCTTCCCCGTCGAGCTGTGCGACCTGGGCGTCCTCGCCGCCAGCGAGCTGGTGGCCAACTCCCTCCAGCACGGCACCCCGCCCATGCGGCTGCGCCTGCGCCGCACCGACCGCCGGCTGATCGTCGAGGTCACCGACGGGGACGACCACCTGCCGCGCCGCCGCCGGGCCGAACCCGCCGACGAGACCGGCCGCGGGATCTCGATCATCGCCACGATCGCCTCGTCCTGGGGCTCGCGCCGCACCCCGGGCGGCGGCAAGGCCGTCTGGTGCGAGTTCGCCCTGCCGGACACGTAGCGCACCGGACACGGTGCGCCCGCACGCACGACGAAGGGCCCGCCCCCAGGGGGACGGGCCCTTCGTCCACAGCTGTGGACCTACGCCACCGGACGCGGACCGGCCGGACCGGACACGGCTCAGACGGTGGCGGTGGCGGTGGCCGGCTCGGCAGCAGCAGCAGCCGGCTCGGCGGCGCGCGGCCCCCCGCCCGCGACCGGCGCACCCCGCAGCAGCGACGGGTTGTCCTGCACCGGGCTCAGCTGCCGGCCCAGCCGCAGCGCCAGCCAGACGATGCCCAGCGAGACCAGGGCGAACGTACCGACGTAGACCATCGGCAGCCCCGCGCCCACCGGCACGCCCAGCGGGCCGAGCGCCAGCGCCATCTGCTTGACCAGGGCGAAGGCCGAGTTGTACTGCCCGACCGAACCCTCCGGCGCCAGGTCCGCCACCAGCGGCGCCAGCGTCGGCGACAGCATGGCCTCGCCGATGCCGAACAGCGCGTACGTCGTCACGAACGCGGTCGCGGCCATCGCCGTGCTGCCGTGGCCGAGCCCGGAGAACCCGGCGATCAGCCAGGCGACCGTCCAGATCAGACCGACCAGGGCGATCACCCGGGACCGGCGCCGCTTCTCCACCAGCTTCAGCACGGCGAACTGCGCGACGACGATCGCACCCGTGTTGGCGGCCAGCGCGAAACCGAGCGTGGCCGGGCTGATCCCCGCCGCCTCGGTGCCGAACGCCGCCAGCCCCGACTCGAACTGCCCGTAGCAGGCGAAGAACAGGACGAAGCCCAGCACGCAGAACTGCACCATCGCCTTGTGCCGGACCAGCCGCGCCCAGCCGCCGCCCTGCGGGGCGGCGTCCTTGCGCAGCGCCTCGCTGATGACCGGCGTCTGCGGCAGCTTCACGCTGAGGATGATCCCGGCGAGCACCAGGAACATCACGGCCTCGACCGTGAAGAGCAGGGTGAAGCTGCCCGGCCGGCTCTCGTCGACGATCTGCCCGCCGAGCAGGCCGCCGATCCCCAGACCCAGGTTCTGCATGAAGAACTGCAGGGCGAACGCGCGGGTCCGGGAGGTCGGCGTCGAGCACGACACGATCATCGTGGCCAGCGCCGGCTGCATGACCGCCTGACCGGCGCCCAGCGCCAGGGCGGACAGCAGGATCGGGGCGACCCCGGTGGACAGTCCGAGCGCCAGCGCGCCGGCGGAGGCGGCGACGGCCGCGCCCATGACGACCGGGACGGGGCCCCGGCGGTCGATGATCCGCCCGGTGAAGGGCAGCGCGACGAGGGCACCGAGCGCGAACGCGATGAACGCGCTCGTCGCCGCCATGGAACCCAGACCCCGCACCTGCGCCACGTAGAGATAGAGGAACGGAACCGTGAAACCGATGCCGAACGCGCTCAGCGCGTTGCCGGCCTGGATCCGCCGCATCGCAGCGCCCATCACCTTGGTCACTTCTCACCTGCCCTTAGAGCTGAAGACTTCACACCTAAACTTCAAGCGTTAAAAGTACACATTGAAGGAGTTAGACGCAAACGAGCTCGTGCCATACTTCGCTCCATGGGTGACACCCCCGACCACACAGCGGCCCCGTCCGGCGAGCCGAGCCTCGACGAGCAGATCGCGCTCTACCAGCGCGAGTTCCAGGACCTCGATCCGCAGGTGGAGAAGGTCATGTCGGCGATGAGCCGGCTCAGCCGCCGGATGAACGTCGCCTACGGACGCCAGACGGCGGCCCTGGGCATCAGCAACGCCGAGTGGGAGGTCCTCAAGGCCCTCGTGCTCTCCGGGGCCCCGTACCGCCTCGGCCCGAGCGAGCTCGCCAAGCAGCTCGGCCTCACCCCGGCGGCCATGACCCACCGGATCGACCGCATGACGGCCGAAGGCCTGGTCACGCGCGAGCGCGACGAGTCCAACCGGGTCCGGGTGATCGTGGAGCTCACCGCCGAGGGCCGCAGTAAGTGGCTCGACGCCATGCGGTCCGCCTCCGTCTTCGAGGAGGACCTCCTCCAGGACCTCTCCCCCCAGGAGCGCGGCGTCCTCGGCGACCTGCTCACCCGCCTGCTGGACCGGGTCGAACGCCTCCAGATCCGGGCCTGACCGGCCGGCCACCCCGGGGTTGACACCCTCCCCAGGGGTCCGTAAAGTACTCCGAGTTGTCACGGAGCCGGAACGGTTCTGCGGCAGCCGTCCGCCGCCTCGTCGCGGCACCCCTACTCAGCACGATCTCCCGCTCGGGAACGAATTCGGCATGCCCGAATTTATTTTCGAGGCTCGATTATGAGCAGCCCGGGAAATCCGCTAGAGTTCGGGAGTCCGAACGGCCCAACAGCCGCAAGGGCGAACCCCCGCT
>NZ_RPRY01000489.1 GCF_003949795.1 Streptomyces sp. WAC06614
GCCCCCGCCCCCGACCTCGACCGCGTCGTGGTCGGCGTCGGCCCGCTGCACGCGGGCGTACGGGCGAACGTGCTCCCCGAGACCGCCCGGCTCGGCATCGGCCTGCGTGCCTTCGCCGCCGAGCGGCTGGCCGAGGCCGAGAGGGAGGTGCGGAAGATCCTGCCCCGGGCCTGCGGCGGCGCCGACGGCATCCGCCCGCCCGCGGTGACCGTCACCAGCGAGTCGGCCCCCAACGTCAACGACCCCGGGGCGGCCCGCGCCGTGCGCCGCTCCCACGAGGCGCTGTTCGGCACCGGGCGCGTCCTGGACCGCTCTACGGCGCCACCGGAAGGGCCCTGCACGGCGCTCCGGCGGTGCCCACCGTCTACTGGACGGTCGGCCGCGTCGGAGCAAAGCAATGGGCGGCCGCGGCGGCGACCGGACCGGGGCACCCCGACCGCGTGCCATCGAACCACTCGCCCGGATACGCCCCGGACGCCGTACCGGCCCTGCGGATCGCGATCGGTTCTCCGTCCGCGGCGGCGCTGGAATTCCTCACCCGGGGACCGCAGACAGAAGGTGTCGGAGAACTGCCGGCGGGACGCCGCCAGGACTGCCAGGGCGACCCGGCATAACTGGTGGCCGGCGTGAGCCTCGTATGTCCGAGCGCTCTGCGAAGAGGCCTGATGGAGAGGTGATCGATCACGAAGACCAGGAGCGAACTGGACGGCCTGGCCGAAGAGATGCTGGCCCTGGAGGCCGAGACCTTCGAGATCAACGACTACGCCGAGGCACAGTCCGCGCTGCTCACGGCGACCAGCACCACCAGCTGCAGCTGCGCCTGACCGGCGGAGCTCCGCGCACGGGCCGGCGGGGGACCGCCGGCCCGTGCGCGGGAGTCCTGGAGCCACCGCGAGCACCATGTGAGGAAACACCAGTTGATGCGGCACGGAATCTCCCTTCTCCCCGACTGCCGTCCGGAGCGCCGGTCCGCCGTGGACTACTACCGCGACGTTCTCGCGATCAGCCGCTTCGCGGACATCGCCGGTCTCGACTACGTCAAGATGACCGAGCACCACCTCGGCGAGTACGGCGGCTACTGCCCCAGCCCTCTGACCTTCCTGTCCGCGGTGGCCGCGCAGACGAGCCGCATCCGGCTGATGACGGGCGCGGTCCTGCCGGTGTTCCACCACCCGATCCAGCTGGCCGCACAGGTGGCCCAGGTCGACGCCATCAGCGCCGGCCGGGTGGACGTGGGATTCGGGCGTGCCTGGCTGCCGTACGAGTTCGAGGCGTTCGGCGTGCCGATGGACGAGAGCCGGGCCCGGTACGAGGCGACGATCGATGCGGTGATCCGGCTGTGGACCGAGCGGAGCGTCGACGAGGAGACCCCGTTCTTCTCCTTCCGCAACGCCCATTCGCTGCCCCACGTGACCCAGCAGCCGCACCCGCCCGTCTGGGGCGCCGCCGTGAAGTCGCCCGAGAGCTTCCAGTGGCTCGGCGAGAAGGGGTTCGGCGTGATGCTCGCGCTCGCCCCGATCAAGCAGCAGGTGGGCCTGAGCCGGCACCTGGTCGACCTGTACCGGCAGACGCATCTGGAGACCCACGGGCAGCTCAACCGGCCGCGGATCGCCTTGAGCACACCGCTCTACGTCGCCGAGACAGATGCCGCGGCCTACCGGGTGGCGGAACCCTTGTACCGGGAGTACCTGAACGTCTGGACGGACGCCGCCTCCTCCTGGAGCCAGTACGCCGGCTACGAAGCCATGGGCCGCACCGACGCGAAGCAACTGCAGAGCTTCGACGTGCGGCGCCAGGGCACGGCCGTCATCGGATCGCCGGAGTCCGTCGTCGAACAGATCCAGGAGCTGCGGGAGACCTACGGCATCGACACCTTCCTGTGGAACGTGGACTTCGGGGGCGCGGACCGGGCCCAAATGGAGTCCAGCCTGCGGCTCTTCGCCGATCGCGTCATCCCCGCGTTGTGATGCCGTCGTCCGTCACCGCCGGTCGGCAGCGGCGTCCCCGTCTGCACCGGCCCTCCCGCGCAGCCAGGAGCACGTCCCGATGCCGGGTGTCGATCACATTCGGCGGCATCTCCCACACCCACTCCCCGCCGTCCTCGGCAGGGCGGTCGTCGTGCCCGCAAGGACGGTCGTGGTCGTCCTCGGCGGGACGGTTGTCCCCCGCGGGACGGTCGTGGTCGTGGTCCTCGGTGTGGCCTTCCTGTCCGGGCGGGGCCGGCGGCTCGACTACTGCCTTGCCGTCCGTGTCCGGCTCGGGCACGGGGGTTTCGTCGGCCGGTAGGTGGGCCTGCTGTGCCCTGCGGCGGCGCGAGGACGTGTCGGTCAGCTCGGCCTCGGCCTCGCTCAGCACGGTTTGGTGGGCTGGGTGGTGGGGGCCCGTTGTGAGGGTCCTGGAGCGCGAATTGCAGGGGGTGGAGCACACCATTACGGAGGTCTCGGCGTTGCTTCTCGTGCCCGAGCCTGCCCCGCCGGGCCGGTGGGCGCTTGGGCTGCGCCGTTGGTGAACCGGTGGATCGGACTGCCGGCGCTGATCACCTTCGTGGCCGGTGACGAGCTGGCCGGCCCCTGCCAGGGTGCCGTGCTTGGACCTGAGCGGGTGTATGGCTGCCGGTATTCGCCTCCTCATGCTCAGAGGAGCATCGACATGAGGAGGAGGGGATGGCTGCCCCCTGGCTGTGGTCTGCGTGAACTCCCAGCGTCACACTGGCTGGTGGAGCCGGACTTGTAGTCCGGGACGAGAGCAGGAGAAGCCGAATCTTGCGGCCCCACTCGGGGTTCTCAGGGGACTTCGCAGTTTCACCGATCGGTGACGCGGCGATTTAGTGGTGTCCGTCGGTTCCAGAGTCTATCCGAGCGAGAGGATGAAGCATTGGTTGGCTGGGGTAGGTTGTCTGTGTGGCTGACGTTTCCGAATGAGAGAAGGTCATGCCCTGGGTTGAGGAACATGTGGTCGGGTACGAGAGGGCCTTGGCGGAGATCCGCACAAGGTATGTCGGTAGACCGGTGGCGGAGGTGTGGGACCCTCCTGGGCCGCTGGCGAGAGGTATGGCGTGCGTATCGTCAACGAGGTCGTGCGGGACGCGGTCGAACGTGTCGGTGACGGCACGCTGTAGACAATCAGTGCCCCGATACAACCCCAGGCAGGATCCCCGCAGCACCCTCGACGGGCTTTCCGTAGCCAGTTGCCCGCGGAGCGGGCTTGTTCTGGAGGCGAAGTCGGAGGGACCGGGCGGGGGAGCGAAGCGGACCCATCCAACAGGCCGAAGGCCTGGGCCTCGTGAAGCGAGGTCACCTCCCCCGCGAAGCACGGGAGGTCTGGGCCTGGTGAAGCCAGGCCACTCGGGTGAAGCCGGGCCCGTTCGGGTGAAGCGAAGCGGAACCCCTTTCAGTCCGAAGCGAAGCGGAGGACTCCGGCCCGAAGGGCCGGCTCTGGCTCGGCGAAGCCGAGCCCCGCCGAGCGCAGCGAGGGACTTCGTTACCCCGGAGCGAAGCGGAGGGGCAAGGCCCCGAAGGGGCCTCCGCTGAGCGCAGCGAGGCCACTAACCCCGGAGCGAAGCGGAGGGGGTAGGTGCCGAAGGCACCTTGGCTGAGCGCAGCGAAGCCTGTCTCTACCCCGGAGCGAAGCGGAGGGGGTAGGTGCCGAAGGCACCTTGGCTGAGCGCAGCGAAGCCGTTCTCTCCTAAGCGCGCAGCGCTTAGGTACCCGCGGAGCGGGTACCTAAGC
>NZ_RPRY01000490.1 GCF_003949795.1 Streptomyces sp. WAC06614
CCGTCACGCGGGGCGGAGGCCCATCCCCGTCCGGTGGTCGCGGTATCGCGGGGTCCAGCCGAGTTCCCGGGCCGCCTTCGCGCCCGAGACCCGCAGGTGGGTGTCCAGCATCAGCGCCCCGAGGTAGGGCACCACCAGCCGCAACGCCCACCCGGGCAGCCGCAGCCCGCGGCCGCCGGCCGCAGCCGAGCGGGCCGCGCCCAGCTCGCCCCAGGTCGAGGGCCGCTCGTCGACGATGTGGTACGCCTCGCCCGCCCGCCCCTTCTCCAACGCCGCGACGGTGGCCGCGGCGGCGTCCTCCACGTGGACCCACGGCACCGTCCCGCCCCCGCTCCGGGGCACGGGGACGGCCCGGCTCCCCGGCATCGGGTCGAACCAGGTCCCGGGGCCGTAGAACACCCCGTACCGCAGGGCGCAGCCCGCCACGTGCCCGGCCTCGAAGAGCCGGCCCTCGGCCTCGACCAGCCCGGTCACGACGTGGTCGGCGACGTTGCCGCCGTACACGCCGAACGGGTCCTCCTCGGTGAGGAAACGTTCCCCGTGGTCCCGGTACCCGTAGCCGAGGACCAGGGACTGGGTGAGGAACCGGGCGGCCCCGACCGCCTCCGCGGCCTCCAGGAGGTTCGTGGTGCCGCGCTCGCGCAGCACATTGCTGGGGTCGTCCGCGGTCAGCGTCCGCCGGGGCGCCTTGAGCGCCGTGAGCTGGTGGATCACCGCGTCGGCCGATACGCCGTGCAGCGCGCGCAGCAGACCGTCCCGGTCCAGGGCGTCCGCCCGGACGGGCTGGGCGCCCAGGGTGTGCACGACCGCCGCGGACCGGTCCGTCCGGGCGAGCGCCAGCACCTGGTGCCCGCCGTCCCGCAGCGCCCGGGTGAGCGGTCGGCCGATGGCCCCCGTCGCGCCCGCGAGCAGAACTCTCATCGTCAGCCTCCTGAAGTGGGTACGACCGTATGACCGCCGACGTGGTCGAAACCTGACACCTCGCCGCCGGGCCCGGCGGCGGCACGCAGGGCCGCCTCGACGCGGCGGTTGCTGGTCATGGTCGCGGTGACGGTGGTCATGGTGAGGAGGAGGCCGGCGGCGGCGAAGAGCGGGGTGCGTACGTCGTAGGCGGTGGCCAGCCAGCCGCCGAGGAGCGCGCCGAACGGAGCCGCGCACATGGCGAGCATGCGCGAGGTGGAGGCGACCCGGCCCATCAGGTGGGCGGGCACGATCGCCTGCCGGAGGGAGGGCGCCAGCACCATGGTGGCGCCCATGCCCGCGCCGCAGACGGCGAGCGCGAGCCCGGCGACGTACGGGTCGGGGGCGGCGGCAAGTCCCAGGACGGCGAGTCCCTCGACCGCGGCGGTGCAGGTCAGCGCGGTGCCGGTGCCCAGTCGCCGGCCGAGGAAGGAGGCGATGCCCGCGCCGAGCAGGCCGCCGGCCGCCTCCGCCGTGAGGAGCAGGCCGAAGCCGAAGGCGCCGATGCCGAGCCGCTCGTGCGCGAAGAGGGCGAGGACGGTCTCCACGGCGAGGAAGGCGACGTTCCCGACCGCCGGCCGCAGCGCCAGCCCGAGCAGCAGCCGGTCCCGGAACACGTACGAGGCACCGGCCCGCGCCTGCCGCAGCAGGGACTCACGGACCTGCGGAACCGGTCGGGGCGCGGCGGGCAGGGACCGTACGAGCAGGGCGCAGAGCGCGAACGAGACCGCGTCGGCGAGCAGCGGGACCGCTCGCCCGAGCGCGAGCAGGGCACTGCCCGCGGGCGGCCCGGCGAAGCCGGAAGCGGCGGTCTGGGTGCCGCGCAGGCGGGAGTTGGCGCGTTCCAGGAGCACCGGATCGCGGCCGAGCAGATCCGGCAGGTACGCCGTGGCGGCCGTGTCGAAGAAGAGCCCGCCGAGGCCGAGGAGGAAGGCGACGGCGGCGAGCAGGGGAATGCTCAGCACGTCGAGGGCGGCCGCGGCGGCCGGTACCACGAGCAGCACCGCCCGCGCCGCGTCCGTGACCCACATCGTGCGCCGCCGGTCCCAGCGGTCGACCAGCGCACCGCCCAGCACCCCGAAGAGCAGCCAGGGCAGCGTTCCGGCGGCCGTGACGACGGCGAGCGCCAGCGGATCCCGTGTCAACGTCAGCGCGAGCAGCGGCAGCGCGGCGTGCGTCACCCCGTCACCGAGCGAGGACACGGTCTGCGCGGTCCACAGCCGTCCGAACCCGACGGGCAATTTCTTTGTGCCTTGCGTCACTTGGCGTCGTTCCCTTCGGTGTGCCGGCCCGATGCCGGGTGGAACAGCGCGAAGACGAGCGACGCGTCCGGCAGCGAAGGATCGGACAGCGCGCGGTACTCGTCCGCCAGGGCCTGCAGCCGCGCCCCCAGCTCCGCGAACTGCTCCTCGGTGAGCCGCAGATGGGCCATCCGTACGTGCCGCTCGCCGTCCTTCGGCGCTGCCTCCAGGTCGGCCACGGCGTGCCGCATCAGCACGTCAGGGCCTCCCTCGCCCGGGTCCGGCAGCACGATCGAGCGCGCGGCCATGGCGTAGTACCGCTCGGTGACCCCCCGGACCTTCCGCGTCCGGACCACCTTCACCAGACCGGCCCGTTCGAGCAGGCGTACGTGATAGCTGGAACTGCCCTTCGCCAGGCCCACGCGCCCGGCGATCTGCGTGATGGTCGCGGGCTCGAAACGGAGCACGGCCATGATGCGGTGGCGGGTGAGGTTGGAGACGGCGCGCAGCTGCTCGTCCGTGGTGACGTGGAACGCCTCGGGAAGATCATCGGTTGGCATGGCCCCAATGGTCAACATTTCTTGACCATTGCGCAAGAGGTGTGCCGGGGCCGGCCCGCCGACCAGCAGCTTTAGGATCTGCGGCATGGCAACACGACTTGTGCAGATCAACATGAAGGCCCATGACGACGCGGCGCTCGGCCGGTTCTGGGCGGAGGCGCTCGGCTGGGGGCTCGACAGCGAGGGACCCGGAGTGACCAACCTCGAACCCGTGGGGTTCAGCTACCCCGACCCCACGGCGGTCTGCATCGACCTCATCGCCCGCCCGGAGCCCAAGACGGTCAAGAACCGGGTGCACCTCGATCTGGCCACCACCTCGACGGCCCATCAGGAGGAGCTGATCGCACGCCTGAAGGATCTCGGCGCGACGCTCGCCGACGTGGGCCAGGGCGACGACGTCCCCTGGACGGTCATGGCCGACCCGGAGGGCAACGAGTTCTGCGTCCTGGAGCCCCGCCCGATCTACCGGGACACCGGGCCGATCGCCGCGGTGGTGGTCGACTGTGCCGACCCGCGGGAGATGGCCCGGTTCTGGGGCGAGGCGACCGACTGGACGGTGCACGAGGTCACCGACGACCAGGCGACCCTGCGCTCCGCCCAAGGCGTCGGCCCGTACCTGGAGTTCGTCCGCACGGCCGACACCAAGACCGTGTGGAACCGCGTCCACCTCGACGTGCGCCCCTACCGCGGGGACGACATCGCAGCGGAGGAAGCCCGACTGCGCGCGCTGGGCGCCGGCGACCCCGGTGTCGACCAGTCCGCCATCCACTGGACGATTCTGACCGACCCCGAAGGCAACGAGTTCTGCCTCCTCGCCCCTGCCTGACCCCACCACGGCTCCGGCCACGGCCCCGGGAGGCCGCGCCCGGTCATGCGGAATCCTCCCGGTCCGGCCCCGCCCCCGGGGCGGGGCCGGACCGGGAGGATTCCGCATGACCGGGCGCGGCCTCCCGGGGC
>NZ_RPRY01000491.1 GCF_003949795.1 Streptomyces sp. WAC06614
GCCCCCGTCTCCCCCGACGCCCTCCGCGCGGTCTATGCCGAACAGCAGCGCCGCCACGGCGCCACCGCCCACCCGGACCGGATGCACCTGCTGACCGCCGCCGAGTCCGCCGGTTTCCTGATCGCCGCCGAGATGCACGCCGCCGGCCTGCCCTGGCGGGCCGACGTCCACCGCGCGGTCCTCGGCGAACTCCTCGGCGAGCGCTACGCCGGCGGCGGCGAGCCCCGCCGCCTCGCCGAGCTCGCCGACGAGGTCTCCGCCGCCTTCGGCCGCCGCGTCCGCCCCGACCTCCCGGCCGACGTGATCAAGGCCTTCGCCCAGGCGGGGATCCGCATCCGCTCCACCCGGCGGTGGGAGCTCCAGGAGCTCGACCACCCCGCCGTCGCACCGCTCATCGCGTACAAGAAGCTCTACCGGATCTGGACCGCCCACGGCTGGACCTGGCTCAAGGACTGGGTGCACGACGGCCGCTTCCGCCCCGAGTACGTCCCCGGCGGCACGGTCACCGGCCGCTGGGTGACCAACGGCGGCGGGGCCCTGCAGATCCCCAAGGTCATCCGCCGGGCCGTGGTCGCCGACCCGGGCTGGCGCCTGGTCGTGGCCGACGCCGCCCAGATGGAGCCCCGCGTCCTGGCCGCGATCTCCCGCGACCCGGGCCTGATGGAGGTCGCCGGGCGCGCCGAGGACCTCTACACCTCCATCTCCCGCCAGGGCTTCTCCGGCGACCGCGACAAGGCCAAGATCGCCGTGCTCGGCGCCGTGTACGGCCAGACCTCGGGCGACGGCCTGAAGAACCTCGCCGCCCTGCGCCGCCGCTTCCCGCGCGCCGTCGCGTACGTCGACGACGCCGCCCGCGCGGGCGAAGAGGGCCGCCTGGTCCGCACCTGGCTCGGCCGCACCTGCCCGCCCCCCGCCGGTGCCACCGACGCCGACCGGGACGAGGCGGGCCTGCCGCAGCAGGACGCCGTACCCGCACCGGTGCCGGCCGCCGGCCGGGACCCGGACACCGACGCCGACGCCGACCCCGACGGCTGGGTCCCCGGCTACGCCTCGACCAACACCCGCGCCCGCGGCCGGTTCACCCGCAACTTCGTCGTCCAGGGCAGCGCCGCCGACTGGGCCCTGCTGATGCTGGCCGCCCTGCGCCAGGCCACCGCCGGGATGCGGGCGGAGCTGGTCTTCTTCCAGCACGACGAGGTGATCGTGCACTGCCCGGCCGAGGAGGCCGAGGCCGTGGCCGCGGCGATCACCGCCGCCGCCGACCGCGCGGGCCGCATCGCCTTCGGCGACACCCCGGTCCGCTTCCCGTTCACCACGGCCACCGTGCAGTGCTACGCCGACGCCAAGTGACCGTACCGGCAGCGGCGGCTACTGCCAGCCCATGTCCCCGTTGACGGTCGCGGCGCCGGGGGCGAACTGCCGGCCCGGGTCGGCGGCCACGGCACCGGCCGGCGGGGCCTGCCAGCCCATGTCACCCGCCTGCGCGGCGGTGGCTCCGACCAGGAGCGAACCGGCGCAGAGGGCGAGGACCGCGGCGGCCTGGGCGATACGGGTGGCGATCATGACGAGGTGACCCTTCGGCTGAGCGTGCGTCGGCGTGCGACGGCACCGGCTGGTTGCACTGGACGGATCCGGCCCCGCGTCCCGCGGTGACGTGGTGCCGGCTCGTACCTGCTTGGTTCGTTCTTTCGTTCGTTCCCGCCGGCGCTCTCCCTGCCGGCGATCACTACTTTCGGCGCAGGCCGGAACGCTCGGAAGAGGTTTCCCGTGGCCCCAACAGGCCTTGGCCCAATGGGGCCACCAACGGCGCCTCGGCCCGGTGCAGGACCCATCCGGCCAGCTCGTGGCAGTCCCGCAGCAGCCGCAGGCACACCTGGGCCACCCGCCCCTCCGCCGTGTCCAGCGAGTCGGCCAGGACGTAGAAGCCGAGCACGGGGTGGGGCAGGGCCAGCGGGTGCGCGCTGACGTGTTCGATCCGTTCCTCGGGCCGGGCGAGCGCCAGGGCACGGCGTGCGGCGTCGTAGGGCAGGGATGCACCGGTGGGCGCCCGTAGGTGGGCGTGGATCAGATACATGCACCCGAGGGTGCCAAGAGTCGGCGTCCGCAACGCCCCTTTCGACCTGGCCGGTTGGGTCCGTGGACCGAAGCGGCCAATCGAAGATCCGGTCTCCGCGCACCCGAAGATCCGTGCGATTATCGGCGTGAAAGATCAGGGGAGGGGGGCCTCAATTGTTGACCCTGTTGGGTCTTGACCAGCACACAGAGACCGTTTATCGCGCCATGCTCGCCCATCCCGGCGAGGGCGTCGCGGCGCTCGCCGACCGCCTCGACCTGCCCGAGGACGTCATTCGCTCCAGCCTCGACCAGCTGAGCGAACTGGCCCTCGTCCGGCCGTCGTACGACGACCCCGGCCGGATCCGAGCGGTCAGCCCGGACGTCGGCATGGAGATCCTGCTGGCCCGCCAGCAGGCCGAACTCGCCGCCCAGCAGCAGCGCGTGGAGGCGTCCCGGGCGGCCGCGGCGCAGCTCATCTCGGAGTACGCGGCCCTACGGCCGGACACCGCGCAGCCGGGTGTGGAACACCTGGTGGGCCTCGACCAGATCCGCGACCGGATCGCGACGCTCACCCGCGACACCAAGGAAGAGGTGATGATCTTCGCTCCCGACGGGGAGCAGACCAAGGAGAACCTGGAAGCATCCCGTCCGCTGGACGAGGCGCTCCTGGAGCGGGGTGTCCGCATGCGGACGATCTACCTCGACAGCGTGCGCAACAGCCCGCACAGCGTGGCCTACGCGGAGTGGCTGAGCGAGCTCGGCCGTCAGGCCCGCACCGTTCCGACGCTGCCGCTCCGCATGATCATCTCCGACCGCGCCACCGCGATCGTCCCGGTCAGCAGCGAGAACTCCGCCGCCGGCGCCGTCGTCCTCACCGGCGACGGCACGCTGACCGCGCTGTGCGCGCTGTTCGAGAGCGTCTGGGAGAACGGCAAGCCGCTGGGCGAGAAGACCCGCCGCGAGAGCGACGGCCCGACCGACACCGAGCTGACCGCGCTCAAGCTCCTGGCCGACGGCCACACCGACGAGGCCATCGCCAAACGGCTCGGCGTCTCCCACCGCACCGCCCGCCGCATCGCCACCACCCTCATGGAACGCCTCGGCGCCCGCAGCCGTTTCGAGGCCGGGGTCCGGGCGGTCCAGCAGGGCTGGCTGACGTAGGCACCCCGGGGCGGGCCCTGCCACGAGCAACGACCCGCCCCGGTCGCCACGGCTCAGCGCCCGAGCCCGTGGAAATACAGATGGAACTCCTCGCGCTCGAACCCCTCGGCCTCGTACAGCGCCTGCGCGACCTTGTTGTCGTACCCGGTCTCCAACTGCACCCCGGCCACCCCGGCCTCCTCGGCCCGCCGCAGCACCTCCCGCAACAACGCCCGCCCGACCCCGGCACGCCGCCCGTCGGGCGCCACGTAAAGGTCACTGAGCAACCAGGCGGCCTTCATCGACAGCGAGGAGAACCCGGGATACACCTGCGCGAACCCCACGGTCACCCCACCCACTTCGGCGAGCAGCACCACGGATTCCCGCTTCCGCATCCTCTCGGCAAGAAACTCCCGAGGCCGCCCGTCGTCCTCGACGACGACGCCGTAAAACCCGAGGTACTCCCGGAACAACGCAGCAGCAACCCCCACATCCCCCTCCCCCGCCACC
>NZ_RPRY01000049.1 GCF_003949795.1 Streptomyces sp. WAC06614
TTCGACATCTCCGCGATCAAGCAGGCCTGACGCACGGCCGGCGACCCGGCCCGGGGGCGGCTTCTGACCGCCCCCGGGCCGGGTCGCCGGCCGTGCGTCAGGCCTGCTTGATCGCGGAGATGTCGAAGGTCAGCTTCACCTTGTCGCTGACCATGACTCCGCCGGCCTCCAGCGCGGCGTTCCAGGTCAGGCCCCAGTCGGAGCGCAGGATCTCGGCGCCGCCCTCGAAGCCGACGCGCTCGTTGCCGTAGACGTCCGTGGCGGAGCCGGTGAACTCCAGGTCGATGGCGAGCGGGCGGGTGACGTCCTTGATGGTCAGGTCGCCGCTGATCCGGTAGCGGTCGCCGCCGAGCGCCTCGGCCCCGGTGGACCGGAACGTCATGAGCGGGAACAGCTCGGCGTCGAAGAAGTCGCTGCTGAGCAGGTGGGCGTCGCGGTCGGCGATCCCGGTGCTGACGGAGCCGATGCGGACGTCGATGCGGGCCGTGGACCGCGCCGGGTCGCTGCCGTCGAGGTGCAGCAGGCCCTCGTGCTCCCCGAAGCTGCCGCGGACGTTGGTGACCATGGCGTGGCGGACGGTGAAGCCGATGCTGCTGTGGCTGGGGTCGATCACGTAGTCACCGGTGAGGGCGGCCAGTGCCGGGTCCACCTCGACGGTGGCGGTGGCGGTGGTGACGGTCGGCTGGGACGCGGTGCGGCGGGTGAAGAGACCCATGACTTCCTCCTCGGATTGGTTGAACTTTCAACAAGGAAGACGCTAGACCCATTCCGTTCAAATTTCAACAGCCCGGGATGGTGTCGGGTGGTTTTGTGGAAGTTCCACAAAGGCCGATGGTCCGTACTGGTGATGTCCATGCATCCTTTTGGCCCACTGTCCGGGCCGGACAGCGGATCGGGTTCGAGACTGTGTGGAATCAACGGAGGGTTTTTCTTGGTCCGCTTCGTAAGGTCGGTACATGACCGTTGTGGACCAGACTCCGAGCGAGCCGACGGACGCCCGCGGGCGCGTGGCCGAGCTGCACTCTCTGCGTGAGCAGGCGCGGCGCGGGCCGAGTGACCGGGCGACCGAGGCGCAGCACGCCAAGGGCAAGCTGACCGCGCGGGAGCGGATCGCGCTCCTCCTGGACGAGGGTTCGTTCCGGGAGGTCGAGCAGCTGCGCCGGCACCGGGCCTCGGGCTTCGGTCTGGAGGCGAAGAAGCCCTACACCGACGGTGTGATCACGGGCTGGGGCACCGTCGAGGGCCGCACGGTCTTCGTCTACGCCCACGACTTCCGCATCTTCGGCGGGGCGCTGGGCGAGGCGCACGCGACGAAGATCCACAAGATCATGGACATGGCCATCGCGGCCGGTGCGCCGCTGGTGTCGCTGAACGACGGCGCGGGCGCCCGGATCCAGGAGGGCGTCTCGGCGCTCGCCGGCTACGGCGGCATCTTCCAGCGCAACACCAAGGCCTCGGGCGTCATCCCGCAGATCTCCGTCATGCTCGGCCCCTGCGCCGGCGGCGCCGCGTACAGCCCGGCCCTCACGGACTTCGTCTTCATGGTCCGCGAGACCTCGCAGATGTTCATCACCGGCCCCGACGTGGTCCGCGCCGTCACCGGCGAGGAGATCACCCAGAACGGCCTCGGCGGCGCCGACGTGCACGCCGAGACCTCGGGCGTGGCGCACTTCGCGTACGACGACGAGGAGACCTGCATCGCCGAGGTCCGCTACCTCATCTCGATGCTCCCGTCGAACAACCGCGAGAACCCGCCGGTCCACCAGACCGACGACCCGGCCGACCGCCGCTCGGACGTCCTGCTGGACCTGGTCCCCGCCGACGGCAACCGCCCGTACGACATGCTCAAGGTCATCGAGGAGCTCGTCGACGACGGCGACGTCCTGGAGATCCACGAGCGCTGGGCCCGCAACATCATCTGCGCCCTGGCGCGGATGGACGGCCAGGTCGTGGGCATCATCGCCAACCAGCCCGGCCACCTCGCCGGAGTCCTGGACATCGAGGCCTCGGAAAAGGGCGCCCGCTTCGTCCAGATGTGCGACGCGTTCAACATCCCGATCATCACGCTGCTGGACGTCCCCGGCTTCCTCCCGGGCGTCAGCCAGGAGCACGGCGGCATCATCCGCCACGGCGCCAAGCTCCTCTACGCCTACTGCAACGCCACCGTCCCGCGGATCAGCCTCATCCTCCGCAAGGCCTACGGCGGCGCGTACATCGTCATGGACTCCCAGTCCATCGGCGCGGACATCACCTACGCCTGGCCGACGAACGAGATCGCCGTCATGGGCGCCGAGGGCGCCGCCAACGTCATCTTCCGCAAGCAGATCGCCGACGCCGAGGACCCCGAGGCCATGCGCGCCCGCATGGTCAAGGAGTACAAGGCCGAGCTGATGCACCCGTACTACGCGGCCGAGCGCGGCCTCGTGGACGACGTGATCGACCCGACCGAGACCCGCGGCACCCTCATCGCGGCCCTCTCGATGCTCCGCAACAAGCACGCCGACCTGCCGTCCCGCAAGCACGGCAACCCGCCGCAGTAAGGAGACACGCCACCGATGAGCACCGACATGCTGCTGCGCGTCGAAAAGGGCCACGCCGAGCCCGAGGAGCTGGCCGCGATCACCGCGATCCTGCTGGCCCGCGCCGCGTCCACCCCCGACATCCCCTCGGCCCGACCCCGCTCCACGGCCGGCTGGCGCCGCCTGGAGCGCACCCCGGGCTTCCGCGCCCCCCACAGCTGGCAGGGCTGAGCACCCCGCCCCGCTTCCGAAAGGCCCCGCACCCGACCAGGGTGCGGGGCCTTCGGCATTTCCGCACGTCCCTGTCCTTCCGGACGTCCCCCCGGTACGACAGAAGGGCCCCTCGTGCGCTCCTGAGCGCACGAGGGGCCCTCCCGGACACCGTGACCGGGGCCGCTACCGCAGGCGTGCCATCAGTGCGTGTTCGACGAGCGTGATGAGGGCGCTCTTGGCGTCGGCGCGGTGGCGGGCGTCGGTGGTGATGATGGGGGCGTCGGGGCCGATCTGGAGTGCTTCGCGGACTTCTTCGGGGG
>NZ_RPRY01000050.1 GCF_003949795.1 Streptomyces sp. WAC06614
GCGTGCCATCAGTGCGTGTTCGACGAGCGTGATGAGGGCGCTCTTGGCGTCGGCGCGGTGGCGGGCGTCGGTGGTGATGATGGGGGCGTCGGGGCCGATCTGGAGTGCTTCGCGGACTTCTTCGGGGGTGTAGGGCTGGTGTCCGTCGAAGCCGTTGAGGGCGATGACGAAGGGGAGGCCGCTGTTCTCGAAGTAGTCGACGGCGGGGAAGCAGTCGGCGAGGCGTCGGGTGTCGACGAGGACGACGGCGCCGATGGCGCCGCGGACGAGGTCGTCCCACATGAACCAGAAGCGGTCCTGTCCGGGGGTGCCGAACAGGTAGAGGATGAGGTCCTGGTCGAGGGTGATGCGGCCGAAGTCCATGGCGACCGTGGTGGTCGTCTTGTCACCGGTGTGGGTGAGGTCGTCGATGCCGGCGGAGGCGCTGGTCATGACGGCTTCGGTGCGCAGGGGGTTGATCTCGGAGACCGCGCCGACGAACGTGGTCTTGCCCACGCCGAAGCCGCCCGCCACCACGATCTTCGCGGAGGTGGTGGAGCGAGCCGCTCCGCCGTTAGAGCTTGCGAAGTCCACTGAGCACCCTTTCGAGCAGTGTCACGTCAGGCTGGCCGCCGGCGTTGTCGTCGCCGCCCGGCTGATGGATGGCGACGAGTCCGGCCTCTGCCAGGTCGGCAACGAGGATCCGGGCGACGCCGAGGGGAATGGAGAGCAGGGCCGAGATCTCGGCCACCGACTTGATTTCGATGCAGAGCCGGCAGATCCGCTGGTGCTCGGGCAACTGCCCTTGCAGCCGGGAGGGATCGGCCGTGGTGCTGACCAGCGCCTCGATGGCGAGCTGGTACCGGGGCCGGGTCCGGCCACCGGTCATCGCGTACGGACGCACCAGCGGGTTGTGGGCCTTCGGTGCCTGCGGCGGGGCCGAGGGGCGCGAAGGACGAGGCTGCTGGGGCTGACCGTACGCCTGGTGCTGGTACGGGTTGTGCTCCGGCGCGGGCCGGCTGGGAGCGGAGGGGAAGTTGAATCGGTTCTGGTCGTGCCCACCCGGCGGCTGCTGGCCGCCATAAGGATGTCCTCCGGGTGTTGTCACGCTTCCTCCTCCGACTCCAAGAACGCAGTACTCCCTGTGGAACCGCGTCATCGCACCTTAGGGTGCGACGACGCGAAACGCACTGCCTGTTTGCTAGTTGAGAAGACTTCCTTGCAGTTCGGCGCGCAGGTCCGGGGTGAGGACGTTGCCCGCGCGATCCACGAGGAGGGCCATCTCGTAGCCCACGAGGCCGATGTCGCACTCCGGGTGCGCGAGTACGGCCAGCGACGATCCGTCCGAGATCGACATCAGGAAGAGGAAGCCACGCTCCATCTCCACCACCGTCTGGTTGACGGCCCCGCCCTCGAAGATCCGGGACGCTCCCGCGGTCAGCGACGTCAGACCGGAGGCCACCGCCGCCAGCTGATCGGCGCGGTCGCGCGGAAACCCGTCGGACATCGCCAGAAGAAGGCCGTCGGCGGAGACCACCACGGTGTGGGACACCCCAGGGGTGTTGTCCACGAAATTGGTGATCAACCAGTTCAGGTTCTGTGCCGCCTGGCTCATCGGGCTCACACTAACGCTCCTGGTCATAGCTGTTACTTGACTGCTCCGAACCCGCGCTGCGTCCCTGCTGGACACCGCGTCGCAGGTTGCTCAGCCTGCCACGGACGTCCTCCGGGGCGCGGGAGACCTGGGGGCCGCCCTGCGGGGTCTGCTCCGCCGTGCCCTCGACCAGGTTGGCCTTGGGCACACGCCGAGGGAGTCCGGACGGGGTGACCCCGCCCGCCTTCGGCTCACGGAGCTTGCCGGCCTGCGCCCAGCGCTCGTCGTTGCGAGAACGCCAGCCGGCGTCTGACGCGTCCTCCTGCTGCGCCGCCATCGCCGCCTGCTGCTTGCGCGCCTGCGGCCTGTCGTCGAAGAGGGAGGGAGCGGACTCCGCTTCCTGCTGCGCCGGCTGCCACTGCTGCTGGCTGCCGCGGCGCGGCAGACCCGCGCCGGTCAGCTGGTGGCCGGTGTCGGCAGCGGCGACCGGACGGTCGAAGCCTACGCGGTCCGGAGCCGGTTCGGGAGCGGAGGGGGGTTCCGATTCCCTGCCGGGGTCCTGCTGGTAGCCACCGGCGTAGGAGCCCTGATCAGGCCACTCGGCCTGGTGGGAGTGGGTCTCGTAGCCGGTGTCATAGCCCTGGGCGGGCTGCTGCGGGTCCTGGTACGAACCCTCCGGATAGGTGTAGCCGTCCTGCGGGTACGCGGCGTAGCCGGAATCGGTCGGCTGAGTGTCGTAGGCGGGGTCGTACCCCTGGCCCATCGGCTGCTCGTAACCCGGGTACTGCTGGTACTCGTGCTCCGGCTGCGGTTCCGGATACTCCTGCGCGTACGGCTGCTCGGCCTGCTGCTGCGCCTGCTGGTGGCCGACGTTGGCCTCCAGCTGGGCACGGCGCTCGTCACGGACGAGCGAGCGGCCCACGGGGTCCAGATCGGCCTTGTCGGCCGCGGTGCCCGGGTTGTCGTAGCGCGAGTCGTCGAAGCCGAGCTCCGCGGCGGTGCGCATCGGTGCGGCCGTCTCGTACGACGGCGACTGCTGCTCGGGGATGATCGAGGAGACGGTGAAGTCGTCGTCCGGGATCCCCTCGCCACCGCCACCGTGGGTGATGGCGTCCGGGAGCATGACCAGCGACGTGGTGCCGGCCTGCTCGCCCGAGGGGCGCAGCTGCACGCGGATGCCGTGCCGGTCGGCCAGGCGGCCGACCACGAACAGTCCCATGCGCTGGGAGATCGCGACGTCCACGGTCGGCGGGTTCGCCAGCTTGTGGTTGATGTCCGCGAAGTCCTCGGCGGTCAGGCCGATGCCCTTGTCGTGGATCTCGACCATGACCCGGCCGTCGGGCAGACGCGTGGCGTTGACCTTGACCTTGGTCTGGGGGGAGGAGAACGTCGTGGCGTTCTCCAGCAGCTCGGCCAGCAGGTGCACGAGGTCGGTCACGGCCTGGCCGTGGATCTCGGCCTCGGAGACGCCCGACAGCTCGATGCGCTCGTACTGCTCCACCTCGGAGGAGGCGGCGCGCAGGACGTCGACCAGCGGGACCGGCTGGTCCCAGCGGCGGCCCGGCTCCTCGCCCGCGAGGATGAGGAGGTTCTCGCCGTTACGGCGCATGCGCGTGGCCAGGTGGTCCAGCCGGAAGAGGTTCTCCAGCTGCTCCGGGTCCGCCTCGTTGTTCTCCAGGTCGGTGATCAGGGTCAGCTGGCCCTCGATCAGCGACTGGTTGCGGCGCGAGAGGTTCGTGAAGATCGCGTTGACGTTGCCCCGCAGCAGGGCCTGCTCGGCGGCGAGCCGGACGGCCTCGCGGTGGACCTGGTCGAAGGCCCGGGCGACCTCGCCGATCTCGTCCTGGGAGTCGATCGGGATGGGCGCCACCCGGGTGTCGACCTTGCCCGGGTCGGTCCGCGAGAGCTGGTCGACCAGGCTCGGCAGGCGCTGCTCGGCGACGTCGAACGCCGCCCCGCGCAGCCGGCGCATCGAGCGGCCCATCTGGCGGGCCATGAGACCGGCCATGATGAACGCGGCGCTGAGCGCGACGACCACGATGGCACCGTTGACGATCGCGTCGGTGCGCGCGTCGTCGGAGATCGCGATGGTGTCCTTGACCGCCTTGTCGAGGAGCTCCTTCTCGACCTCGGCGTACCCCTCGAACTTCGCGGTCGAGGCCTGCTGCCAGGCGGCGGCGGTGGTGCCGCCCGCGGCCAGCTTCTCCTTGGAGTCGCCGCTGGCGATGGCCTCGGTCATACCGGTCAGCGCGGAGCCGTTGACGACCGGCGGGGCCTTGAAGGGCTGCCCGCTGCGCTCGGCGGCGGCACGGGCCTCGGCGAGCTTGTTGGCGCCCTGGGCGGAGCGGTTGCCCATGACCTCCTGGAGGCGGGCGGTGTCCTGCTGCGTACCACCGGCGACGTACTCGCCGAGGGCGATGTCCTCCAGGTACGCGTACGAGGAGAAGGCGATCAGCTGGGCCTTGCGGACGTCCTCCTTCTCGTTCGGCCGCACCAGCAGGTGGGTGCCGATCGAGCGCTGGAGGGAGTTGGCGGCCTTGGCGAGCTGGATCGCGTAGACCATACGGCCGTAGCTGGTCACGTTCCCGGTGCCCAGGCCCAGCTCGTTGGCGAACTGCATGAGGTTGTGCTGCACGAGCACGTACCCCTCCTCCGTCGGCACCGGGCCGGCGGCGGACGGGAGGTTCTTCTTGGCGGTCTCGATGTCCTTGAGATACGCCGTCTTGCGTATCTGGTCGAGCTTGGGCTCTTCCTGCTTGACCAGCTCCAGGCGCCGCTCCAGACCCTGGTTCTGCGGCATGCCCTGGACGGCCTGGTGGAACTTGGCCTTGGCGGTGTCGGTCGCGGCGTAGGACTCGGCGACCGCGGGGTTGGTGCGGTCGCCGCGCAGCAGCGGGTCGGCGGTCAGGTCGCGCTCGTTGAGCAGCGCCTGGCCGTATTCGGCCGCCGCCTGGACGATGCGGGCCGTCTTCTCGGCGTCCTTGGCCTCGTTCCAGGTGTCGATCGCGCTCTTCACCTGGAAGCCGCCCATGACCAGGCCGACGAGGCTGGGCACGAGGAGGATGGCGTTCAGGCGCGTGGGCACACGCCAGTTGCGCGGGGAGAACCTGCTGGTACTGCCGCTGCTCACCGCGGGCTCGACGGGCGCGTCGAGGGGCGACGTGGCCGCGCGCTGCGGCGGGGTGAAGTTGCCCCGCGCGGAATCGTCCGCGGGGCTCGAGTTGCTTCGCCTCACTCGACCAACAACCTCTCGGCGGTGCTACTAGCTAGTTCGTTGAATTCCAGCATGTCCAACGGCCGTGTTCCAAACAGTTGAATCCGGCCGTTTCCAGGGACGAGTCCGTCAAGTAAAACGGACATAAAGAACGAGCTGCGGCAAACCCGGGGGGAGTTGTACGCATAGCGGCACCAGGTGAACGCACCGAGTGGCCAAGAAGGTTCAAACCTCTGTCGAAACGTTATGAACACCACGGGGCGGGTCGTGTCGTAGGACACAGCCCGCCCCGGGGGACGTGGAGATTACGTGAACCCGTCTACTCCGCGTCTACTTCAAACGTGCCATCAGTGCGTGTTCGACGAGCGTGATGAGGGCGCTCTTGGCGTCGGCGCGGTGGCGGGCGTCGGTGGTGATGATGGGGGCGTCGGGGCCGATCTGGAGTGCTTCGCGGACTTCTTCGGGGGTGTAGGGCTGGTGTCCGTCGAAGCCGTTGAGGGCGATGACGAAGGGGAGGCCGCTGTTCTCGAAGTAGTCGACGGCGGGGAAGCAGTCGGCGAGGCGTCGGGTGTCGACGAGGACGACGGCGCCGATGGCGCCGCGGACGAGGTCGTCCCACATGAACCAGAAGCGGTCCTGTCCGGGGGTGCCGAACAGGTAGAGGATGAGGTCCTGGTCGAGGGTGATGCGGCCGAAGTCCATGGCGACCGTGGTGGTCGTCTTGTCACCGGTGTGGGTGAGGTCGTCGATGCCGGCGGAGGCGCTGGTCATGACGGCTTCGGTGCGCAGGGGGTTGATCTCGGAGACCGCGCCGACGAACGTGGTCTTGCCCACGCCGAAGCCGCCCGCCACCACGATCTTCGCGGAGGTGGTGGAGCGCGTCGCCCCGGCGTGAGAACTGCCGTTAGAGCTTGCGAAGTCCACTGAGCACCCTCTCCAGGAGCGTCACGTCCGGCGCGCCGCCGGCCTCACCGTTGCCCGGCTGGTGGATCGCCACCATGCCGGCCTCTGCCAGGTCGGCCACGAGGATCCGGGCGACGCCGAGCGGCATCGACAGCAGCGCCGACACCTCGGCGACCGACTTGACCTCACGGCACAGCGTGCAGATCCGCTGGTGCTCGGGGAGCAGGCCCGACAGGTGCATCGGATCGGCCGTGGTGCTGACCAGCGCCTCGATGGCGAGCTGGTAGCGCGGCCGGGTCCGGCCACCGGTCATCGCGTACGGGCGAACCAGCGGCTGGTCGCCTTCCGAGTACGACGAATCGCCGTACGCATCGGGATAGGCGGGGGGCGGGGTCATGGGTCCTCCGGGCTGGACAGCAGTGGTCAGCGTGCCGTCTGACGGGGCCGGTGGGGGGAAGAGATGACGGCCTGGTGGTGGTACTGGAACCCGGGGCCAGGGAGGGGGCCCCGGTCCCCCGGCCGGCAGTACCGGCCGGCCGGGGGATGAGGAGTCAGCTGAGCAGGCTGCCTTGCAGCTCGGCGCGGAGGTCCGGGGTCAGGACGTTGCCCGCGCGGTCGACAAGGAGCGCCATCTCGTAGCCCACGAGGCCGATGTCGCACTCGGGGTGGGCGAGCACGGCCAGCGAGGAACCGTCGGAGATGGACATCAGGAACAGGAATCCCCGCTCCATCTCGACCACGGTCTGGTTGACGGGACCGCCCTCGAAGATCCGGGAGGCTCCCGAGGTCAGCGACGTCAGACCGGAGGCGACGGCCGCCAGCTGATCGGCGCGGTCACGCGGGAAACCCTCGGACATCGCCAGAAGGAGGCCGTCGGCGGAGACCACCACGGTGTGGGACACCCCAGGGGTGTTGTCCACGAAGTTGGTGATCAACCAGTTCAGGTTCTGTGCCGCCTGGCTCATCGAACTCAACTATCGCTCCTGCTGGTAAGAGGGGTCGATGTGGTAACTGCCGGTCGCCGGCCCGGAGTTCCCGGTACTGCCGGCGCTGCCGGCCTGGCGACCCTGCTGGATACCCCGTCGGAGGTTGGTCAGACGGCCACGGACGTCGTCCGGGGCGCGCGAGACCTGGGGGCCGGACTGGGTGTCGGCCTGCTGCTGCGCGGTGCCGGCCACGAGGTTCGCCCGCGGTACCCGGCGCGGCAGCCCCGAGGTGGTGATGCCGCCCGCCGCGGGCTGGCGCAGGCGCTCGGCCTGCCGCATCAGCTCGTCGTTGGGCGACGAACGCCAGCTCACCGTCGGCGTGGCGCCGGTGGACTGGGCCGGGGACTCCGCGGCCCGCTCCTGGGCCCGCTGCGGCAGCGGACGCTGCTGCGGCGGGGCCTGGGGAGCCTGCTGCTGGACCGGCTGCGGAGCCGGGTGCTGCGCGGGCTGCTGCCCGCCGGGGCCCTCCTGGGGGTACCAGTTGGACTCCAGCGTGTCGAAGATCGGGCTGCGTGCGTCACCGGCCGGCTGGGCCGGGGGCAGGGCCTCCGGCTGCCGCGGGGCCTCGGCCCGCGGAGTGGGCGCCTGCGGGTGGTGGGGCACCTGCTGCGCCTGCTCGCCGTACGCACCGACACCCGGACCCCCGGGACGCTGCACACCGTAGTCCTGACGGGCGAACTGGCCCGTCGAGCCCATGTCCGCACCACCGCGGACGTCGGGACGTTCGAACTGTCCGGTCGAGCCCATGTCCGCGCCACCGCGGACGTCGGGCCGCTCGAACTGCCCCGTGGTGCTGTTGCCCTGCGGCATCGGCGCACCGAAGTCGGGGCGCGGGAACTCGGCCGTGGAGCCGGGACCCGAGAGCTCGTCGTGGCCCCGCGGGACGTCCTGGCCACCGGGGGCGCCCTGGGCGGCACCCCAGCTCGTGGCCTGGCCCGCTGCGCTGCCGGCACCCGGCAGCTCCGGACGCGGCCCGCCGTCGCGCGGCGGGAGCTGCGGCCGGGTGCGGCCGCCCGGCGCCTGCGGCGCGGGCGGGGCCGACGGGGTGGCCGGCAGGGGCGGCTGGCCCGGCACCGGAGCGCCCGGCTGCGGACGCTCGAAGGCGTTGCCCTGCTGGGGGAAGCCACCGGCGGCGGAGGCCGTCGGGGCCGGCGCGGGACGGTTCTGGTGCTGCGGCGCCTGACCGGGGCCGGCCGGGCCACGGCCCGCACCGCCCGGCGCACCGGCGCCGAAGGCGCCCTGGCTGCCGAACGCGCCCTGGCCGGGACCACCGGGCGCACCGGGGCCGCCCTGCGGACGCTGCTGGCCCTGCGGGCGCTGGCCGTCACGGCCCGGCAGGGCAGGACGCGGTCCGCCGCCGACCTGGCCGCGCGGAGCGCCGGCGCCGACCGGCGGGCGGGCGGCCGCACCGGCCATGGCGCCGCCCGGACCGCCCTGCTGGGCGCCGGGGCCACCGGGCGCGCCGGGGCCGCCCGGACCGGCGGGGCCGCCGGGGCCGGGCTTGCGCCCGCCCTGGGCGACGTCGACGGGGAGCATGACGAGGGCCGTCGTACCACCGGAGTCGGAGGGACGGAGCTGGATGCGGATGCCGTGTCGCAGGGACAGGCGGCCGACCACGAACAGACCCATGCGCCGGGAGACCGACACGTCCACGGTGGGCGGCGAGGCGAGCCGCTCGTTGATCGCGGCCAGGTCCTCGGGGGACAGACCGATACCGGTGTCGTGGATCTCGACCAGCACGCGGCCGTCGGGCAGCGCGTGACCGGTCACCTTGACCTTGGTCTGCGGGGAGGAGAACGAGGTGGCGTTCTCCAGCAGCTCGGCGAGGAGGTGCACGAGGTCGTTGACGACGCGGCCGGCGACGTCGGTGCCGGGCACCGAGGCCAGTTCGATGCGCTCGTACTGCTCCACCTCGGACGCGGCGGCACGCAGGACGTCGACCAGCGGGACCGGGCGGGTCCACCGGCGGCCCGGCTCCTCACCGGCGAGGACGAGGAGGTTCTCACCGTTACGGCGCATGCGCGTCGCGAGGTGGTCGAGCTTGAAGAGCGAGGACAGCTGGTCGGGGTCGGCCTCGCGCGACTCCAGCTCGGAGATGAGCGAGAGCTGGCGCTGGATGAGACCCTGCGAGCGGCGCGAGAGGTTGGTGAACATCGCGTTGACGTTGCCCCGCAGCAGGGCCTGCTCGGCGGCGAGGCGGACCGCCTCGCGGTGCACGTCGTCGAAGGCCGCGGCCACCTGGCCGATCTCGTCGCGGGAGTGCACACCGACGGACTCCACCGAGGTGTCCACGTCCTGCGGGTCGGTCTCGGAGAGCTGCTTGACGAGCTCCGGCAGACGTTCCTGGGCGACCCGGGTCGCGGTGTCCTGCAGCCGGCGCAGCGAACGGATCATGGACCGGGCCATGATGAACGCGCCGACGAGCGAGACGCCGAGGACGAGGAGGATCAGCGCACCGTTGATGATGGCGTCGCGCTGCGACTCGTTCTTGAGCTCGCGGGCCTTCTGCTCCATGTCCTCGAGCAGGGTGAGCTCGATGACCTTCATCGCCTGGAGCTTGGTGTCGTCGGCGTCGTACCAGTCCATCCAGGACCGGTTCTTCTCCTTGCCGAACTGTCCCTGGGTGCTCAGCACGCGGCGGGCGTAGTGGTCGGCGCTGCCGACCTCGGCGTTGCCGTCGCCGAGCGACTGCAGGAGCTCCTCGGCCTTGCCCTGGTAGACGAGCTCGAAGGTCTTCTTCGCCTGGCTCTCGCCGCGCAGCGCGGAGAAGGCGTACAGACGGTCGTTCTCCTCCAGCCGGCCCGGCTTGTCGCCGCTCTCGGGGAGCGAGGCGGCGATGATCGCGCGCTGGATGGACGCGTACTCCTTGGCGGACGAGAACGCCGCCAGGGCGCGGGTGCGCTTGATCATCTCGGGGCTGGAGGTGGCCTGGGCCATGTCCTGGGAGAGGGACAGCAGCGAGACGATCAGGGCGTTGTACTCGGTGACGGTCTGCTGGGCGCCGGTGGCGTAGGCCTTCTTGCGGATGTCCTCGATGCCGGAGAGCTGGCGGCCGATCTGCAGGACGTTGTTGCGGATCGACTTGAGGGTGTCGTCCTTGTCCTCGGAGGCGTCGATCTTGTCGGTCGCCGCGGCGAAGGCCGCCATGGCCGAGTCCGTCTGGTCGCGGACGCCCTGGACGAGGCTGTTGGGCTTGCCCGACTTGTCGTTGGTCAGCGGACCCGCGGACTTGTCCCGCTCCTCCTGGAGCATGGCGGCCAGGTTGGTGGCCTGCCGGGTCATCGTCGTCAGGAGCTGCATGTGCTCCAGCTGATCGATGTTGTTCAGCGAGTCGTTGATGCGGAAGCCACCCAGGGTGGTGGCGGCGACGACCGGCAGGGTCAGCAGCGACACCAGTCGCGTGCTGATGCGCCAGTTCTGCATGGAGAGACGGGAACCGGAGCCCACGGGGGCCTTGGGTATCGCCTGGTCCTGCCCGGCGGTCTCCTCCGGCGTCACGGCCGTGGCGGCCGGGTCGCCCTTGGACCTGTTCTTCGCCTTGGCCTTGCCCCTGCCCTTCGCCTTACCGGCGGGGGAGTCGGGGCCGGGGCCGGCGCCGGGGGCGCCGGCAGCGGGCCCGCTGTTCTGGGCGTGCTGGGGCGAGAAGCCACGGTCGGTCCCGCCGTGCGGTTCCTGCTCCGCAGCAGCGTCCCCTCGGCCCTGAAGGGCCTGGGGAGACCCCTTGCCATCCCTCTTGAATCGTCCCTGCACTAGCGTCGCAACCTCTGGACCAGGCGTCCCGCCGGGGACCGGTGGGACGGTGTCGAGTCGTGGGGCACCGACGGCCCCATGTGTGGTCTTCGGTGACCGGCGCGTCTCCCCTTCCTGGTCGCCGCGCTGGCGCTGGTGCAGCGCCCCCTGCGCGCCGGCTGATACCCGCGGCGGTCCCGCGAATTCCAGCACAGTGCTGGATCTCCAACAAGGTGCGGCGGTACCCCCGGAGCGTCGGTCACGAGGTGTGTCAGGATCGTCACGCGGTGTAGAAGCCGTTCCGGGGCGAATCGGACTTACGTCCAGCAAACGGCGAGTCTGCCAAGGTGTCCCAGTCGTAATGATCAGGAGCGGAATGCTGCATTCAGGACCGCAATGTCCGTTTCGTGGGCCTGAATTGGCTGTCCACAATGACCGGAATGCCCGCTGACTGGTGAGCAAACTCACACACCGTGGCCCCGGAGATCCCGGTAATGACGGGGAATCGGATGTTTAGCCTGACCTCTTAAAGGGATGGCCGACCGACAACCTCCCGTGACCGAGGATTCCGATACCCCGATGAAGACGACGATGATGTTCCGCAACATAGCCAACCCGCGCCGCACCACCCTCGCCCATCTGAAGGACGCCGAGGAGCTGCAGGCGCCGCAGGCCCCGGAGCACGCCGTCGAGCTGCCCACCCAGACCGCGAACCCGCGCCGCACCGTCCTGATGGACGCACCCGTCCCCGCCGCGCAGTAACGCAAGCGATCAGGCCCTGCCCGCCGCGTTAGCCTGGAAACCTCACACCCGCCGGACGCACTCCGGCCGGCGGACACCCAGCCAGCGGACACCAGAGGGGCAGACGCAACACGTGCGCATCGCCAGGTTCTCGATCGACGGCAATGTCGCCTTCGGCGCGGTCGAGGGCGACAGCGCCCCCGGCTCCGAGGACGAGCTCGTCCTCGACATCATCAAGGGCATTCCCTTCGCGGACTTCGAGCTCTCCGGGACCAAGGTCCCCCTCGGCAAGGTCCGCCTGCTGCCGCCCGTGCTCCCGAACAAGGTCGTGGCCATCGGCCGCAACTACGCGGAGCACGCGGCGGAGCTCGGCAACGAGGTCCCGGACGTCCCCGTCGCCTTCTTCAAGCCCTCCACCTCCGTGGTGGGCCCCGGCGACCCCATCGCGTACCCCTCCTTCTCCCAGGAGCTGCACCACGAGGCCGAGCTCGCCGTGGTGATCGGCCGGATGTGCCGCGAGGTCCCGCGCGACCGGGTCAAGGACGTCGTCCTCGGCTACACCTGCGCCAACGACGTCACCGCGCGCGACGTCCAGCAGCGCGAGAACCAGTGGGCCCGGGCCAAGGGCTTCGACAGCTCCTGCCCGCTCGGCCCGTGGATCGAGACCGACCTCGACCCCGGCGACCTCGCCATCGGGTGCACGGTCAACGGCGAACAGCGCCAGCTCGGCCGGACCAGCCAGATGGTCCGCTCCGTCGAGGACCTGATCGTCCACATCACCGAGGCCATGACGCTGCTCCCGGGCGACGTCGTCCTCACGGGGACCCCGGCCGGGGTCGGGCCCCTCAACGTCGGCGACGAGGTCGCCGTCACCATCGAAGGTATCGGCACTCTCACCAACAAGGTGATCAAGCGTGGCTAACGGCTCCGTCCGCGTACGTTTCTGTCCCTCCCCGACCGGCAACCCCCACGTGGGCCTGGTCCGCACCGCCCTGTTCAACTGGGCCTTCGCCCGGCACCACGGCGGTACGTTCGTCTTCCGCATCGAGGACACCGACGCGGCGCGCGACTCCGAGGAGTCCTACGAGCAGCTGCTCGACTCCCTGAAGTGGCTCGGCTTCACCTGGGACGAGGGCCCCGAGGTCGGCGGCCCGCACGCCCCGTACCGGCAGTCCCAGCGCATGGACCTCTACGCGGACGTCGCCGCGAAGCTGCTCGACGGCGGCTACGCCTACCACTGCTACTGCACCGCCGAGGAGCTCGACGAGCGCCGCGAGCTCGCCCGCCGCGAGGGCCGCCCGTCCGGGTACGACGGCACCTGCCGCACCGTGACCCCCGAGCAGAAGGCCGTCTACGAGGCCGAGGGCCGCACCCCGATCGTCCGCTTCCGGATGCCCGACGAGCCGATCACCTTCACCGACCTGGTCCGCGGCGAGCTCACCTTCACCCCCGAGAACGTGCCGGACTACGGCATCCTCCGGGCCAACGGCGCCCCGCTCTACACCCTGGTCAACCCGGTCGACGACGCGCTCATGGAGATCACCCACGTCCTGCGCGGCGAGGACCTGCTCTCCTCCACCCCCCGCCAGATCGCCCTGTACAAGGCG
Source organism: Streptomyces sp. WAC06614 (assembly GCF_003949795.1). GTDB lineage: Bacteria > Actinomycetota > Actinomycetes > Streptomycetales > Streptomycetaceae > Streptomyces. The sequence continues at coordinate 12,754 of NZ_RPRY01000050.1, forward strand.
CTGATCGAGCTCGGCATCGCCAAGGAGATCCCCTCCTTCGGCCACCTGCCGTACGTGATGGGCGAGGGCAACAAGAAGCTCTCCAAGCGCGACCCGCAGTCCTCGCTGAACCTCTACCGCGAGCGCGGCTTCCTGCCCGAGGGCCTGCTGAACTACCTCTCGCTCCTCGGCTGGTCCTTCTCGGCCGACCAGGACCTGTTCTCGATCGACGAGATGGTCGCCAAGTTCGACATCTCCGACGTGAACGCCAACCCGGCGCGGTTCGACCTCAAGAAGTGCGAGGCGATCAACGCCGAGCACGTCCGCCGGCTGGACCCGAAGGCCTTCGCCGACGCCTGCACCCCCTGGCTGCGGGCCCCGCACGCCCCGTGGGCCCCGGAGGACTTCGACCAGGCCGCCTGGGAGGCCATCGCGCCGCACGCCCAGACCCGGCTGACGGTGCTGTCGGAGATCACCGCCAACGTCGACTTCCTGTTCCTGCCCGAGCCGGTCTTCGACGAGGCCTCGTGGGACAAGGCGATGAAGGGCGACCCGGCGGCGCTGCTGACCACGGCCCGCGAGAAGCTCCTCGCCGCCGACTGGACCAGCGCCGAGTCCCTGAAGGAGGCCGTCCTGGCCGCCGGCGAGGCCCACGGCCTCAAGCTCGGCAAGGCCCAGGCCCCGGTCCGCGTGGCGGTCACCGGCCGCACGGTCGGCCTGCCCCTCTTCGAGTCCCTGGAGATCCTGGGCAAGGACAAGACCCTGGCGCGCATCGACGCGGCCCTGGCGAGGCTCGCCGGCTGAGCCGTTCGTCACACCCGCGGGAAGCACCCCTGAACCGTTCAGGGGTGCTTCCCCGTTTTTTCGCCCCGGTTTCGCTGTAGCGTCGGTCACATGCCGATCCGAGCCGTGCTCTGGGACATCGACGACACCCTCTTCGACTACACGGGGGCCGACACCGCGGGCTTCTCGCGGCACCTGGCCGACGAGGGGCTGGGCGGGCGCTACGGGACGCCCCAGGAGGCGCTCGCCGTGTGGCGGGAGGCCACCGAGCGGCAGTGGGCCCGCTTCTCCGCCGGGCGGACCACCTTCCAGGGGCAGCGCCGCGACCGGGTGCGGGACTTCCTCGGCACGCCGGGCATGGACGACACCGAGGCCGACGGCTGGTTCGAGCGGTACGTCACCCACTACCGGGCCGCCTGGGCGGTCTTCCCGGACGTCCTGCCGGCCCTGGACGCCCTCGCGGCCAGCCATCGGCACGGGGTGCTGTCCAACTCCAGCAGCGCCAACCAGGAGGACAAGCTGCGCCGGCTGGGCCTGCGCGACCGCTTCGAGGTGCTGGTCTGCGCCGCCGAGCTGGGCGTGAGCAAGCCGGAGGCGGCGGCCTTCCGGGCCGCCTGCGAGGCCATGGGGCTGCCCGCGGCCGAGGTGGCGTACGTCGGCGACCAGCCGGAGATCGACGCCCGCGGCGCGCGCGACGCCGGGCTGCTCGCCGTATGGCTGGACCGGGACGGCGGCCGCGGCCCCGGACCGGAGGGCGCGCACCGGATCACGGGCCTCGATCAGCTCCCTGGGGTGCTGGCCGGGGATACCCGTTTTGGAGCACGGTCAGGCATCCGGTAATGTTCTTTCTGCGCCGCCGGGGCGGGCCGAAAGGCCGGAAACCACGGAGGCGCCACTCAGAACGAAGCCCCTCGCAGGGGGGTTGAGTTTTGGTGGGGTATGGTGTAATTGGCAACACGGCTGATTCTGGTTCAGTTGTTCTAGGTTCGAGTCCTGGTACCCCAGCGCAGTGCGCATGCAGTGCTTGCCCCCGTTGTGTAGCGGCCTAGCACGCCGCCCTCTCAAGGCGGTAGCGCCGGTTCGAATCCGGTCGGGGGTACAGATCCTTCCCGCGAGGTCTCCTGGGTAGCTCCCGGACGCCTCGATGCAGGATCGCTAGGGCCCCCGTTGTGTAGCGGCCTAGCACGCCGCCCTCTCAAGGCGGTAGCGCCGGTTCGAATCCGGTCGGGGGTACCAACTGGTCTAGACCACCAGTGGCCTATGGTGTAATTGGCAGCACGACTGATTCTGGTTCAGTTAGTCTTGGTTCGAGTCCAGGTAGGCCAGCTGATCTGCATAAACCCAGATCTTGCCCCCGTTGTGTAGCGGCCTAGCACGCCGCCCTCTCAAGGCGGTAGCGCCGGTTCGAATCCGGTCGGGGGTACATAGAGGGAAGGCCCTCCGTGATCATCACGGAGGGCCTTCTCGTGTTGGTGTCCCCGCAGTTGCGGACGAAGAAGGCCGGGGGCGCCTGACTGGACGTGTGCGGCGTCGAAGGCGCCCCCGGCACGGGAGAACGGGGAAACGGGGAGGGGAGGGCCGGCGGGTCAGCCGGAGCGGCGGAGGGCCTCCGTGAGGCGTGCCGCGGCGTCTATCACCGCCTGCGCGTGCATCCGGCCCGGGTGCCGGGTCAGCCGCTCGATCGGCCCGGAGACCGAGACGGCGGCCACCACGCGGTTCGAGGGGCCCCGGACGGGCGCCGAGACGGACGCCACACCGGGCTCCCGCTCGCCGATCGACTGGGCCCAGCCCCGGCGCCGTACGCCGGACAGGGCGGTCGCCGTGAAGCGGGCCCCCTGCAGACCGCGGTGGAGCCGCTCGGGCTCTTCCCAGGCCATCAGGACCTGGGCCGAGGAGCCGGCCTTCATCGTGAGCGTGGAGCCGACGGGCACGGTGTCCCGCAGACCGGACAGCCGCTCGGCGGCCGCCACGCAGATGCGCATGTCTCCCTGCCGGCGGTAGAGCTGTGCGCTCTCGCCGGTCACGTCACGGAGGTGCGTGAGCACCGGTCCGGCCGTGGCCAGCAGGCGGTCCTCACCGGCCGCGGCGGCAAGCTCTGCCAGCCGCGGACCGAGGATGAACCGGCCCTGCATGTCCCTCGCCACCATCCGGTGGTGTTCCAGTGCCACGGCCAGTCTGTGGGCCGTGGGTCGTGCGAGCCCTGTCGCCGCGACCAGCCCGGCGAGGGTGGCCGGACCGGACTCCAGTGCGCTCAAAACCAGAGCTGCCTTGTCGAGAACGCCGACGCCGCTAGAGTTGTCCATGCAACGATATTCACGTCTCACACTGTGAAACGCAAGTTCAATTTTTCCGGGAACTTGCGAAGGTGGAGTTGCGGGCGCCGGTCTGGCCGCCTCACGGGCTCTGATCTGCCCGCCTCACGAGCTTCGAGAAGTGCCGACGACGCCGTCGGCCGGAGGGAAAGCGATGGGTAGGACACTCGCGGAGAAGGTCTGGGACGACCACGTCGTCCGGCGCGCCGAGGGCGAGCCCGACCTCCTCTACATCGATCTGCACCTGCTGCACGAGGTGACCAGTCCGCAGGCCTTCGACGGGCTCCGTCAGAACGGCCGCACCGTCCGCCGGCTCGATCTCACCATCGCGACCGAGGACCACAACACCCCCACCCTCGACATCGACAAGCCCATCGCCGACCCGGTCTCCCGCGCCCAGCTGGAGACCCTGCGCAAGAACTGTGCCGAGTTCGGTGTCCGGCTGCACCCGCTGGGTGACGTCGAGCAGGGCGTCGTCCACGTCGTGGGACCGCAGCTGGGCCTGACCCAGCCCGGCACCACCGTGGTCTGCGGTGACTCCCATACCTCCACGCACGGCGCCTTCGGCGCCCTGGCCTTCGGCATCGGCACCAGCCAGGTCGAGCACGTCCTGGCCACCCAGACCCTGCCCCTGGCCCGTCCCAAGACCATGGCGATCACGGTCACCGGCGAGCTCGCCGAGGGCGTCACCGCCAAGGACCTGATCCTGGCGATCATCGCCAGGATCGGCACCGGCGGCGGCCAGGGCTACGTCCTGGAGTACCGCGGCGAGGCCATCGAGAAGCTCTCGATGGAGGCCCGCATGACCATCTGCAACATGTCGATCGAGGCCGGCGCCCGCGCGGGCATGATCGCCCCCGACGCCACCACCTTCGACTACCTCCGCGGCCGCGACCACGCGCCCGAGGGCGAGGACTGGGAAGCCGCCGTCGCGTACTGGCAGACCCTGCGCACCGACGACGACGCGGTCTTCGACGCCGAGGTCGTCATCGACGGCTCCACGCTGACCCCGTTCGTCACCTGGGGCACCAACCCCGGCCAGGGCGCCCCGCTGTCCGAGTCGGTCCCCGACCCGGCTTCGTACGAGGACCCTTCGGAGCGCCTCGCCGCCGAAAAGGCCCTGGAGTACATGGGGTTGACCGCCGGCCAGCCGCTGCGGGACATCAAGGTGGACACCGTCTTCGTAGGTTCCTGCACCAACGGCCGGATCGAGGACCTGCGCGCCGTGGCCGAGGTCATCCAGGGCCGCAAAGTCGCCGACGGGGTACGGATGCTGGTCGTCCCCGGCTCCGTACGGGTGGCCCTGCAGGCCGTCGAGGAGGGCCTGGACAAGGTCTTCAAGGAGGCCGGTGCGGAGTGGCGGCACGCCGGCTGCTCGATGTGCCTGGGCATGAACCCCGACCAACTGGCCCCCGGTGAGCGCTCCGCGTCCACCTCCAACCGCAACTTCGAGGGCCGGCAGGGCAAGGGCGGCCGGACCCACCTGGTCTCCCCGCCGGTGGCCGCCGCCACCGCTGTGCTGGGCCACCTGGCCTCGCCCGCCGACCTCACCGACGCCCCCGCCACCGCCACCGCCGGAGCCCGATAACCATGGAAGCCTTCACCACGCACACCGGCCGGGCCGTCCCGCTGCGCCGCAGCAACGTCGACACCGACCAGATCATCCCGGCCCACTGGCTGAAGAAGATCACCCGGGACGGGTTCGAGGACGGGCTCTTCGAGGCCTGGCGCAAGGACCCCGAGTTCATCACGAACCGCCCCGAACGCCAGGGCGCGACCGTCCTGGTCGCCGGCCCCGACTTCGGTACCGGTTCCTCCCGCGAGCACGCGGTCTGGGCGCTGCAGAACTTCGGCTTCAAGACCGTCATCTCCTCCCGCTTCGCCGACATCTTCCGCGGCAACTCCCTCAAGAACGGCCTGCTGACCGTCGTTCTGCCGCAGGAGACCGTCGACCGGCTGTGGGAGCTGACCGAGGCCGACCCGACCGCCGAGATCACCGTCGACCTGGTCGCCCGGCAGGTCCGTGCGGCCGGAATCGAGGCGGAGTTCGAACTCGACGACAACGCCCGCTGGCGGCTCCTGGAGGGACTGGACGACATCTCCCTCACCCTTCAGAACGAAGCCGACATCGCCCGCTACGAAAGCGCCCGGCCGTCCTGGAAGCCGCGCACGATTACCCTGTGATTCCCGCCTGATCAGCGCATTTCCAGGTCCGGGCGTCACTTCGGACCACCCTGTGCCCCCCGCCGTCCGGCGGGGGGCACAGCCGTTTGTTGAGGGCCCGTGAGGCGACAACTCGCCCCAGATGGCACAATCTGTGCATGGAACGCGACAGTCAACTCGAGCTCTACGAACTCGTCGCGGACCGGTTGAAAGAAGCACACGCAAGGGTGCGCACACTGCAAGTCCCGGAGGGCGTAAGGATGGCGCTGACCCGGAAGCTGTTGGTCGTCACGGCCGCGGCGAAGCACGATCTCGCCGATGCGGCAAGGCGCCTGGACAGGTTGATGAAGGACCTCGACGAGGGTCGATTCCCTGAAGGCGACTGATGCGAAGGAACTCCGCAACGGCCCCCGCCGTTGCGGCACTAGGGTGATAAGCCCGTTTCGTGTTTGATTTGCGGTATATATCCGCCTAACGTGCGAAATAAGCTTGAACACATTCGTTCTGGCGATGTCTCCGAAGGGGAAGACGTGAACAAGGCGCAGCTCGTAGAAGCGATTGCCGACAAGCTCGGCGGCCGCCAGCAGGCCGCTGACGCTGTCGACGCCGTACTCGACGCGATGGTCCGCGCGGTGGTCGCGGGCGACCGGGTCTCGGTCACGGGCTTCGGCTCGTTCGAGAAGGTCGACCGGCCGGCCCGTTACGCCCGCAACCCGCAGACGGGTGAGCGCGTACGGGTCAAGAAGACCTCCGTGCCCCGCTTCCGCGCCGGTCAGGGCTTCAAGGACCTGGTCAGCGGCACCAAGAAGCTCCCGAAGGGGGACGAGGTCGCCGTCAAGAAGGCCCCCAAGGGCAGCCTGATGGCCGCCGCCGCCTCGGCGGGCAGCCGCTCCACGGTCAAGAAGGCCGCCGCCAAGAAGGCCACCACCGCCAAGAAGGCGGCACCGGCCAAGAAGGCCACCGCCACCAAGGCCACGGCCGCCAAGAAGACCACCACCGCCGCCGCGAAGAAGACCACCCCGGCGAAGAAGGCCACCACGGCCAAGACCACCGCCGCGAAGAAGGCCACCACGGCCAAGACCGCCGCGGCCAAGAAGACCACCACGGCGAAGAAGACCGCGCCCGCCAAGAAGGCCGTCGCCAAGAAGGCGCCCGCCAAGAAGACCACCGCGCGCAAGACCACCACCGCGAAGAAGACCACGGCCCGCAAGCGCTGAACCTGCGGCCGTACGTCGTCACGCACGCCGGGCCGGCTTCCCCCACCGGGGGAGCCGGCCCGCGGTGCTGTCCGCGCAGCTCGGAAGGGATGCAGCGGGGTCAGCCAGGATGCAGCGGGATCAGAAGGTCTGCAGGGTGATCAGGGTGATCCGCAGGGACGTGCCCTGGCCCTCGGTCTCGATCCGCACCCGCTGCCCCGGGCGCAGCAGCCGCAGGCCCCCCGCGTCGAAGGCGGGCGCCTCGAAGGGCACCGGCGTGCCGTCGTCCAGCAGCACACTGCCGCTGCGGGTCCGGGAGTCGTACGTGTAAGCGGTCGCCTGCATACGGGAACTGTATCGGGCGGTGTGGGGCCCCAGCCCGAGGGCCGCCGCGGCCCGCAGATCGGCCCCGGTGTCCACGTCCCGCCGCACGCTCGGCACGTCCGCCCGGACGATTTCCACGGCCCCCGACGCGGAATGCCGGGACCGCGAGGCACCCCCGAACGCGGGTGCCAATTCCCGGTCCGGTGCCGCGGAAAGCAAGGTCGTCCCGATTCCTGCCGCATCCGCCAGAAATGCTCGGGGAAATCCTTCCGCGCTTTCGAGCACGCGTAGCAATTCCCGCGGGCGCAGTGCGGGCAGGTCCGCGTTCATCGCCGCCACCGGCGCTCCCGGCCGCCCCGCGCGCACGGCGCGCGCCCCGTGGGCCAGGGCCGCGTTGAGCCCCGCCGCGGGCGCGTCCGCGACGATCCGTGCCCCCAGCACCGCCAGTTCCGCCCCCGCCAGCGGATCGTCCGTGACGACCACCACATCCCGCACCGCCGCACAGGCCAGCGCCGCGGCCACGGTGTCCTGGGCGAAGGCCAGCGCCAGGCCCGCCCGGTCCGCCCCGGCGGCCGCGGCCAGGCGGCTCTTGGCCACCGCCAGGGGCTTCAGCGGCAGCACCAGGCTCCAGACGGCGTTCGTGGCGCCTCCCCATCCCTCGTACACGTGTCGGGCCATTGTCGCCCCCCGCCAGGGCGGCCCGTGGGTCCTTCACGGTGAGCGGGGCGTACGGTGTTCTCGACAGGGGCCGGGCCCGGGGCGACACTTGTCCGGCCGTCCGGATGCCCCTCATCCGAATCCGGCCCGCAGAAGGAAGGTGCTCGCGTGTCCCGCCGCAGAATCGGCTTCTGGTACCGCCTGGCGGCGGTCATCGCAAAACCGCCGCTGGTAGTGCTGTTCAAGCGGGACTGGCGGGGAATGGAGCACATTCCGGCCGACGGCGGATTCATCACCGCCGTGAACCACAACTCGTACCTGGACCCGCTGTCCTACGCGCACTACCAGTACAACACCGGCCGGGTGCCCCGGTTCCTCGCCAAGGCCGCCCTCTTCAGGGGTTCCTTCGTGGGCAGCATCCTGCGCGGCACCGGCCAGATCCCCGTCTACCGCGAGAGCACCAACGCCCTCGACGCGTTCCGGGCCGCCGTGGACGCCATCGAGCGCGGCGAGTGCGTGGCCTTCTACCCGGAGGGCACCCTCACCCGCGACCCCGAGATGTGGCCCATGGCCGGCAAGACCGGCGCCGCCCGCGTCGCCCTCCTGACCCGGGCGCCGGTCATCCCCGTGGCCCAGTGGGGCGCCAACCTGGCGATGCCGCCGTACGCCAAGGAGAACAAGCTCTCGCTGTTCCCCCGCAAGACCCTGCGGGTGCTGGCCGGGGCCCCGGTGGACCTGTCCGCGTACTACGACCGCGAGCCCACCCCGGAGGTCCTCAAGGAGGCCACCGAGGTCATCATGGCGGCCATCACCGCCCTGCTGGAGGAACTGCGCGGCGAGCGGGCCCCGGCGCAGCCGTACGACCACCGCAAGGCCAGGGCGGAACAGCGGCGCAAGGCCGCGGGGGAGGGCAAGAAGTGACACGTCCCGTGAAGGCAGCCGTCTACGGAACCGGGTCCTGGGGCACCGCCTTCGGCATGGTCCTGGCCGACGCCGGCTGCGAGGTGACCCTGTGGGGCCGCCGCCAGGAGCTCGCCGACGCGGTCAACACCACCCGCACCAACCCGGACTACCTGCCCGGCGCCGCCCTCCCGCCGAACCTGCGCGCCACCACCGACCCGGCCGAGGCCGCCGAGGGAGCCGACTTCACCGTCCTGGCGATCCCCTCCCAGACCCTGCGCGGCAACCTCGCCGCCTGGGCCCCGCTGCTGGCCCCCGACACCGTGCTCGTCTCCCTGATGAAGGGCATCGAACTCGGCACCGCCAAGCGCATGAGCGAGGTGATCGAGGAGGTCGCCAAGGTCCCCGCCGAGCGCGTCGCGGTCGTCACCGGCCCCAACCTGGCCCGCGAGATCGCCGCCCGGCAGCCCGCCGCCTCCGTGGTCGCCTGCGTGGACGAGTCCGTCGCCCAGCGCCTCCAGGCCGCCTGCCACACCCCGTACTTCCGCCCGTACACCAACACCGACGTGGTCGGCTGCGAGCTCGGCGGCGCGGTCAAGAACGTCATCGGCCTCGCGGTCGGCATCGCCGACGGCATGGGCCTGGGCGACAACACCAAGGGCTCCCTGATCACCCGCGGCCTGGCCGAGACGACCCGGCTGGGCCTGGCCATGGGCGCCGACCCGCTGACCTTCTCGGGCCTGGCCGGCCTCGGCGACCTGGTCGCGACCTGCTCCTCGCCGCTCTCCCGGAACCACACCTTCGGCACCAACCTGGGCCGCGGGATGACCCTGGAGGAGACCATCGCGGTCACCAAGCAGACCGCCGAGGGGGTCAAGTCCTGCGAGTCGGTGGCCGATCTGGCCCGCCGGCACGGGGTCGACATGCCGATCACCGACACGGTCGTGGACATCGTCCACAACGGCAAGCCCCCGCTGGTCGCGCTGAAGGAGCTGATGTCCCGCAGTGCGAAACCGGAACGCCGCTGACACCTTCCCGTGCCGCCGAGCGGGTAGTCTCAACCCGATATGAGCAGCGAGACCTCCTCCCAGAGCCCTGAGCAGCAGCGTCGTAAGCCGCGCGTGGCCGTCGTGTTCGGCGGCCGCAGCTCCGAACACGCCATCTCGGTCGTCACGGCGGGCGCCGTTCTGCGCTCCATCGACCGCTCCACGTACGAGGTGCTGCCCATCGGCATCACCGCCGACGGCCGGTGGGCGCTGACCGCCGACGAGCCGGAGCGGATGGCCATCACCGACCGCAAGCTCCCCAACGTCGCCGAGCTGGCGGAGTCCGCCGAGGGCGGGGTCGTCCTGCCCGTGGACCCCGCCAACCGCGAGGTCGTCTACACCGAACCCGGCGCCGTGCCCAAGGCGCTGGGCGAGGTCGACGTCGTCTTCCCGGTGCTGCACGGCCCCTACGGCGAGGACGGCACCCTCCAGGGCCTGCTGGAGCTCTCCGGCGTCCCCTACGTCGGCTCGGGCGTGCTCGCCTCGGCCGTCGGCCAGGACAAGGAGTACATGAAGCGGGTGTTCACCTCGTTCGGGCTGCCCGTCGGCCCGTACGTGACCATCCGCCCCCGCGAGTGGGAGCAGGACCCCGCCGCCGCCCGCAAGAAGATCGTCGACTTCGCCGGCGAGCACGGCTGGCCCGTGTTCGTGAAGCCCGCCCGGGCCGGCTCCTCCATCGGCATCACCAAGGTCGACGACCTCACCGGCCTGGACGAGGCCGTCGAGGAGGCCCGGCGCCACGACCCGAAGGTCCTCGTGGAGGCGCTGCTGCGCGGCCGCGAGATCGAGTGCGGCGTCCTGGAGTTCGAGGACGGCCCGCGCGCCAGCGTGCCCGCCGAGATCCCGCCGGTCTCCAGCCACGACTTCTACGACTTCGAGGCGAAGTACATCGACTCCGCCTCCGGGATCGTGCCCGCCCCGCTCACCCCCGAGCAGACCGCCGAGGTCCAGCGGCTGGCGATCGAGGCCTTCGAGGCTGCCTCCTGCGAGGGCCTGGTGCGTGCCGACTTCTTCCTCACCGAGGACGGCACCTTCGTGATCAACGAGATCAACACCATGCCCGGCTTCACGCCGATCTCCATGTACCCGCGGATGTGGCAGGAGTCCGGCATCAGCTACCCGGAGCTGGTCGACCGCCTGATCCAGGCCGCGCTGCGCCGCTCCACGGGCCTGCGCTGACCCACGTGTGCGAACCGCCCGCCGGGAGGAGTCCCGACGGGCGGTTCGGCGCGTGTCCGGCGGCCGGTCCGCCGCCGGCAGCCGGGTCAGTAGGAGGCGATCCCCTCCGGAACCGTCCCGGCGACCGCCGCGGAGAGCCCGACCAGCATCCCGGCGTCCTTGGCGTGCGCCTTGTCGACGACGACCTCGGTGTACGCCAGCCGCATCCCGGTGGTGAACCGGAACCCGCCGCCGGCCTCCTCGTCGAGCTGCTCCAGCAGCCAGGCGACGCCGTTGACGTGGATCCCGTCCTGTTGCGGATCGGACATCTTGGGGGGCTTGGGGATCCCGCACCGCAGTACGATCGCCGAGCCGCCCCACGCGGCGGTCAGGTCGGAACGCGGCTCGGTCGTGCTCCGCGCCAGACCGGCCACCTGGTCGGGGAGCTTCTCGTGCAGCGCGGCACAGAGATTCGCGACCTCGGCGGGCGGCGCGGGCGGGGGTTCCACCCGGGCCTCCGTACCGCCCGGGGCGCAGCCCGCGAGGGCGAGTACGGCCAGCAGGGCGGGCAGACGGAGGGGCCGGCGGTGCAGGGACATCACCGGCCAAGAGTAGACGGGGGCTACAGATGCACCACCGGGCAGGTCAGGGTCCGGGTGATCCCTTCCACCTGCTGGACCTTGGCGACCACCATGCGGCCGAGTTCGTCCACGGTGTCGGCCTGGGCCCGCACGATCACGTCGTACGGCCCCGTCACGTCCTCGGCCTGGATCACCCCCTGGATCTGGGAGATGGAATCGGCGACGAGCGACGCCTTTCCCACCTCGGTCTGGATGAGGATGTACGCCTGTACCACGGAACCTCCAGGGCGGCCACGACGAGCGATTCCCCCTACCCTCGGGGTGGGCCCGGCCGTTCGGGTGGGCCCGGGGGAGAAGGGACGCCACGGTACCGCGTCGCCGCGTGCCACGGGGAGACCCGGGGGACCGGCGCCGCGCGCTGCGGGGCGTACGCAGAGCAGAAGTTGACGTATCTGTTGACGGTACCCAGAGCTGTGACGGCTCGCGACCGCAAGCGGACTGGGCCAGAAGGAGCACAGCGATGAAGGGCACTGTGGGCGAGCTGGGAGAGTTCGGGCTCATCAGGGAGCTCACCTCCCGGCTCACCACCACCCCGGCGGTCCGGCTGGGACCCGGCGACGACGCCGCGGTGGTCTCGGCACCCGACCGCCGCGTCGTGGCCAGCACGGACATCCTGCTGGAGGGCCGGCACTTCCGGCGCGACTGGTCCACCGCCTACGACGTCGGCCGCAAGGCCGCCGCCCAGAACCTGGCCGACATCGCCGCCATGGGCGCGGTGCCCACCGCGCTGCTGCTCGGCCTGGTGGTGCCGGCCGAGCTGCCGGTCACCTGGCCCACCGAGCTGATGGACGGACTGCGCGACGAGTGCCAGGTCGCGGGCGCCGCCGTGGTCGGCGGGGACGTCGTCCGCGGCGACACCATCACCGTGGCGATCACCGCCCTCGGTGACCTGCGCAACCACGAGCCGGTGACCCGTTCCGGGGCCCAGCCCGGCGACGTGGTCGCCGTCACCGGCTGGCTCGGCTGGTCCGCCGCCGGCTTCGCCGTCCTCTCGCGCGGCTTCCGCTCCCCGCGCGCCTTCGTCGAGGCCCACCGCCGGCCCGAACCGCCCTACCACGCGGGCCCCGCCGCCGCCGGGCTCGGCGCCACCGCCATGACCGACGTCAGCGACGGGCTGATCGCCGACCTCGGGCACATCGCCGAGGCCAGCAAGGTCCGCATCGACGTCCGCTCCGGCGCCGTCGACATCCCGACCCAGATGCACGACATCGGCCAGGCCGTCGGCGTCGACCCGCTCCAGTGGGTGCTCACCGGCGGGGAGGACCACGCGATCGTGGCGACCTTCCCGCCCGACGTGAAGCTCCCCGCCCGCTGGAAGGTCATCGGCGAGGTCCTCAACCCCTCCGCCCAGCCCCAGGTGACCGTCGACGGCGCGCCCTGGACCAGCACCGGCGGCTGGGACCACTTCGGCGGCGAGATCGCCGAGGAGCACCTGCGATGACCCCGCACCCGGCCCCGCCGCGCTGTCTGACCGTCGCCGGCTCCGACTCCGGCGGCGGCGCGGGCATCCAGGCCGACCTCAAGACCATGCTCGCCCTCGGCGTGCACGGCATGAGCGTGCTGACCGCCGTGACCGCGCAGAACTCCCTCGGCGTGCACGGAGTCTGGGAACTGCCCGCCGAGGCCGTCACGGCCCAGTACCGGGCCGTGGTCGACGACATCGGCGTGGCCGCCGTCAAGACCGGCATGCTGTCCTCCGCACCCCTGGTCGAGACCGTCGCCGAGCTGCTGGCCGGCACCGACGCCCCGGCCGTGGTGGACCCCGTCGGCGTCTCCAAGCACGGGGACGCCCTGCTGGCCACCACCGCGCTGGACGCCGTACGCGAGGAACTCCTGCCACGGGCCACCGTCGCCACGCCCAACCTGGACGAGGTGGCGCAGCTGACCGGGCTGCGGGTGCACTCCGAGGACGACATGCGCCGGGCCGCCGACGCCGTCCTGGGCTTCGGCCCGCGCTGGGCGCTGATCAAGGGCGGGCACCTGGGGACCGGCCACGAGGCCGTGGACCTGCTCAGCGACGGCGAGCAGGAGCTGTGGCTGCGGGCACCCCGGCACGACAACCGGCACACGCACGGCACCGGCTGCACCCTCGCCAGCGCGGTCGCGGCGGGCCTCGCCCGCGGCCTGCCGGTGCCCGAGGCCGTCACGGCGGCCAAGGCCTACGTCACCGGCGCCCTGGCGGCCGGGTTCGCGCTGGGCGGGGGCATCGGACCGGTGGACCACGCCTGGCAGTGGCGCCGGGCCCAGGAGACGGCCTAGGCCCCGCGGACCGGGCTCGGTCCGTGGGCAGGGCCCGTACGCAGGCACGGCCGTACACGGGCCGGACCCGTACGCGGGCAAGGCAAAAGGCCGGTCCACCGAGGTGGACCGGCCTTCTTGGCAACCGGAAGGGCTGCGCTACGACGGGAGCGTCAGCGCGAGACCTTGCCGGCCTTGATGCACGAGGTGCAGGCGTTGAGGCGCTTCGGCGTCCCACCGACCACGGCACGCACGCGCTGGATGTTCGGGTTCCAGCGACGGGGCGTACGGCGGTGCGAGTGCGAGATGTTGTTGCCGAAGCCCGGCCCCTTGCCGCAAACGTCGCAGTTGGCAGCCACAGGTCACTCCAAAGACTTCAGATGCACTTACAGTGAAATCCGGCGCACCGGATCAGAGATCTGAAGTGGTTTGCCGGGGAACGGCCCGACGTGCGTCGGGCAACCGGAGCAGCATACAACGGCTGCGTCCGTACAAGAAAACTACCATGGACCGACCTGACCGTCGGACTGCGCTTCCCGGCCTTCGTTACCCTGCGGTGAACCCAAGCCCGCACGAGGAGGAACGCCCGGTGCCGCACGAGCCGCACACCCTCGACGCCGACGCGGTGCGCACCTGGAGCTCCCTGGCCGTGGCCGCCCTGGGCCGCGCCCGCGAGGACATCGACGCGATCAACGTCTACCCCGTCGCGGACGCGGACACCGGAACGAACCTCTACCTGACCGCCGAATCGGCCGCCCGCCAGGTCGAGGCCGCCGTCCCGGACGGGACGCCCGGCACCGCCAGCGCCACCCTCGGCACGGCCGTCCGCGCCTACGCGCACGGCGCGCTCATAGGCGCCCGCGGCAACTCCGGCACCATCCTGGCCCAGCTCCTGCGCGGCGTCGCCGACGTCCTGGGCACCGAGCCCGAGGAGGGGCCCGCCGCCGACGAGGCCGCCGGCGGCGCCGAGGCCGCCCGCCGGCTGGCCCACGCCCTGACCCGGGCCGCCGAGTCCGCCTACCGGGCCGTGGCCCACCCCGTCGAGGGCACCATGCTCACCGTCGCCGCCGCCGCCGCCAGGGCCGCCGAGTCGGCCGCCGCCTCCGCCGTGACCCCTGCCGCCGTGGCCAGGGCCGCCTACGACGCCGCCCGCACCGCCCTGGACGCCACCCCGGGCCAGCTCACCGAGCTCGGCCGGGCCGGCGTGGTCGACGCGGGCGGCTGCGGACTGGTCGCCGTCCTCGGGGCGCTGTGGCAGGCCCTCTCCGGGGAACAGCCCGCCCCCGTGGCCGTCCCCGGGCGCGCGGTGCCGGTACCGCGGCAGGACCGGCCCTGCGTCCAGCAGCAGGACGGGCCCGCGTACGAGGTGATCTACCTGCTGGAGGCCACCGACGAGGCCGTCGCCGACCTGCGCGAGCGGCTCGACCCGCTCGGGGACTCCCTGGTCGTCGTCGGCGGCGACGGACTGTGGCACGTGCACGTGCACGTCGACGACCCCGGGGCCGCCGTGGAGGCCGGGGTCACGGCCGGACGGCCGTACCGGATCCGCATCACCCACTTCCGCGCCGAGGAACTGCGCCGCACCGCCCGCCCCGAACGCGTCCAGCGGGCCGTCGTCGCCGTCGTCCAGGGCGAGGGACTGGCCGGGCTGTGCCAGGAGGCCGGGGCCACCACCGTCCTGGTCCGCCCCGGCGAGCCGCCCACCGAGGCCGACCTCCTCGACGCCGTCCGCCGCGCCCACGCCCGAGAGGTGGTGCTGCTGCCCAACGACGTGGAGCTGCGCGCCACCGCCGCCGCGGCGGCCGTGGCGGCCCGGGCCGAGGGCGTACGGGTCTCCCTGATCCCGACCCGGTCCGCGGTCCAGGGCCTGGCCGCGCTCGCCGTGCACGAGCCCGACGGCAGCTTCGACGAGGACGTGGTCGCCATGACCGCCGCGGCCGGCGCCACCCGCTACGGCGAACTCGCCGTGGCCGAACGCCGCTCCTTCACCTCCGCCGGGATCTGCCAGGCCGGCGACGTGCTCGGGCTCATCGACGGGGACGTGGTGGTGATCGGCCCCGGGCTCCAGGAGACCGCCGAAGCCGTCCTGGACCGGATGCTGGGCGGCGGCGGGGAACTGGTCACCCTGCTCCTCGGCCCCGACGTCCCGGACACCCTGGCCGCCCGCCTGGAGGCCCGGGTGCGCGAGGGCCACCTCGCCGTGGACACCGTCACCTACCGGGCCGGCCGGCACTCGGCCCCGCTGGTCATCGGGGTCGAATAGCCGGTCGTGGGGCCGGGGTGTCAGCGCGATGGTGTGCAATGGAACACGTGCCCGCGCTCGACGAACCCCTGAAGAAGACGCTCGGCCCCGCCACCGCCAAGGTGCTGGCCGAGCAGCTCGGCCTGCACACGGTCGGCGACCTGCTCCACCACTACCCCCGGCGGTACGCCGAGCGCGGTGAGCTGACCCCGCTCACCGAGCTCGCCGACCAGCTCGACGAGCACGTGACCGTCGTCGCCCAGGTCGCCGACGCCCGGGTGCACACCTTCAACGGCGGCCGCGGCAGACGCCTGGAGGTCACCATCACCGACGGCGCCGGCCGGCTCCAGCTCGTCTTCTTCGGTTCGGGCGTCCACAAGCCCCACAAGGACCTGCTGCCCGGCACCCGCGCGATGTTCGCCGGCAAGGTCGGCATGTTCAACCGCCGCCTCCAGCTCTCCCACCCCGCCTACGAGCTGCTCAGCGGCGAGGGCGCGGACCGGGAGGCGGTGGACGCCTTCGCGGGCCGGCTCATCCCCCTCTACCCGGCCTGCGCCAAGCTGGAGACCTGGAAGATCTCCAAGGCGCTCGACGCGGTCCTGCCCGCCGGGCGCTCGCCGATCACCACCCACGTGGTGCCCGCCCAGGACAAGCCGCACTTCCTCACGCGCGCCTGGGAGCGGGTCCGCGAGGAGGTCGAGGGCGGTCACCAGGCGTACGTGGTGT
>NZ_RPRY01000492.1 GCF_003949795.1 Streptomyces sp. WAC06614
CACCCACTGCGCGTAGCAGTCGGCGTCCTCCAGGACCTCCCACACCCGCTCGGGCGTGGCGGGGGTAGGCGCCGGGTCGGTCCTGACTCCGAGCGAGCAGCGTAGGAGGCCGTCATGGCCGTACAGCACCGCCTCGTGCACGCCCCGCCCGAGCGGGTGTGGGAGGTCCTGGAGGACGCCGACTGCTACGCGCAGTGGGTGGTGGGCACGCACCGCTCGCGGGCGGCGGACGGCCGGTGGCCTCAGCAGGGCTCGGCGCTGCGCTACCAGGTGAAGGCCGGCCCGCTGTCGTTCGAGGGCGAGACGGTGGTCCGCGTGCACGAGCCGCCGGACCGGCTGGAGTTGGAAGCGATGGCCGGTGATCACGCCAGTGCGCGGATCGCCATCGAGGTGCGGCCCTGGGGTGCGGACACCCTGGTCGTCGTGGACGAGCACCCGCTGCGCGGCAGGGGCTGGAACGTCCACCACGCCGCCGTCGACGCCGTCGCCCAGTGGCGCCACCGCGCCATGCTGGCGCGTCTGGCGCGCGCGTGCGAGGACGGGCATTGTGGCCGGTCCTGACGCGGTGGTCATCGGTTCCGGCCCCAACGGCCTGGTCGCGGCGAACGTCCTGGCCGACGCGGGCTGGCAGGTGGTGGTGCTGGAGGCGGCGGCGTGGGCGGGTGGCGCGGTCCGCAGCGACCGGGAGGTCGACCCTACGTACGTCCATGACGTGTTCAGCGCCTTCTACCCGCTGGCGGCGGCTTCGCCGGTGATCCGGCGGATGCGGCTGGAGGAGTACGGGCTGTGCTGGAGCCGGGCCCCCGCCGCCGTCGCCCATCCGCTGCCGGACGGCCGCTGCGCCGTCCTCGCCGCCGACCCGGACGCGACGGCGGACTCCCTGGAGAGCTTCGCCCCCGGCGACGGGGAGGCCTGGCTGCGGCTGTACCGGCTGTGGCAGCGCATCGGCGACGACCTGCTGGAGTGCCTGTTCACGCCCTTCCCGCCGGTCCGGGCGGGCGGAAAGCTGGCCCTGCGCCTCGGCTACGCCGAGGCACTGCGGTTGGCGCGCACCATGCTGCTGCCCGCCCGGCGGTTCGGCGAGGAGGAGTTCGCCGGGGTCGGCGGACGGCTGCTGATCGCGGGCAACGCCCTGCATGCCGACCTGGCTCCCGAGTCGGCGCTGGGCGGCGGGTTCGGCTGGCTGATGTGCATGCTCGGGCAGAAGTACGGCTTCCCGGTACCGCGGGGCGGCGCGCAGGCGCTGACCGACGCCCTGGTACGCCGGCTGACGGCGCGTGGTGGCGTCGTGCACTGCGACCAGCCGGTCACCGAGGTCCTGGTACGGCGCGGGCGTGCCGAGGCCGTCCGTACCGCGGACGGCACGCTGGTCACGGCGCGCAGGGCCGTCCTGGCCGCGGTGCCGGCTCCGGTGCTGTACGGACGGCTGCTGCGCGACGTGGACCTGCCGGCCCGGCTGCCGGAGGACCTGCGGCGCTTCCAGTGGGACTTCTCCACGGTCAAGGTCGACTGGGCCCTGTCGGGGCCGATTCCCTGGCGGGCGGCGGGAGCACGTACCGCCGGAACGGTTCACCTGGCCGACGGGGTGGACGAGCTCACGCTCTTCGCCGCGCAGATCGCCATGCGGCAGGTACCGGCCACGCCGTTCGCGGTGCTCGGGCAGATGACCACCGCGGACCCGAGCCGCTCCCCGGCGGGCACCGAGTCCGCGTGGGCCTACACGCACGTGCCGCAGGAGATCACCGGTGACGCCGGCCCGGACGGCCTCACCGGCCGGTGGGACGAGCAGGAGAAGGAGGCCGTCGCCGACCGGATCCAGGCCCAGGTGGAGCGCTACGCCCCCGGGTTCGGCGCCGCCGTCCGCGCCCGTAGGATCCTGGCCCCGCCCGACCTGGAACGCCTCAACCCCGCCCTCGCCGGCGGCGCCATCAACCAGGGCACCACCAACCTGTACCAGCAGCTGTTCTTCCGCCCCGTCCCCGGCAGCGGCCGGCCCACCACCCCGATCGCCGGCCTGTACCTGGCCTCCGCCTCCGCCCACCCGGGCGGCGGCGTCCACGGCGCCCCCGGCCACAACGCCGCCCGCAGCGCCTTGCGCACGCCCCACCCCCTGCGCAGACGCCGCCACGGCCGTACGCGGTGAGGAGCTGCTCAGAGCCCGTACCACTCTGCTGCTCCACACCGACGGCCTGGTGGAACGCCGCGGCACCGACATCGACGTCTCGGTGCAGGCCCTGGAGACCTGACCCTGCCGGCGGACGGTCCTCTCGACGACATGCCCGACACGTGCCCGGCCCGCCTGCCCGGCGAACGGCCCGCACGGGACGACGTCGCACTCCTCGCCGCCGGCCGACGCGACGGGCCGCCCTGTGACCCCGGGGGGGACGGCTGTCAGGGGTGGTGGCGGGTCATGTGCATGTGCCAGTTCGTGAGCCAGGTGCGGCCCTCGTCCAGGGAGAAGGCCTGCTCCCAGTGGGCGGTCGTGTCGGTGATCCCGGACCAGACGAAGCGGACCTTCACCTGATGGCCGTCGTGTTCGTCGGCGCCGTGGAAGACGCCGGTGCCGTCCGGGTGGAACCGGCCGGTGACGGGCGGGAAGAGGGTGCCGGTGCGCTTGCTCGCCCAGTACAGGGACCACGCGTCGGCGGCCGGGTCGTAGAGGCGCAGGGTCAGGCCCGCGAAGCCCTTGGTGGGGAATTCGATCTCGTCGAAGCTGGCGCGGCCGTCGAAGTGTGCGCAGGCGTGGGTGCGGCCGGGGAACTCCTCCCAGCGGTCGTCGCCCTCCGTGGGGTCGAGGAAGTCCTTCCGCCAACGGTTGACGACGTCGTAGGTGCCGGTGAAGAAGGCGAAGCCAGTGCTGTTGTCCATGGGCAGGACGGTAGGAGGGGTCTGCTGACATCTTGTGTCAGGGGATCCGACCGGATCGCTACGGACCGGGGGCGGGACGGGGCGGACGCGGACGGGGCGGCCGCGGACGAGGCGGACGCGGGCCGGACTTGCGGTCGGTGACCGTCGCCGCCTCGGCGCAGGACGCGCGGGAACACGACTGTGGTCCAGGGAGGTTGCCGGATGTGGCCGTCAACGGCCTTTCTCGGCATCAGCGGTACGGCGCCGGACCGGTGGAGGACACCAAGACGTGGCCCGTTCCCGGGTCGGTGTTCGCGTCCCGCGCCCGTAGGACCGTGCGGGCCGGCGGCGCGTGGCCGCGTGCCCGTCCGCGGCTCCTCCCGGCCCGTCGGAGCTCCCGTCAGCGCTTCTGCCAGAGCGTGAGCCGCGTGGCGTAGTCGGGGAGGTTGCCGTGGCCGGCGGTGATGCCGGTGACCTCCAGCAGCGCCAGTCGGCCCTGGGTCGTGACCGTGCACAGCAGCGTCCCGACGGGGACGGTGGTGCGCAGGTCCTCCGTCTTGATCTCGGTCGGCAGGACATCGCCCCGGGCGCCTTCAAGGCATTGCTGCGGCGCCTTTGCGGTGCTCCTGCCCATCGGGGTGGAGAAGTGCCAGCGGCCGCCCGAGATCTCGCTGAGCATGATCTCGCGGCCCGGGGTGTCCGGTACGACCTGGGGGACGTCGAGGTCGACCCGGGCGATATTGGCCCCGGTCGGCGCACGGAGGGCCAGCGGGCGGTCCTGGAGGACGACGGAGTAGCCGGCGTCGTCAGGGGGCGAGGTGAGGGGGGAGGGTACGGG
>NZ_RPRY01000493.1 GCF_003949795.1 Streptomyces sp. WAC06614
ACCTGGCTGGGCCTGCACGAACACCGGTCCGCACTCCTCGCCACCCTGGACGCGCTCGCCGGACCCGCCCTCGCCGCGGAACGCGCCGCGCTCGCCGCCCTGTGCCGGGAACCCGCACTCGGCCGGGCCGTCGCCCTCATCAGCCCCGACCTGCTGCGCGCCGTGGACCGCGCCGCGCACGGCGCCGACGACCGGCGCTCCCGCAAGGAGGAACCGGCCGTCCTCCGGTACGCCCTGCGGGCCAGCACCAAGACCAGCCCCCTGTCCTGGTTCACCGCCGTCGGCTGGGGCCCCCTGCGGGCCGGCCGGGCCCCGGCGGGCCCGGTGCCCGTGCCCGACGCCCCGGTCGCGTGGGGCGAAGCCGGGCTGCACGAGGCGCCGTTCGCCCCGGTCGTGCGGGTCAACCGGGCCCTGGTCGGCGCGCTGACCGCGGCCCTGGCCGAGGACCCCGCCCACCGGGACGCCCTGCTCTACCGCATGACCAGCAGCGCCCGGACCCAGGACGGCCGCGCGGCGTACGCCCGGGTCCGCCACCTGTTCACCGGCGGGCGCCACCTGAACACCACCGAAGAGGAACTCGCCCTCCCGGCCACGCCCCCGCTCGCCCTCCTCGACGAACTCGCCGCCGAGCCCCTCTCCTTGGCCGACCTGACCGCCCGACTCGACACCGCCCTGCGGCGCGGCGGCGGGCCGGCCGCCGCGGAGCGGGCCGGGGGCGGCCCGGCCGCGGCCTACCTGGCTCGCCTCCTGGCCGCGGGCCTGCTCGTCCCCGCCGAACCCGTCGCCCCGCAGGACCCCGCCGCGCTGACCTCGCTGGCCACCTGGCTGCGGAGCGCCGCCCCCACGGCCGGCACGACGGCCGGCGCCCTCGCCGACCGCATCGAGGAGGCGGCGGCGCGGACCCGCGCCTTCGCCGCACTGCCGTCCGACCGGCGTCCCGCCGCACTGGCCGGGCTCACCGCCCACTGGCGCGCCCTGCTCGCCGACGCCGGGCACCCGCTGCCCGACCGCGGCGGCACGCCACGGATGGACGTCCTGACCGAGGACGCGGTCGCCACCCGCCCGCTGGACCTCGACGGCTTCCTGGGCGCCGCCGACCACCAGGCCCTGGCCGAACTGACCGCACTCGCCGAGGCTTTCGACCTCGGCCAGGTCATGCGCCGGATCGCCCGCGACCGCTTCGTGGCCCGCTACGGCCCCGGCGGCACCTGCCGCCACCCCTGGGAGTTCGGCGCGGACATCGCCGCGGCCTGGGAGGAGGCCGGCCGACTCACCGCCCAGGACCCCGCCGCCCCCGACGGCTGGCCCGCCGGCCTGGCCGAACTCGCCGCGCTGCGCCGTGCGGTCACCGAGTCGGTCCGCGCCCGGGCCCGCAGGACACCCGGCGCGGCCGAGGTCCTCCTCCCACCGGACCTGCTGCCCGGCCTCGGCCGCCGCCTCCCGGCGTGGATCCGCGAACGCCCCACCAGCTACGCGTACTTCGTCCAGCGGGACAGCACCGACGGCCTCCTGTGCGTCAACCACGTCTACGGCGGCTGGGGCCGCTTCACCAGCCGGTTCCTGGACGGCATGGACCCGGCGGCCACCGAGGCGGTCGCCGCCCGGATCCGCGAGGGCCTCGGCCCCGGCGCACGCGCGGTCGCCGTCCGCCCCGTCGGCGGCTTCAACGCCAACCTCCACCCCCTCCTCGTCCCGGACGAGATCGGCCCCGACCGCCGCTGGACCTCCCTCGCCGAGCCCGAGGTGGAGCTCGTCCACGACCCCGCGAGCGACCAGCTCAGGCTCCGGCTGCACGCCACCGGCGAGATCCTCGACGTCCTCTACGCCGGCTTCCTCGCCCCCGTGATGCTCCCCGGCCGCCTCGCCGCCCACCTGAGCGACCACCCCGCCGGGGTCGTCGGCCTGGGCGGCCTGGCCCCGGCGGAGGCCGTCCCGGCCCCCGGCGGCCAGGTCCTGCGCACCGCCCGGCTGCGCCACCGGCACCTGGTGCTGCAACGCCGCTGCTGGTACCTCGACGCCGGCACGGTGGCCCGGCTGCGCGCCGACCTGGAGGAACAGCGCCCGCTCCCGCTCACCGCCGTCGCCCGCTGGCGCGCCCTGCTCGACCTGCCCGACCAGATCTTCCTGCGCCCGGCGGCGCCGGGCACCGACCCGGGGAAGTTCGCCGAGTCCTTCGTGGCGGGGCTGAGCCGGCCCAAGCCGCAGTTCGTCGACCTGGGCAACGCCCTGCACCTGCGCAACCTGGCCAAATGGCTCACCCGCCACACCGACGGCGCCGTCCTGGAGGAGGCACTGCCCGCGCCCGGCGGCCGGGACCGGGCCGCCCAGGCCGTGGAACTCGTCGTCGAGACCTACCGGGAAGGAAGGCCCCACGCATGACCAGGTCCACCAAGTCCCCGGCGGACGCCCCGCCCCCGGCCCGGCCGAGGACGCGGCCCGGGCGGCCGACGCCCTGGCCCGCGACGTGGTCGCGTACTACCACCAGCCGGTCAAGGGCCCCCTGCTCCGGGACGCCCTGCTGCCCCTCGCCGACGAGATCACCGCGGCCGGGCTCACCGCCCACGTCGAACGCCACTGGCTCCACGGCCCCCACCTGCGGCTGCGCATCCAGGGCCCGCCCGGCCGGGCCGGCGACGTGGCCGCCGCGGCCGACCACGGCGCCGCCACCGTACGTGCGTGGCTCCGCGCCCACCCCTCCACCGGCGGCCCCGCCCCCGAGGACCTCCTCCGTGAGGCCGAACGCGCGGGCCGCGCCGAACTGATCGCCCCGCCGTACGGGCCGATCGTCGAGGACAACACCGTCCGCGTGGAACCCGTCGACCTCGCCCCGCTGCGCAGCCTGATCGGCACCGACGGCACCGCCCTGCGCACCCGGCTCCTGCGCAGCGGCCTGCCCGCCCTGCGCGCCGGCTCCGGCTTCCTCGCCGCCCACGGCGACGGCGCCGCCGCCCGGGTGGAGTTCGCCGTGACCGTCCTGACCCTGCACGCCTGCGCGCACGTCGAGGGCCTGGTCGGCGGGCACTGGTCGTACGTCTCCCACCTGGAGGACTTCCTCCTGTACGAGGACCCCGACGGCCGGCTGCGCACGGCGTTCGAGACCCGGCGCGCCCGGATGTCCGACACGGTCGCGGCGCTCATGACCCGGATCGTGGAAGGCCGGACCACCCCGTGGGAACAGGAGTGGGCCCGCTGGTCCGCCCAGGCGTGGCGGACCACCGAGGAGCTCCTGGAGGCGGGCGGCGACCTGCACGGGCTCCCGCTGGAGTACCGCGTCCGGGCTGCGGCCACCGGGGACGCCGGGGCGTACGTGCGGTGGAACCAGGACATCCGCACCGAGTACAGCGAGTTCCACCGCCTGCTGCGACGCGCCGACCCGCAGGGCTCGATGTGGAGCCGCCCCGACTACCTGATCTACCGGGCCTGTACCAACGCCCTGTACCGGCTGCTGATGATCTGCGACGTCCAGCCCATGGAGCGCTACCTGGCGGCGCACCTCGTGGTGGGGGCGGTGCCCGACGTGACCGGGTGCGACTGGCGGGCGGTGATGGACGACGTCATCGCGCAGGTGGAAGGACGCGAGGGTCCGGGCGGGGCGTCGGCGAGTTCTTCGGCGTCGACCGTACGGACGTGGACCTGTGGATGGGC
>NZ_RPRY01000494.1 GCF_003949795.1 Streptomyces sp. WAC06614
GTGGCGGTCATGGGGAGGTGGTCGGGGTGGACGTCGGCCCGTGCGACTTCCCTGACCGGGCGGCCGGGCAGGGAGGTCAGGTGCCAGTGGCGGCAGATGGTGGCCAGGGCGATGGTGATCTCCATGAGGGCGAGGGAGTCGCCGATGCATTTGTGGACGCCGGAGCCGAAGGGGATGTAGACGCCCTTGGGCAGGGCGTGGGCGGTTTCGGGGAGCCAGCGGTCGGGGTCGAAGCGGTACGGGTGGGGGAACCAGCGTGGGTCGTGGTGCAGGGCGTAGGCGGAGTAGACGACCTCGGTGCCGGCGGGGAGGGTGTGTGCGCCGAGGGTGACGGGGACGGTGGTGCGGCGCATGGCCAGCCACATCGCGTAGCGGCGCAGGGTTTCGGTGATGACGCGGCCGGTGTAGGTGAGGGCGGTGATGTTGGCGGGGGTGGCGGGGGCACCGTTGAGGGTGTGGTCGACCTCGGCGCGGAGCCGGTCGGCGATGTCGGGGTTGCGGCCCAGTTCGTGAAAGGTCCAGGCGAGGGTGGCGCCGGTGGTCTCGACGCCGGCGAGGGCCAGGTGCAGGACGTGGTCGCGGATCTTGGTGTCCGACCAGGGGCGGCCGTTGTCGTCGCGTTGGGCCGTGAGCATGTCGAGGAGGCCGGTCTCGTCGGCTCCACGGCGGCGACAGACGACGATGGCTTCCTCGACGGCGGCGCGGGTCGTGTCGATGGCGCGTTGGAAGGCGCGGTTGGCGGGCAGGGGCAGGCGCGCGCACCACTCGGGCAGGACGGCTCGGGTCATCAGGCCCTGGGAGAGGGTGGGGAGGTGCTGGTGGAAGACGCCCGTCAGCTCCTTCGAGGGGCGGTCCCCGAGCAGGCTGCGGACCAGGGAGGCCAGGGCGATCTCGGTGGCCATCCGGTCGACGTGGACGGTCTGGCCGGGCTTCCAGTGGGCGGTGACCTCTTCGGTGGCCTGGCGGATGCCCTCGGCGAAGCCGGTGATGTGCTCGCGGCGGAAGTGGGGCTGCAGGGCGCGGCGGTCTTGGAGGTGGGTCGTGCCGGAGGTGACGACCAGGCCCTGCTCGCCGCCGATCTGGCCGGCCTTCTCGAACAGACGGCCGCGCACGAAGTGGCGGGCCTGGGTGACCAGGACCTGGTGGACCAGGTCGGGGTGGGTGACGGCCTGAACGGGCAGGGGTCCCAGTCGGACCGGGACGACGTCGCCGTAGGAGGCCAGCTCGCACACGAAGCGCAAGGGTGAGCGCATCAGGGGCCAGGCGTGCCCGATGAACGGCAGGGCTGGTGGGCCGGGACGCCGGGGCCGGGATGCGGACGCGGACGCGGACGCGGAAGGGTGCGGGGTGGTGGATGTGCCCGGGGTCTTGCGGCTGGACGTCATGGTCGGGGCTTCCTCGAAAAAAGGGGGCGTCGTGGCGTGGCAGTGGTGGGAGGCGGCGGGCGCAGGGGGAACCGTCCGAGGACAGGGAGGGGCGTTTCCGCCGTGGACGGCACCGGCTTCGGTGCGGTCGTGGGCCAAGGTGGGATGCGGGTCAGGCCAGGAGGCGGCGGGCGATCGTGATGCCTTCGTCGGCGGCCGTGGACATTCCGGCGAACTGCTGGATGCTGCCGTCCGGGCGGCGCAGCAGCACCCTGGCCGCGGAGGGCTTGCTGGTGCGGGGGATGAGGTGACCGTTGCGGCGCACCAGGAGGTGCTTGACCACACTGACGGTCGGCACGGCCAGGGGGTCGTTGAAGTCGGCCAGGATGATGGCCTTCTGGCCCTCGCCCCGGAAGCGGCGGAACAGGTCGACCGCGACCACCGGGGCGGTGAGCAGGTGGCTGGGCGGGACGCGGCCGTGGTAGCAGTCCACGTGCTGGCTGTGGCCGCGCCCGATGGGGTCGAGGTGGTTCAGGGCGCGGTTGCAGGCGGGCATGAACATCCGGCACAGCCTCAGGTCCAGTTCACGGGTGTAGGAGGGGCGGCGCACGTCCTGGACCGGTGCGCCGTCGGCGTCGTGGCGTTCCAGCATCCGTACCAGCGCCAGGTTGGGCTGGCGGGGGTCGAAGACCTGGAAGACCGCCCACATCGAGGTGCCGGGCCTGTGGTGGGCCGGCCCGATCCTCGCCTCGAGGCTGAACACCTCCGAGGCGGTGTCGCCGGTCCACGCCGCGTACCCGCCGTGGGGTACCCGGTAGTGCTCGACGCGAGCGTCGAGGGCGGACAGTTCGTCGGCCGCGGCGGCAAGTGCGGTCTCCACTTGGTGCGCGGTCCGGGACGGCCACAGATCGGTCACGGGCATGAGGCGGGCACCCACTCACGGATGAGAAGACGGACAACGGGAACGGCAGGACGGCGACGGTCCCGGCAGGAGCCGGGTGGCCTCGGCCCCCGGTGAGCCGTCGGGCCGGCACGGGCGCCCGGCGGGGAAGGCGGCGAGGCTCGGGGACCGTGGCTGACCTCACGTACGGCGAATGCGCAAGTGGTGGCGGTCGCCGGATCGGGAGGTGGGGGCGGCATCGGTCATGGGCTGGCCGATCGCGTACCGGGTGGTGTGGTTGCTCCAGTGGTTGACGCCGCCGGTGAATTTCCTCAGCCCGTCGGCGTAGCGGTGGACGTGTTCGCGGTGGGCGGCGGGAAGGTCGCTGGCGTCGATGAGGTCGCTGGCGGCTTCGAGGTCGTCTGCTGCGGCGGCGGCCATGTCGGCTATCTCGTACAGGGTCTCCTGCACCGGCAGCTGGAGCTCGCGGGACAGCAGACGCACGAGGGTGCCCTCGGTGCGTCCCGCGAGGTACTCCTTGGTGAAGGAGCCGGCGTCGTTGTAGAGGAGGGCGTAGTCGGAGCAGGCGTTTTCCAGCTGGACGACCAGCGGGTGGCCGTAGACGTGGGAGGGGAGCTCGACGCCCGATATCCAGGCGATGAGCGCGAAGTAGACCGGCATCGCCGCCGAGCGACGCCGGTTGGCGACGTAGCCGGCAATGGTGGTGAACCCGCAGTGGTGGTCCTCGCGGGCGTGGACCTCGGCGCGGGAGGACGCCCCGTAGGCGTGCATCGCGGTCAGGAACCGGTGCGCATGGCCCTCGTGCAGGCCCTGGCTGCGCATGCGGGCGAAGAAGTCGTCGAACGGGGCGAGTTCGACGGTCCCCAGCGACTCCAGCACGGAGCACGCCTCCAGGCTGGTTTCGAGGGTGGTTCTGCGGTCCATGACGTCGTCCAGCCAGACGGCCCAGTGGTGGAAGTCGATCAGCGCGCGTAGCCGCGCCGGCTGGGCATCCGGGTAGACCCAGGAGACGAAGCCCCCCACGTCCTCCGCCAGGAGCCGTTCGTACTCGGCCCGCTCCAGCGGGACCGTCTCGCGCAGCCACCGGGCGCCGGCCTCAAGAGCGGCGATGTGGAAGTAGTTGCGCTGCACGGGGAACGGGCGCGGTCGTGCGGCCAGGTCGTGGCGCGGGGTCACCACCTCGCTGAGAAGGGTTCCGTCCCACAGCCGTATCCCCGTGGTACGGGTGCGGTAGTCGTCCGGGACGGGTACCGCACCTGGGCGAGGCAGGCCTCGATGAGCAAGGCGCCTGCCGCCTGCGGGAGGTCCTGACCGCCTCCGGTGCGCACGACGCGATCCGGCGGACGCTCCGAGAACGCTGCCACGCAGCGGTACGGGCC
>NZ_RPRY01000495.1 GCF_003949795.1 Streptomyces sp. WAC06614
AGCAGCACGCTCCTGTCTTTGCACTCTTCTTTTTTTTTTCAAGCAGAAGACGGCATACGAGTTCGCTCAGTGTCTCGTGGGCTCGGAGATGTGTATGCGCCACAACCGCATCGCGCTGCCGGCCGCCCGGCCGGGGGAGCCGGCGGGCGCGCGCTGCTACGGTCGGGCGCCATGAGCTGGCTTCCCGATGACTTCGTGCACCCCGTCCTGGTACCGCTGCCGGGCGGCGGCCATCACCTGCGGCCGATCCGGGAGGCGGACACCCCGCTCGACCATCCGGCCGTGATGGGTTCGCGCGAGCGGCTGTGGACCATCTACGGCCCGGCCTGGGGCTGGCCCGCGGCCACCCTGACCTACGAGGCCGACCGGGCCGACCTGTTGCGGCACGAGAAGGAGATCGCCGCGCACCAGTCCTTCAACTACGCGCTGTTCGACGCGGCGGAGACGGCTCTGCTCGGCTGCGTCTACATCGACCCGCCGGAGCGGGCCGGCGCGGACGGCGAGATCTCCTGGTGGGTGGTGGACGAGCTGGTGGGCAGCGAGGTCGAGCAGGCCCTCGACGCGCTGGTGCCGCAGTGGATCGCCGCCGACTGGCCGTTCGAGCAGCCGCGCTTCCTCGGCCGCGAGATCTCCTGGTCGGACTGGCTCGCCCTGCCGAAGCATTCCGCCACGTGAGGAGGGCCCGGCGAGGTCGTGGGCCCCGCCCGCCACGGCGCTACGGCAACGTGGCCGTCAAGGCCTCCAAGGTCGGCCCCCAGGCGCTGTCCGGTGGGGTGGCGTAGCCGACGACCAGGGCGTCGCGTGGGGGGAGGTCGGCGTCCGGGTGGCGGTACATCGACAGGCCGTCCAGGGCCAGTTCGTGCCAGGCCGCCGCCTGGAGGACCGAGCGTTCGGTGCCCGGCGGGAGGTCCAGGACCGCGTGCAGTCCGGCCGCTATGCCGGAGACCTTGACCCGCCCGTCCAGCGCGGCCACCAGCTGGTCCCGGCGGCGCCGGTACCGCAGCCGCATGCCCCGTACGTGCCGGTCGTACGCGCCGGAGGCGATGAACTGGGCCAGCGTCAACTGGTCCAGCGCGCTGGAGGTCCAGTCCGCCCGCCCCTTGGCGGCCAGCGCCTCGCCCAGCATCCCCGGCGGGACCACCATCCAGCCCATCCGCAGGCCCGGGGCCAGGGACTTGCTCGCCGTGCCCAGGTAGAGCACCCGGTCCGGGTCCAGGCCCTGGAGGGCGCCGACCGGCTGGCGGTCGTAGCGGAACTCCCCGTCGTAGTCGTCCTCGACGATCAGTCCGCCGGTGGTCCGCGCCCAGTCCACGGCCGCGGCCCGCCGCGCGGACGTCAGCGCGACCCCGGTCGGGAACTGGTGCGCGGGCGTCAGCAGGACCGCCCCCGCCGACATCCCCGCGAGGTCCTCCGTCCGCGCCCCCGCCCCGTCCAGCCGCAGCGGTACGGTCCGCAGTCCGGCGTCGGACAGCAGCCCCCGGTGGACGTACACGGCGTACGACTCCACGGCCAGCTCCCGCACCCGCCGGGCCCGCAGCATCCGCGCCACCAGCACCAGCCCGTGCGCGAAGCCCGAGCACAGCACGATCCGCTCCGGGTCGGCGTACACCCCGCGCGCCCGCGCCAGGTACCCGGCGAGGGCCTCGCGCAGTTCGATGCGGCCGCGCGGGTCGCCGTACCCGAAGGCGTCGTTCGGCGCGAGGGCCATGGCCCGCCGGGCGGCCGCCAGCCAGGCGGCCCGCGGGAAGGCGCCGAGGTCCGGGGAGCCGGGCCGGAGGCTGTACGACGGCCCGCGCGAGGCCCGCGCCCGGTGGGCGGGGGCGGGCACGGGGACGGCGGCCTTGCGCGGCCGGGCCCGTTCGGCCACCCGGGTGCCCGAGCCCTGCCGGGCGGTCAGCCAGCCCTCGGCGACGAGTTCGGCGTACGCCTCGGCGACGGTGTTGCGGGCGATCCCGAGGTCGGCGGCCAGCGACCGCGAGGACGGCAGCCGGGTGCCGGGCGCCAGCCGCCCGGTGCGCGCGGCCTCCCGCAGCGCCTCGCAGAGCCCGGCCCGCAGCCCCCGCCCCGGGACCGGCTCCAGCAGCAGGTCGGTACCGAAAGTGGCCCAGGAATCCGTCATGAACATGGACCATATCGCTGGGACGCCCGGTCCCTAGGGTGAGCCCATGACGACGAACCGCGCACAACGGCACGAACACCCCCGGACCAGCTCCCCGGCGCACACCCACCCGCACGCGCCCGAGCACACTCCCCGCATGCAGATGGCCAAGCTGGCGCCCGAGGTCTACAAGGCCGTCGTCGCTCTGGAGATCGCGTCCAAGAAGGGCCTGGACCCGGCCCTGGTAGAGCTCGTCAAGATCCGCGCCTCGCAGCTCAACCACTGCGCGTTCTGCCTGGACATGCACAGCAAGGACGCCCTCGCCGCGGGCGAGAGCATCGAGCGGATCGTCATGCTCGGGGCGTGGGAGGAGTCGCGGCACTTCTACACCGAGAAGGAGCTGGCGGCGATCGAGCTGACCGAGGCGGTGACCGTTCTGACGGACGGTTTCGTTCCGGACGAGGTCTACGAGAAGGCGGCCGGGCACTTCGAGGAGGCCGAGCTGGCCCAGCTGATCGCCGTGATCGCGACCATCAACGTGTGGAACCGCATCGGCGTCACCACCCGGATGGTCCCGGGCCACTACACCCCGGGCCAGTACAAGATCTGAGCCTGAGCCCGGCGGAGCGCGGCGCCGCCCGTGCCGGGCCCCGGCCGGGGCCCGGCTCGACGCTCAGTTCCCCGGGCGGAACGCCCGCAGGGCGGCCTCCTGGCGGGACTGCGTGAGCGGCCACTCGGCGGCGGGACCGGCCACCAGGACGGCCCACTTGGTGCCGTCCGGGGCGAGCAGCACCCGTTCCACTCCGCGGCGGCGGCCCCGGGACTCCTCGCTGGCGTACTCGTAGACGAGTTCGCCCCCGCCGCCGGTGACCGCGCCGACCCGGATCTCGGTGTAGCCGGAGGTGCGCGAGCGCAGGTCGGCGCTGGCCCGCTCGACGGCCTGGACCGGGGTGAGGTCCGGCTCGCTGACCGGGAACACCTGGATCAGGGCGGCCCGGTCGGACGACCGGTAGAAGACCGAGGCGCCGCTCTCCTCGCGGCGCCAGCCGGCCGGTACGGCGAGGGCGAAGCCCTTGGGGTCCTGGACGACCTCGCGCGGCTCGTCCGGCGCGGCCGCGGTCCCGCCCGGGCTCGCGGACCCGGACCGGGACGCGCCCGCGCTCGGGCTCGTGCTCGGGCTCCGGCTCGTACCGGCACTCGCGCTCGGCCCGTCCGGGTTGGCCCCGTCCGTCGGCCCGGTGGGGTCGGGCGCCAGGGAGCTCGCCGAGCCGCGCGCGTCGGGCGCGGGCTCGTCCCGGTGGGCGAACCACCAGCCGGTCGCCGCCCCCACCGCGACCACGGCCACCAGGGCCCCGGCCACGAGGGGCCGCACCCGCCGCGCCCCGGCCCCTCCGGGCGGCAGCGGCGGACCCGGTCCGACCTCGGTCGGCCCGTACGGTCCCCCGCCGGGCAGCGGCTCGTACGACGGCAGGGGCGGTACGGCGGGCAGCCCGCCGTACCGCCCCTGCCGTCGTACGAGCC
>NZ_RPRY01000496.1 GCF_003949795.1 Streptomyces sp. WAC06614
CCCGCCCCCGGAGCCGCGGCTCGTGAAGGTGCCGCGGGAGCCCTCGGCCCCGAGGCCGCCGCCCTGCGGCCTTCCGAGCGCCGTCCGGCCGGCGGATCGTCCCAGCCGTGAGCTCCCCGTCCCCGTGGTCTGCATGCCCTCCACCCGTCCCTCACTCCGTCCGCTCCCGTTTTCCGTACCTCCACCCTGTCCGCCCGGCCCCTCCGCGGACCATCCAGCACATCGGCGTCCCGCCCGGGGGTTAACCCCACCCCGTCGCCGCCGGGGCCGGGCAAACGGAAGCGGGGCCCCTCCCTCGGGAGGAGCCCCGCCAGGAGCGCCGGGGCGGCCGGGCTTGGGCGGCCGGGCTTCGGGCGGCCGGGGTCCGGTGGCCGGGGTTCGGGCGGCCGGCCGGGCCCAGGCTTCGCGTCGTCAGGCTCGGCTTCGGGCGGCCGCGGTCCGTTGGCCGGGCTTGGGCGGCCGGGCTTCGGGCGGCAGGAGTCCGGTGGCCGGGCCTGGGCGGCCGGGCTTCGGGCGGCCGCGGTCCGTTGGCCGGGCTTGGGCGGCCGGGCCTGGGCGGCCGGCCGGGCCCAGGCTTCGCGTCGTCAGGCTCGGCTTCGGGTCGTAGGGCGGTCGCGCCAAGGGAGTTCCGCCGTGACGGTGGTGCCGGCGCCCTCGGGGGAGTCCACGACGAAGACGCCGTCCACCGCGCCGAGCCGTTCCGCCAGCCCCGCCATGCCGGAGCCGCGGTCCAGCCGGGCCCCGCCCCGCCCGTCGTCGCACACGCGCAGCAACAGCCTCGGCCCCGACCGCCACACCTCGACACTCGCGCTGCGCGCCCCCGCGTGCTTGCTGACGTTCTGGAGCAGCTCCGACACGGTGAAGTAGGCGATCCCCTCGATCGCCTCCGCCGGCCGCGCCGGCAGATCCACCTCCACCCGCACCGGCACCGTGCACCGCGAGGCCACCGACGACAGCGCCGCGTCCAGACCCCGGTCCGTCAGGACCGCCGGATGGATCCCGCGGGCCAGGTCCCGTAGCTCCTGGAGCGCCAGCTTCACCTCCCCGTGCGCCTCGTCCACCATCGCCGCCGCCGCGTCCGGGTCCTCCAGCAGCTTCTCCTTGGCCAGGCCCAGCCCCATCGCCAGCGCCACCAGCCGCGCCTGCGCCCCGTCGTGCAGGTCCCGCTCGATGCGCCGCAGGTCGGCGGCCGCGGTGTCGACCACCACGCCCCGGTCCGACTCCAGCTCCGCGATCCGCCGCTCCAGCTCGTCCGACGGCGACAGCAGTCCCCGCACCATGGCCCGGTCCACGGAGACCAGCCCCCGGACGACGTACGGCAGCACCGGCCACAGCACGAACAGCCCCGCCAGCACCACCGTGAACGTCAGCACCCCCCACGGCAGCCGCACCAGCCCGTACAACGTGGCGCGCCACGCCACCGGATCCTTCAGCGAGGCCCACAGCCACCCGAAGAACCCGCCGGCCCGCCGCGACCCGGGCAGCGGCGTCGGCTCCTCGACCCGCGTCCCGAGCAGCATCCGCGCCCGCCACCGCTCCACCCGCCCGAGCTGCCGCGACCCCCACAGGCCGCACGCCAGCAGCGGCAGCCCGACCACGGTCACGGACAGTCCCGCCCCGACCGAAATCATGAACACGGTGTAAACAAACCCGATGATCGACATCGGCAGGTTCGTCAACAGGTGACAGATTTCCTGCCACGTCACCACACTGAAGACAGGGCGGACGGGCGGAGGCCGGTCGGGGTCGTACGCGGAGTTCGTCGCGGTCATGACCGACAGCCTGCCAACCCCGCCCCCCTCGTGCCATGGGGTGCCCTTGTCCCGGTGAACGGGGGATAACCCCACCCGGTAGGAGGCAGGCCCTAGACTCCCGTGCGTAACAGATCGTCGACAGTGGCCAGGGAGCGAGGAACGGACGTGCCTGAACCATCGGTATCGACCGTAACCGTGCTCGCGGCGGACTACTTCCGAAGTTATTCGGTCGTCGGCCTGCTCGCGGTTCTCGGTGTGCTCTTCGTGGCCGTGGCCTTCGGCGCGGGCCGCCTGCTGCGGCCGGTGGTGCCGACCCCCGAGAAGCTGCTGACGTACGAATGCGGGGTCGACCCGGTGGGCGAGGGCTGGGCGCACACCCAGGTCCGCTACTACGTCTACGCGTTCCTCTACGTCATCTTCGCCGTCGACTCGATCTTCCTCTTCCCCTGGGCGACGGTCTTCGCCGCCGCCGGCTACGGCGCCACCACCCTGGTCGAGATGTTCATCTTCCTGGGCTTCCTCGCCGTCGGCCTGCTCTACGCGTACAAGAAGGGCGTCCTCGAATGGGCGTGACACCTCAGGACGTGCCCCCTCAGGGCGCAGCCGCAGCCGCAGCCGCAGCCGCAGCCGCCCGGGCCACAGCCGCCCAGGGCGCGGCGGCCGGCTCCGGCGACGCCGGGCGCAGCGAGCTGCTGCCCGAGCCGCGGCGCCTGGGCGTGCTCTCCCGGCTGGCCCCCGAGCCGATGAAGGTGGTCCTGAACTGGGGCCGCCGCTACAGCCTGTGGGTCTTCAACTTCGGTCTGGCCTGCTGCGCCATCGAGTTCATCGCGGCGTCCATGGCCCGGCACGACTTCATCCGGCTCGGTGTCATCCCGTTCGCGCCCGGCCCGCGGCAGGCCGACCTGATGATCGTCTCGGGCACCGTCACGGACAAGATGGCCCCGGCCGTCAAGCGGCTCTACGAGCAGATGCCCGAGCCGAAGTACGTCATCTCCTTCGGCGCCTGCTCGAACTGCGGCGGCCCGTACTGGGACTCGTACTCCGTCACCAAGGGCGTCGACCAGATCATCCCCGTGGACGTCTACGTCCCCGGCTGCCCGCCGCGGCCCGAGGCGCTGCTCCAGGGCATCCTCAAGCTCCAGGAGAAGATCGCCCGCGAGTCCCTGGCCGCCCGCTACGCACCGGCCGGCCGGCCCTCGACCGCCCAGCTGACCAGCGGCCTGGTCCAGCCCCCGGCCGCGCCGTCCGGCGCGGCGTCGCCGGACGGAGGGGACGCGGCATGAACCTCTACGACTCCCTCCCCGACGCCGCCTCGCAGATCTTCGGCGAGGAAGCCCTGGCCGAGGCCTCCTACGACGTCCTGACCGTGGACGTGCCCGTGGGCTCGTGGATCGCGGCGCTGGAGATCGCCCGCGACAAGCTGGGCTGCACCTACTTCGACTGGCTGAGCGCCGTGGACGAGCCGGGCACCGGCTTCCGGATCTGCGCGCACGTCGTCGCGCTGGAGGGCCACCGGGTCCGCCGGCTGCTGCTGCGCACCACCGTGCCGCACACCGCGCCGAGCCTGCCGTCCGCCGTGACGGTGTACGCGGGCGCGTCCTGGCACGAGCGCGAGACGCACGAGATGTTCGGCGTGGTGTTCACCGACCACCCGCACCTCGTGCCGCTGCTGCTGCCCGAGAACTTCGAGGGCCACCCGCTGCGCAAGGACTTCGTCCTCGCCGCCCGTGTCGCCAAGGCCTGGCCCGGTGCCAAGGAGCCGGGCGAGGGCGCCGAGACTGGCGGCGCGAAGCGCCGCACCATGCTCCCGCCGGGCGTCCCCGACCCCAACGACTGGGGCCCCCTGAAGGGCCAGCTTCCCCC
>NZ_RPRY01000497.1 GCF_003949795.1 Streptomyces sp. WAC06614
GTGGTGGGGTGATGGTGGTGGGGGTGCGGTGGGTGCGGACGTCGTCCGCCAGGCGGTGGAGGCGGGCCGACAAGGCCCGCACCTCCTCCGCCGGCGGGGCGGGAGCCCCGTGGTTCACCCGCACCCGCGCCGCGGTCGTGGCGTCCACGATCCGCTCGACCGCCACCACCAGCGGCCACCACGCCGCCGCCCGCTGCCCCGTCGGCGGCGGCTCCGTCAGCGCCCGCTGGAACTCCGTGCGGACCCCGGACAGCTCCCGGTAGATCCGCCGCCTGGCCTGGAGCCGGGCCTGGCGGGCGGCGCGGAGGGCGGCCTCGCCCCCCGCGGCCGGCACCGGCGCGAAGGCCCGTTCCACGTAGTGCGCGGCGTCGTCCACGGCCGAGGCGAGCCGGTCGCCGACCCGGGTGTGCCAGCTCTCCGGCCACAGCAGGTACCCGGCGACCAGCGTGATGGCGCAGCCGATCAGACTGTCCAGCAGCCGTGGCCGCACCAGGTCGAAGCCCTGGTGGTTGAGCTGGTCCGACAGCAGCAGGATCACCGGGGTGATCGCCGCGGTCTGGAAGGCGTAGCCCTTGACCGAGAACACCGGGATCAGCGCCCCGAGCACCACCATCGCCGGTACGTCCCACCACCCCCGCGGCACCTCCGCGAGCACGGCCGCCGCGACGACCAGCCCGCCCGCCGTGCCCAGCGCCCTCAGCACCGCCCGGGAGAACACCGAGCCGAAGTCCGGCTTCAGGACGAAGGTGACGGTCAGCGCCACCCAGTACGAACGTTCCACCTCCACCAGCGACACCAGCGACTGCGCCAGCCCGATGCACAGCGCGAGCCGCAGTCCGTACCGCCAGGAGGCGCTGGACAGCACCATGTCGCGCACCGCCCCCCGCATCCGGACCCCCAGCGCCGCCGGCCGGCCCAGCCGGTCGTCGACGTGGTACGGGTCCGGTTCGGCCAGGTGGACGATGGTCACGGCGTGCCGCAGGGCCGTGTCCAGGGCCCGTTCGGCCGGGCTCTGCGGGGCCGGCAGGTCCAGTACGGGCGGCACCGTACGGGCCTGCTCCACCGCGTCGGCCAGGCCCCGCACGGTGGCCGGGAGTTCCGGCGGCAGCGGCCGGCCCCGCTGGTGCACCGCGGGCGCCGCCTCCACCAGCGGGATCACCACGTTCAGCTGGGCGAGCATCCGCACCAGCGCCGGGGACCGGCCGTGCACCCGGGCGCGCCGCCCGAGCACCAGGTCGTAGGCGTGGTTCAGGGCCTGGGTGACCTCCCGCCGGCGTTCCTCGTACGCCGCCCCGGTCCCGGCCGCCTCCAGCAGGCGGGCCAGGGCCCGGTAGGTGTCCGCGACGGCCGTCCGCTCCGGCTGCCGGCCGCGCAGCGGCCACCCCAGCAGGGTCAGCAGCAGCACGAACAGCCCGCCCGCGGTGAGCAGCAGCGGCGCCGTCCACCACGGCCGCGGCATCGCCAGCCCGGCCCCGACCACGGCGTTGAGCAGGAGCAGCAGTCCGGAGACCGAGGCGACCGTGCCGATGGAGGAGATCATCCCGGACACCAGGGCCACCAGTGTCAGCACGGCGACGGCGAGCCAGCCCTGGCCGTGGACCAAGGTGCCGAGCGCCACCCCCACGGCTCCGGCCAGTTGGGGCACGGCGATGTTGAGCACCCGCATCCGGTAGGCGTCGGCGGTGTCGCCGATCACCCCGGACAGGGCGCCCATGGACACCAGCGCACCGTACTCCGGCTCGTCCAGGGCGAATCCGACGGCGAGCGGCGCCGCCAGGGCGATCCCGGCACGCGCCGCGGCGGCCCAGGGCACCCGGGCGGAGGTGGGCCGCAGTCCCTGGAGCAGCCAGGCGGGCGGGGCCAGCGGGTGGGGCCGGGCCCGTCCGGACGGTATCTGTTCCGTACTCATGGTGCGCCGCTCGCGAATCGGTTCTTCCGGGTGTTTCCCGGGAGGTTGCGTACGTTCCGAGCTTATGGGGTGCGGCGCAGCCGTCCCGTCAGCCAGGCGGCGAGCGCCGTGCCCAGACCGACGACGAGCACCACCCAGGCGGTGGTGCGCAGGAACGCGGTCAGCGCGTCGTACACCGCCTCGGCCGCGGCCCGGTCGATGTCGGCGGGCAGGTCGTCCAGGGTCAGTCGGCGGCACACGGCCACCGCCGCCCCCAGCAGGACGCCGCCGAGCGCGACCCCGAGCCCGGTGGCCACCAGGGCGCGGCGCCGGTGGGCGGCCACGGCGACCGCCGCCACGGCCAGCGCCAGGGTGAGCAGGGGGAGCCAGATGCCGGCGATCTGGAGCATGCGGAAACCTTTCCGGAGCGCGCCCAGGTTCTCGTACTCCATGACCTCGACGGTCACGTGGGTCTCGGGGATGCGGTCGGCGAAGGGCACCCCGCCGGCGACGAGTTCGCCCTTGACCTCGGCGACGACCGGGGCGAGGTCGATGGTGACGGCGTCGCCGTCACCGGTGGTCAGGGCCTGGAGGAAGGCGGCGTGCGCGGCCCGGTTGGCCGCGTCCCAGGCGGTCTGGAAGGCGGGCGTCCCGACGAACGAGCGCAGTGCCTCGCCGAGCAGCGCCTCCACCCCGCTCTGGAAGGGGCCCGCGTCGATCTGCGGGGAGATGGCGCGCGCGGCCCGGGTGACGACGACCTCCTGCACGGCCGGGTTCCGCGCCAGCGGGGCCATCGCGGCGGTGTAGCGGTCGGCGTCGCCCAGTTCGCGGTCGGCCCAGTACGCCACCGCGCTCGCGGGCACGAGCAGGGCCACGAGCGCGACGAGGACCGCCGACAGGAAGGTGCGCACGTCACCAGGGAACGGCCGGGCGGTGCCCGGCCGCGAACGGCACTGCGCCGCCCGGGTGCGCCGTCCCCCGTGCGGCAGCCCCCCGCACGGGCCCAAGCCCCCCGAACGGGTGATCCACTTGCCGCGGGGCGGCGGCGGGTGTGCCCTGGTGGGTGGGGGAGACAAGGAGCCCTGCCATGGCACATGCGGCACCGGCCGCCCGCGGGCGGCACCTGGACCGTGCGGCACTGACCGTCCCGTTGGTGCTGGGACTGCTCTACGGCGTCTACGCGGCCTTCATGAAGCGCCAGACGGGCCCGGTCGACGCGGGCAACGTCTTCTACGGGATCCTGTGCGGCGTGGTCTTCGCGGCCTGCCTGGTCGCGATGGCCCGGGTCGGCCCGCGGATGATGCGGGAGCTGCGCGCGGCGATGTACGGCGCCTTCGCCGCCATCGCCATGGGCTACCTGTACAGCCTCACCGGCGACTCGGTGCTGCGCTCGGTCTGGATCGGCCTGCTGACCGGCGCCGGCGTGGGCATCGTGGCCTTCTACCGCTACTACACGCACGAGCCCTGAGCCGGGAGCAGGACCGGCAGTTCCGGACCCTGCCCTCGCCCTGTCCCCCGGCCCGTGCTTCCGGCCGGCCGGCCCCGGAACGATGTCCGGGGCCGGCCGGCCGTCGTCGTACCGCGACCGCGTACCGCCGTCCTACTCGGCGGAGCCCGCGGCGGCGGCCGCCGGGCGGGGCGCGGGGGCCGGCTCCTCGGCCGGCTCGGGCCGCTGCGGGCCGTGCGGGAGC
>NZ_RPRY01000498.1 GCF_003949795.1 Streptomyces sp. WAC06614
GGGGTGCTGGGGGCCGTCGTGGGTGGCGTGGCTGCGGTGTCCAGGCGGAGTTGTGTCCTGAGCCTGGTGGGCAGTTGGGCTTCCGTCAGCCATACCGCTGCCGCGGCCGGGAGGGTCCGCACGCCCGAGGTCACGTAGGGGTGGCGGGTGGCGGTGATCTTGACCTCCGCGACCATGTGGACCAGCAGATCGCACTGGACCAGGTACAGCGGGGCCTTCTTCGGGGTGTGCGCGTTGCGCTCCACGGTGCCCCCAAGGGTGAGGGCGTGGGCGTCGGTCTCGCTGCTGGTGTGGAAGGTCGACAGGCCCTGGCCCGCCCGGAGGGCGTCGCCGCGCTCGGAGACGGTGAAGCCGTACTGCACCGTGCTGGTGGGGCCTTCGCCGGTCTGCCCGCCGGCCTGGTGGCCGCCGAGCACGAAGGTCTCGGTGCCCGGGCCGGCGGCCTTGTGCAGGTAGCGCGGGTTGGTCAGGGTCAGCCGGGTGCCGACCGCGCCGTCGAGGCCCCGCAGGCGTCGTGGGTAGGTCAGGTTCTTCACCACCCAGCCGGAGGACGCGGCCTGGCGCAGCGCGCCCTGGACGGCGCGCTCGCCGAAGCGTTCCTCGATCGCCTGGCGCGGCGCGAGGCCCTCGGTGGCCAGGGCCGGGTCCGTCCGCAGGTTCTGGTTGCGGGCCGCGGCCCGGGAGAGCAGTTCGAAGGCCAGAGCGCGGACGGGCTCCCCGTCCACCGTCTCCACCAGCTGCCAGTCCCGTAGCACACCGCCGAGGGCCGCCCGGGGGGTGACGGTGGCCAGATCGCCGATGCCTGCGGCGTGGAACGGCTGGTCGGGCGGGGTCGGTCGGGCGCGGCGGGCGGTGGCCGTGGCATCGATCCGGGCCTTGGCCGCCCCGTCGACCGTGAACTCGGCCGGGGTGAGCAGGCGCACCTCCTGGGCGCCGAGGTGCAGCGTGGCCAGGTGCTCGGCCTGCGGGACGTCCCGGCCCGGCGCGCCGACCGTCACGCTGCGGGCCAGTTTGCGGCGGCGGGAGGTCAGGGTGACGTCCACGTCGACCGCGAGGGACGCGGCGAAGGCGCTCGCCGCGTCGGAGCCGTTGGACACGACGTCCGTACGGCTGGTGGGGCCCGCCTGGTTCCGGCGGGCCCCGACGTGCTGGCGCTCGTAGCGGGCGGCGGCGGTCAGGAAGCCGGGGACCACCCGGGCCTGGCCGAGGACCAGTCCGCCGGCCGACCGCGAACTGCTGCGTCCGCTCTGGGCGTTGCCCGCGACACCCGCGTGGCTGCGCACCGACCAGTCCGCGATGTCGCCCTGGTAGGTGGGCCGGGTGAGCTGTCCCTTGACGAGGAGCTGCACGTCGTGGGCGTGCAGGGCGGACTTGCGGCGCAGTCGTACACGGATGCCGGTGGACAGCAACTGGTCCTTGTCGACCCGGAGGTGGGTCTCCGACAGGGCGGTCAGCAGCGCGCGGTAGTTGCTGCGCCGCACCTCGGCCTCCTCGCCGGTGATGTCGGTGGCGGGCGGGGTGTCGCCGAGGTCGGGGAGGTAGCCGGCGAGTCGGGGGTCGGTGGTGAACAGCCGGCGCACGGCCCGCACCAGGGGCTCGGTGTCGAGCCGGCCGAGGGCGACGTTGGCGCCCTTGCCGCCGAAGGGGAGGTGGCGTTCGACGTCCACCTCGTTGCCGTGGGCGTCGGCCGTCGTGGGCTTCCTGGCGAGGGGTCCGGCCTGCATGCCCGTGGGCAGGGGCAGCCCGAGTTCCTTCGCCTCGTCCGCCCGCAGGCTGACCCACACGGCCATGCTGGTCCGCGCCACCCGGCGGCCGGGGCGGGCGAGCATCACGGGCGTGGGCGCGCCCATGCCCTGCGCGACGATGGTCACCTCGCCGACGTACAGGGCCTTCTCGCCGCGGATCTCCGCGCCCTGCCGGCTGGAGGCGGTCTGTTCGGTCACGGTGAAGCGGGCCTTGCGGGCGCCGAGGAGCGGCATGGCGGTGGCGCGGACCACGGCCGCGTTGCCGGCCGCGCCGACGCCGATCGCCGGGCCCGCTCCGCCTTGGAGGGCCCGTCCCTTGGCCGCGCTCTGGGTGACCGAGGTCTGGCTCTGCTGGTGGGTGCGCAGCTGGGTCCTTCCGGTGCTCCAGGCCGGTGCGAGCCGGGTGAGGGTGGCCCGTAGGTGGTAACTGCCCACGGTGCGGCCGTCCCTGGCGTACAGGTCCTCCCCCACCACGCCCTCGCGCAGCAGCCGGGGCAGGTCCTCCAGGAGGGTCGCCGTGGAGGTCGCCTCGTACAGCCGGGCGCGGCCGGGCGCGCCGGGCTCGGTGACCGCCGGGTGCAGGACGGAGGCGACGGTGTCGAAGAGTCCGCCGCCGCCCTGGTGCGGGGCGGCGGTGCTGGTGACGGCGAGGGGGGCCAGGGAGTCGGCGAGGGAGACGGCGCGGACGACGGCCGGGGTCAGGCGCCGGCGCGGACCCGGTACGCCGCCGGTGGTGGGCACCAGGTGCTCGACCGGCACCCG
Source organism: Streptomyces sp. WAC06614 (assembly GCF_003949795.1). Taxonomy (GTDB): domain Bacteria; phylum Actinomycetota; class Actinomycetes; order Streptomycetales; family Streptomycetaceae; genus Streptomyces. The sequence continues at coordinate 2,508 of NZ_RPRY01000498.1, forward strand.
CTGGGTGAGCGTGCCGGCGCCCTGGAGGATCTGCGCGTCGACGGTGCCGGTCTCCTTGACCCGCACGACGTAACGGACGCGGCGCTGCACTTCGACGGTGCCCTGGTCGCTGCGCAGGACGCGCGGTTCGGCGACGGTGCGCTGGTGGCGGGACTCCTGGGACGACTGCCAGGGCTGGACGGTGCCGGTCGCGGCCCCGCCCAGCCAGACGCCCGGGGCGACGGGGGCGAGCCCGAAGCCGAGGCCGCCGAGGCCCTTGCCGGCCGAGCCGCCGCCGGTGCCGGCGGCGGCCGCCGCGGTGGTGTGGTGGACGTCGAGCTTGGTGTCCTTGCCCTCGGGGTCCTCCAGCGCGGCGTGCGCGGGGTCGGCCGTGGCGGGCAGGGCGTCGGGCGGGAGGAAGGCGGGCGGCCGGTCGTCCGGGGCCCGGGTGATGCGGACGGTGACGTCGTACCACTGCGCGCCCGTCCTGCCCTCGACGGTGAACGCGCGGCCCGCACCGAAGAACGACTCGGGCCGGCCGGCCAGTTCGCGCTCGATGGCGTCGACGCCGTCGCCGCGGTGGCCGGCGGTGGCGCCGATCGCGGCGCCGACGAAGCCGTTGCCGGTCAGGCCGTACGTCGAGGAGAGGCCGGGGGCGTCCAGGTTCATGAGGTACGGCGGGAGTTGCTTGCCCGCGGTGGCGGTGCCGGCGCCGCCACCACCGCCACCACCACCGCCGACGGGAGGACCACCACCCGGTTCCTCACCCTGGACCAGGGCGCGGGGGCCCAGCGCCGTGACTTCCGGGTAGGCGAGGCCACCTCCGTACGGTTCGTCCTGCGCTCCGCGTACGGCGCGGCCGCGGACAAGCAGGTCGCCATCGCCGAGATCGAGTTCTTCGGCCCGTCGCACAACAAGCGGGTCTGGTGACGACGGCGGTGACGTTCCGCCGGCCCCGCCCCTGACCGACGAGGTGAGCATCGTGCGCCATCAGCAACGGCCCGGTAATCCCCGGACGGGCACTCCCCGCACCACCGCCCCCCAGCAGGCTCCCCTCACCGCCCCGGCGCCCCGCCCCGCCCCCTCGGT
>NZ_RPRY01000499.1 GCF_003949795.1 Streptomyces sp. WAC06614
CCCCGCACCCGCCGGACGGCCCTGCTGCGGGGTGCTGCCCTGGGCCGCCGTCAAGACGGTCCGGACCCTCGGGGGACGCGTGCGGCATCACCGCCGAGCGGTGGCGACGGGAGAGCTCCGACGGCTCCCCGGTGGCCGGAGCCCTGGCGAAGGTGGGCATCGACGTGACCGTCCTGGCCGCGGGAGCGGGCCTCTTCCTCGTCCTGGGCCTGCTGTACCGCTGGGGCCAGGTCTTCCCCCGCCGGGCGCCGGTCCTGGCCGGCCGCCGCGTGCCGCGGCTGCTGCCCCTGTCCCCCGCCTGGCCGACCGCCCTCGGCCTCTCCGCGTACGGGCTGCTCCTGCTGGCCTGCGCCCCGCTCGCCGCGGCCCGGCTCCCCCCGGCCCCGCAGCCCGACCCGGAGCCGGGCGGCACCGTCGCCGACCCCCTCCGGCTCACCGCCTTCGGCGGCGCGGCGTTCTCCGGCCCGGGCCTGGCGCTGCTGACGGCCGCCCGCTCGTACGCGCGCCGGACCCGCCCGGTCTGCGCCCCGGGGCCCGCCCGCCGTGCAGCGAGGCGCCCCAGGGCGGAATCGGCCACTCCGAACATTTCACTGTGCGCGGAGAAACCTGACACGAGGCACGTGATCACCGAGGATGCCCTCGCAGGCGCGACTCGCCCGACCCAGGAGGTCTCCTCATGCCCGCGCACGACACCTCGACCACGCCCGGCGGCCGGATCTGGCTGATCACCGGCGCCTCGTCCGGCTTCGGCCGCTCCCTGGCCGACGCCGCGCTCGCGGCCGGCGACACCGTCGTCGCCGCCGTACGCAGGCCCGAGGTCCTCGCGGAGTACGCGGCCGCACACGCGGGCCGCCTGGTGCCGGTGGCCCTGGACGTGGTCGACACGGCCCGGGCCGCCGAGGTGGTGGCCGAGGTGGTCGAGCGGTTCGGCCGGATCGACGTCCTGGTCAACAACGCCGGCCGCGGGCTCGTCGGCGCCGTCGAGGAGACCTCGGACGCCGAACTGCGCGACCTGATGGACCTTCACTTCTTCGGCCCCGCCGCCCTGGTGCGGGCCGTACTGCCGCACATGCGCGAGCAGAAGTCCGGTGCCGTGGTGCAGATGAGCAGCATGGGAGGACGGCTGTCGTTCCCCGGCGTCGGGGCCTACTCCGCCACCAAGTTCGCCCTGGAAGGACTGACCGAGGCCCTGGCGGGCGAGGTCGCCGCGTACGGCATCACCTGCCTGATCGTCGAACCCGGTGCCTTCCGCACCGGGTTCGCCGGGGCCGGCGCCCTGCAGAGCACGGCCACGGTCCTGCCGGCGTACGCCGACACGGTCGGCCCCGTCCGCACCGGACTGCCGGACTCGGACGGCAGCCAGGCGGGGGACCCGGCCAAGGCCGCCGCGGCCATCCTGACCGCCCTGGACGCCGAACGGACCCCGCTGCGGCTGGCCCTCGGCAACGACGCCGTGGACGCGATCCGTGCCCATGCGGACGCCGAGCGCGCCGATGCCGAGGCCTGGGAGGCCGTCGGCCGGGCGACCGTCTTCGACGTATAGCCGCGGCGTTCGGACGGCGCCCGTACCGCGGGGCCGGGTACAGTCGGCGCGCGCGACGACGGTGTCGCGCGCCGTCCCCACCGGAGCCGCACTCCCGACGAGGCCACCGCATGCACCTCATACAGTTCGCCGTCCGCCGGCGCGACCCGCTCTACCGGGAGTTCCTCCGGGGCCAGCAGGGCGCCTACGCCCGGCGGGGCCACCAGGCGATGGTGCGCTTCGGCACGGGCGACCCGCGGATCGGCGCGGACGAGCTGAGCTGCGTGGCGGCCGTCGACGACGGCCGTCTCGTCGGCGGGCTGCGCGTCCACCGTGGTGTGGCGGGGGAGTTACCGTCCGAGATCCACCTCGCCAGCGCCGAGGTCACGGCCGCCGTCGCCCGGGCCCGGGACCGGGGCGAGGCCGTGGCCGAACTGTCCGGAGCCTGGGTCGCCCCCGAGTGGCAGGGCCGCCACCTGGTCCACCTGCTGATGGCCACCGGCATCGCGGCCGCCGAGGCTCTCGGCGCGACGGCCCTCCTCGGCAGTTGCTCCGCCCGCCTGATGCCGACGTACGAGCGCACCGGCTTCCGGTGGCGCCGCGAACTCCCCCTGACCGACCGCCCGTTCCCCGGCGACACCTCCTATTTCGCCCTCGACCCGATCAGCGCCATGCGGGCACGGGGAGCAGGCCTGGCCTCCGTCCTGGCGCTGCTGGAACCGGAGGTGAGGGACGGTCAGGGAGCCGTACCCGAACCGGTCCTGCGCCGCTGCGCGGAGCGACTCGGCCTCCAGGTCTTCGCGTCCCCCCTGCTACCGAGGTGCTCATGACCCTGCACACGCGCATCCAGTCCCTCGTCGCAAGGCCGGAAGGCGGGTGGGACGGCGGGTGGGACGGCGGGCCGGGTGACGGACCCGGCGCCGGGGCGGGCGCGGAGGCGTTCCGCTGGCGCCCGGAGCTGTTCGACCCCGCCGACCCCGGGCAGCGGGCGGCCCTCACCGCGCTCCTCGACCGGGGCGACGCCCTGACGGTGCACGACACGCTCGCCGGGCAGCTCGCGGAGCTGCTCGCCACCCGGCGGCCGGCCTGGCGGCCGGATGCCGCCGCAACGGCCGAGGCCGTGGAGCGGCACCTCGGCGGGCGGCCGTCCTCGGAGTACGGGACCTGGGCGTGGTACCCGTGGTCGCGGCGGCTCGTCCACCTCCTGCCCGAGCCCGAGTTCCGCGCACTGCGCCGGTCCCGTAACCACTACAAGATCACCCCGGCCGAACAGGACCGCCTGACCGGCCGGACGATCGCCGTGGCCGGGCTCTCCGTCGGCGCCGCCAGCGCGTACACGCTCGCCCAGGAAGGCGTCGGTACCCGCTTCCGGCTCGCCGACTTCGACCGCCTCGACCTGTCGAACCTCAACCGGCTGCGCGCCACGGTGGCGGACATAGGCCTGCCCAAGGTCGTCATCGCCGCCCGGCAGATGTACGAGATCGACCCCTACCTGGACATCCGGATCTGGCCCGAGGGCCTGATCGAGGACAATGTCGACGCCTTCCTCACCGGCGACGGCGGGCCCGAGGACCGGGCCGACCTCTTCGTCGAGGAGTGCGACGACCTCTACATCAAGGTCTTCGCCCGGGAACGGGCCCGCGCCCACCGCATCCCCGTGCTGATGGAGACCAACGAACGCGGCATGCTCGACGTGGAGCGCTTCGACCTCGAACCCGGCCGGCCCGTGCTGCACGGACTCCTCGACGGTGTGCACGCCGCCGACCTCAAGGGGCTGCCCGTCCGGGACAAGGTGCCGCACGTCCTGCGCATCCTCGGCCCGGAGAACCTCTCCGACCGCATGGTCCCCTCCCTCATGGAGGTCGGCCACACCCTCTCCTCCTGGCCCCAGCTCGCCTCGGGCGTGGCCCTGGGCGCCGCCCTCGTGACCGACACGGCCAGGCGCGTGCTGCTCGGCGGGTTCACCGCCTCGGGGCGCTTCTTCGTCGACCCGGCGGACCTGATCCGCGACGACGCCCGGGCCCCGCTGGCCGCCGCGGCCCCACCGACCC
>NZ_RPRY01000500.1 GCF_003949795.1 Streptomyces sp. WAC06614
GGTCCCGCCACCGCTGCGGCCCCCCCGCCGGCCACCGGGCCCGCGGTCGTGCCGCCCGCCGGTACCAGCCGGGCCCCGCCCAGGAGCACGTACCCGGCGAAGTAGCACACCAGCGCCCCGGTCAGCAGCGGTACGCCCGCCGCCGCATGCCCGTGCCCCTGGCCCTGGCCCGGCCCGGCGGCCGGGACCGCCGCCAGCGCCATGTAGAGCATGGCCACGGACCCCACCAGATGGTGCGCGTGGTGCACCCCGTCGCGCAGCAGCCACAGCGCGTGCAGCGCCGCCGCGCCGAAGACCGCCGCCAGCGCCCAGGCCAGCCCGGGCCCGCCCGGCAGCGGCGCGGCCATCACCGCCATCCCGAAGCCCATCACGGCCTCCCCGGAGGCCACCGCCGCGGCCGCTCCCCGGTCCGCTCTGCGCACCCGCCACAGGCAGTACGCACCGCTGGCGGCACACAGCAGCACCAGCAGCCACGGGAGGGCGGACGTCGTGGGACCGTGCACGGGAAGACCTCCCGGATCGACCGACGGTGTCTTCGAAGTGATGCCCGTCCGGCGCCGGACACACGCCGCCGTCGGGTTACGCTCTGCCCATGGACACCGCCGACATCCCCCCCAGCCCCACCCTCACCTTCCGTCCCGCCGTGGAGGCGGACGTGCCCGCTCTGGTGGAGCTCGTGGAATCGGCGTACCGCGGCGAGCGCAGCCGGGCCGGCTGGACCACGGAGGCCGACTACCTGGAGGGCCGGCGCACCGACGAGCAGGGCGTGCGCGACGTGATCGCCGCCCCGGACAGCGTCCTGCTCGTGGTCGAGCGCGACGGCGCGCTCGTCGCCTGCTGCCACCTCGAACACCGCGGTGACCACGCCTACTTCGGCATGTTCGCGGTCCGCCCCTCGCTCCAGGGCGGAGGCCTCGGCCGGGAGATCCTGGCCGAGGCCGAGCGGCGCGCCCGGGAGCTGTGGGGCGCCACGGAGATGCACATGACCGTGGTCAACGTGCGGGAGGAGCTCATCGCCTACTACGTGCGCCGCGGGTACCGCCGCACCGGTGAGTTCAGCCCGTTCCCGTACGGCGACGAGCGCTTCGGCGTCCCGCTGCGCGACGACCTCTCCTTCGAGCTGCTGGTCAAGCCGCTCTGAGGCACGGCCGCCTCAGGCGGTGAACCGCCCGGTGCGCCGGATCTCGGGGTAGCCGGTCGCCGCCCCGTCCAGCTCCAGCGCACGGGCCAGCCGCAGCTGCTCCTGGCTGTCCACCGTCCACCCGGTCACCTTCAGACCGGCCGCGTGCGCACACTCCACCGTGGCCAGCGTCAGCCGGCGCAGCTCCAGGGCCACCGTGTCCGCACCCACCGCGAGCGCCCGGTCCACGACGTCCTCGCCGTGCTGCCCGGCCGTGAGCACCGTGCGTACCCCCGGCACCAGCCGGGCGGTCTCGGCCAGCACCGCTTCCTGGAACGAGGAGACCGCCACCCGCCCGGTCAGGTCGAGCCGCTTCAGCGCGTCGGCGAGGGCCCGGGCGGTGGCCGGATCCTCGACCGAGACCTGCAAGGGGGCCCTCACGGCCTCCAGCACCTCGTCGAGGACGGGGACCCGTTCACCGAGCCCGGCGTCCAGCTCGCGCAGCTCGGCCAGGGTCAGGTCGGCGACGGCACCGCTGCCGTCGGTGGTGCGGTCCACCTCGGCGTCGTGGAGGACGACGAGCGCTCCGTCCTTGCTGAGTCGCAGGTCCAGCGCGATGACGTCCATGCCGGAGCGTTCCGCGCGGACGAACGACCGCAGGGTGTTCTCCGGTTCGACACCCATGACCCCGCGGTGACCGATGGTGAGGAAAGTCAAGGTTCTCTCGCTTCCGTCGACGGCGGCTCCCGCGCGCACACGGTGTCCCGACCGGGCCGCGCGGTGAGGAGGCAGCCTAGTCCGCCGGCCCGGCGTTGGGACCGGCCGTGCACGGCCCCGTCAGGGCCGTACGGCCGGTTCCCGCCAGGGCTGTACGGGCCCCCGACGGCCGTGCCGGGTCACCTGCCCGTGGGCGTGTCCCCCGCGCCTTGACCGGGGCGGGTACGGGAGGCCTCCAGCACCGCCAGATCGTCCAGCAGGGCGTCCGCCAGGTCCAGTTCGGCCAGGTGCTGCCGCTCGCTCCAGCGCAGTGCCAGCAGCGGGAACGCCCATGCGTCCACGTCCCCGGCCTGCGCCATCGCCTCGCGTACGGCGGCCAGTTCGCCCCGGGTCCGCTCCTGGTGGTCGGCCACCATGGCGCGCAGCCGGGGCGGGTCGGCCAGGTGGCCGAGCCAGATCCGCAGCAGCAGCCCGTGCTTGAGCACCGGAGGCCCGGCCTCCGAGGTGTCCGCGGCCCAGCCGGCCAGGGCCGCGCGGCCGGACTCGGTCAGGGCGTACCGCCGCTTGGCCCGGGCCTCCTCGGGCCCGGACCGGCTGGAGACGACGTGGCCGAGGCCCTCCAGCCGGCGCAGTTCGGCGTAGATCTGGCTGATGGCGGGCGCCCAGTAGAAGAAGCGCAGCGAGGAGTCGGCCCACTTCTTCAGCTCGTAGCCGGTCCGCTGCCCGGGGAAGGACAGCAGGCCCAGCACGGCCCAGGCGGTGGGGGGAAGGTCTTGCTTCTTCCCATTCTGACGACTAGTCATATTCCTAATTGAAGTAAGACCGGACACCGGACGCAACCCTGGAGGCGGCGTGAAGTTTTCCGTGATCTTCGAAGCCCAGCTGGCCGATCCGACCGTGGAACGGGAGCACCAGGTGATCCGCGACTGCGTCGAGCAGGCCGTGCTCGCCGAGGCCGTCGGCTTCGACCGCATCTGGGCGGTCGAGCACCACTCGCTCAAGTGGTACGCCCACATGAGCGCCCCGGAAGTCTTCCTCAGCTACGTCGCCGCCCGGACCTCGACCATACGCATCGGCCACGGCGTGGTGTGCATGCCGTTCCGCTACAACCACCCCGCCCGGGTCGCCGAACGCGCCGCCATGCTCGACCTGCTCTCCGGCGGGCGCCTCGACCTCGGGGCCGGGCGCGGCGGGACCGAGCAGGAGGCCAGCCTGTGCGGGGTCGACCGGAACCGGACCACGCAGGAGGTCGAGGAGGCGCTGCGGATCATCGGGCGGGCCTGGCAGGAGGAGGAGCTGGAGTACCACGGGGAGTTGATCGACATCCCGCCGCACCCGATCCTGCCCCGGCCGCAACAGGCGCCCCACCCGCCGCTGTTCCTCGCGTGCAGCCGGGCCGAGACCCTGGTGCAGGCGGCCGAACTGGGCGTCGGCGCCCTGGTGATGGGCTTCGCCGGCCCCGGCTCGATCGCCGAGATGCGCGCGGTCTACGACGCGGCGATCGCCGGGCGGGACGGCTCGCGGTTCGTCTCCACCGCCGTCAACGACCACTTCTGCGTGCTCTGCCCGACCATCGTGCTCGACGACCGGGAGCGGGCGCGCCGGATCGGCACCCGTGGCCAGCGGTTCTTCGCCCAGGCCATCGGGCACTGGTACGGCGGCACGGGCATCCCCGACGAGGCGGTGGTCCCGGGCGCGGACGAGGCGGCGGAGATGCGGCGGGCGGCC
>NZ_RPRY01000501.1 GCF_003949795.1 Streptomyces sp. WAC06614
ACCCCGACCCGCACCCTCTCCCGGAGCCCCACCCCCCGCAGCAGCCACGGCACCGCCGGCGCCACCGGCCGGCCGTCACGGCCCTCACGGTTGGCACGCTGGGCGTCACCGCTCTCGTGCTGGCCGCCGTACTGCTCCCGCCGCAGCGCCCCGGCCTGCCGGACGCCGCGGCCGGCGCGTCGGAGAAACCGGTGCGCAACCCGGGCTGCGCGGCGGCCACCTGCGCCGGCAAGGATCCGCTGCGCATGGGCTGCGGGGGAGCGGGCATGGTGACCACCGTCCGGACCGTCACGGCGCCGGACGGCCGCCAACTGGAACTCCGACATGGCGCGTTGTGCCAGGCCGTGTGGGTCCGGGCCGCAGGCCTGCGGCCCGGTGACCACGTCGAGGTGTCCGCCCCGGGCACCGAGGCACCCCAGGAGCTCCGCGCGACCGATCTCGACGTCGGCAAGTACGTGGCGACCCCGATGGCCCCGGCACCGGAGGGCCCCGCGGGCGCCCGCTTCTGTGTGACCCCGGCCACCCCGAACGAAGCCGGCCGCCTCTGCTTCGACTGACATCCCCCGACCCGACCCGACCCGACCCGACCCCGCCTCGCCCCGTCGGGCCCTACGCCCGGCCGCGCAGCCAGGCCTCGAAGGTCAGCAGTCCCGGGTACCGTTCGCGGAGAGCGGGGATGTCGGCCCGCTGGCCCTCCTTGTTCAACCAGGCGAACATGCGGGCCATGTCCGCCCCGTCCGGCCAGACCTCCTCCACGGGCCGTGGCTCCAGGCGGGTCGGCACGCCGTCGGCCCGGGTCAGGGCCTCGGAGATCTGTCGTGCCGTCAGAGTGTCACCGGCGATCTCGATCTTCTCGCCGATGGACTCCGTCGGCCGGCCGAACGCGTCCGCCGCGATGCGCCCGACGTCGGCCAGCGCGATCATCTGGAGCGAGGTGTCCTCGTCCAGGGCGACCGGGCCCACCCGCTCGCCGCCGGACGGCTCCGGCAGCATGTACCGCCAGTTGTCCATGAAGAACACCGGCCGCAGTACGGTCACGGGCAGCCCCAGGGCGTCGACGTACGTCTCGATCTCCGCCTTGGACTCGAAGTGCAGGACGCCGGAGCCGCGTTCGGCGCCGCCCACCGAGCTGTGGACCAGGTGGGCGACGCCCGCGGCCGCCGCCGCGTCGGCGACGTTCCTGCCCTGCCGCACCTCGACCTCGGGGCGCGGGTCGGTCAGGTCGGCGGGCTGCACGCTGAAGACGCCGTACGCGCCCTGCGCCGCGCCCCGCAGCGACCCGGGGTCGTCGAGATCGCCGGTGACCAACTGGGCTCCCAGAGAGCGGAGTTGCCGCGCAGCTCGGCCCTGCGTCCCGCGGACGAGCGCACGGACGGCCCAGCCGTCGCCGAGCAGCTTGCGGGCCACCGCGCCTCCCTGGCCGCCGGTCGCTCCGGTGACGAGGATCGTCTTCCGTGCTTCTGGTGTCGTCATGGTGGTCATTTCCTTCCAGGGGCCGGGAGTTGTCCCCCGACGATGGCGGCGAGTGCGAGGACGAAGCCCAGCAGCTGGACGGGACCCAGCGTCTGGTCGAGCAGGACGGCGCCGAGTACCGCCGCCACCAGCGGTGACAGCAGGACGAGCACGGCGACGGCGCCGACGGGCAGGGCGGTGATGCCGCGGAACCACAGGACGTAGGCGAGCAGGCCACCGACGAGGCCCAGCCACAGGTAGCCGAGGACCGCGGGCGGGTCGACCGTGGGCGGCGGGCCTTCGAGGAGGGCGGTCAGGGGCACCAGGAACAGTCCCCCTGCCGTGAGTTGCCATCCCGCGAAGGCGGTGGGGCCGACCCCGGTGGGACGTCCCCACCGCTTGGTGAGCGTCACCCCGAGGGCCATGGACGCCGCGCTCGCCAGCCCCGCCACGACGCCGACGGCATCGAACGCGGCGTCCGGCGTGATCACGACCAGGCCGACGCCGACGACCCCGGCCACGCCCCACAGCAGCCGCCAGGCCGTCGGCCGCTCGTGCAGGACGGACACGGCGAGGACGGCCACGACCAGCGGCTGGGCCGCGGCCAAGGTGGCGGCGACACCGCCCGGCAGGCGCTCGGCGGCGACGAACAGCAGCGGGAACAGCAGCCCGATGTTGAGGACGCCGAGCACCGCCGCCCTGCCCCACCACACGCCGCGCGGCAGGCCCCGGGTGAGCGCGAGCGCGAACAGGCCGCCGGGCAGGGCGCGCAGGAGACCTGCGAAGAGCGGGTGGCCCGGCGGGAGGAGCTCGGTCGTGACGACGTAGGTGGTGCCCCATGCCAGGGGAGGGAGCGCGGTCGCAGCGGTACGGATCAGCGGGGCGGCGGTCATGACGGAAGTCTCGTGCGACAGCGATCGATGAGTCCAACACATGTTTTTCACCCGATCCATCTCGATGCACGATGGATCGCATGGATCTCCAACAGATGCGCTACGTCGTCGCGGTCGCCGAGACGAACAGCTTCACCCGCGCCGCCGCCCGCTGCCTCGTCGTCCAGTCCGCCCTCAGCCACCAGATCGCCCGCCTGGAGAAGGAGCTCGGTGCGCGGCTCTTCGAGCGCACCAGCCGCCGGGTCCGGCTGACGCCGGCCGGCGCCGCGTTCCTGCCCGCGGCCCGGCAGTGCCTGGACGCCGCCGAGCGGGCCGCCGCCGAGGTCGCCGCGGCGGTGGGCGAGGTGCGCGGACGGCTCGCCGTGGGCCTGATCCCCACGGTCGCGGCCGTCGACATCCCCACCGCCCTCGGGGACTTCCGCCGGCGCTTCCCGCACGTGCGCATCGCCCTGCGGGTGGGCGGCAGCGACCACCTCGTGGAGCAGGTCCGCCAAGGAGCCCTCGACGTGGCCTTCCTGGGGCTGCCGGTCACCGCCCGGCCGCACGGGGTCGCGGCCCACGAACTCTCCCGCGACCGGCTCGTCGCCGTGGTCGCACCGGACCATCCGCTGGCCGGCGAGCCGGTGGTCGACCTCGACCGGCTCTCCCGCGAGGTGTTCGTCGACCTCCCCGCCGGGACCGCCGGGCGGGCCCAGTCCGACCAGGCCTTCGCGGCCGCCGGTCTCCAGCGGGACGTGGCGTTCGAAGTGACCACCGTGGACCACGTCATGACCGGACTGGTCGCCCAGGGCCTCGCCGTCGCCATGCTGCCGTCCGCCTACGTGCACCGGCTCGGCGGTGTCACCACGATCGAGGTCGGCGACGCCCCGGTGCGGGTCGAGCACGTCATCTGGAGCGCCACGACCCGTACGCCCGCGGCGGCGGCCTTCCTCGACACGCTCGGGATCCCGGGCCCCGCGTCAGGAGCGAATCAGGGCTTTTCATCCCATGGAGTGGTTTGATCGCCGGGGCATTGAGGTCACATTCCGCATTTCGCCAGAATTCCGTTCGAACTTTCACCACATGCGGCGACGGCAGGAAGACGGGGGGATCGTGGTGCTGCACGGGGACGATGCGCTGCACGGTGGCGACCGGTGCGCCGCCGCCATGGCCGGCGCCCTCGACCGGCTGTTCGCCGTCCCCGGCGTGCTGGCCGTGGGGGTGGGGGGCCGGGAG
>NZ_RPRY01000051.1 GCF_003949795.1 Streptomyces sp. WAC06614
GATCGTTGTCACTGCTGGTGCCTCACGCTCGTGGTGGTCACTGGCCGGGCGGCGGGGTGGGCTGCGGGCCGGGGTCGAAGGTGACGGGCAGACCGGCCGGGGCGGTTCCGGTCGGGGCCACCTGGAGGGTCTTCAGGGCGAACTCCATGACCTTCTTGTAGATCGGGCCGCAGATCTGGCCGCCGAAGTAGCTGCCCTTGGTGGGGTTCTGGACGGCGCAGTACACGGTGATGCGCGGGTTGTCGGTGGGTGCGAACCCGGCGAAGGAGGCCGTGTAGCCCTTGTAGCGGCCGGTGGCCGGATCCACCCGGTTGGAGGTTCCGGTCTTGCCGCCGACCCGGTAGCCGGGGATCTTCGCCTTGGTCCCGGTGCCCTCCTCGTCGTCGACCACCGACTCCAGCATCTGCGCCAGCGTCTTCGCGGTCTCCTCGCTGATCACCCGGGTCTTCTGGGGGGCCGGGGCGGGCGTGAAGCGGCCGTCGGGGCCCTTGGTGCCGCGGACCAGGGTCGGGGTGACGCGGACGCCGCCGTTGGCGATGGTCGAGTAGACGCTGGCCGCCTGCATGGCGTTGAGGGAGAGTCCCTGGCCGAAAGGGATCGTGTACTGCTGGGAGGTCGACCACTTCTCGGGCTCGGCCAGGATGCCGCGGGACTCGCCGGGGTAGTCCAGGCCGGTGGGCCGGCCGATGCCGAACTTGGTCAGGTACCCGTACAGGATGCGGTTGGCCTCGCCCTGGGTGTCGCCGAGCTGGCCGGTGGCCAGGATCGTGCCGATGTTGGAGGACTTGGCCAGCACCCCGTTGAGGGTCAGGTACCAGGTGGGGTGGTCGATGTCGTCCTTGAACAGCCGGTCGCCGCGGTGCAGTCGGTTGGGGACGGTGACATGGGTGAGCGGGGAGGCCTTCTTCTCCTCCAGCACCGCCGCCATCGACATCACCTTGGCCGTGGAGCCGGGCTCGTAGACGTCCTGGAGGGCGGCGTTGCCCATGGCGGCGGAGCGGGCCTTGCTGAGGTCGTTGGGGTCGAAGCCGGGGGCGTTGGCCATGGCGAGGACCTCGCCGGTACGGGTGTCCTGGACGATGACGTAGCCGCGGTCGGCGCCGGACTTCTCGACCTGCTCGGTGATGGCGCTCTGGGCGGCCCACTGGATGTCGCGGTCGATGGTCAGTTCGACGTCCTCGCCGGGCACGGCCGGTTCCTCGCGGGAGCCCGCGGTGGGCACCTGGCGGCCGCCGGCCTGGGCGTAGGTGATCTCGCCGTCCTTGCCGGCCAGCTTCTTGTCGAGGGCGGACTCCAGGCCGCCGGCGCCCTTGCCCTCGGCGTTGACGTAGCCCAGTATCCCGGCGGCGAGCGTCCCGTTGGGGTACACGCGCTTGCTGCTGGGCTCCTGGAAGACCCCGGCGAGGACGTTGGCGCCGGGGCCGTTGTTCTTCTTGTCGGCCTGCGCCTTCTCGGCGAAGACCCGCTTGAGGTCCTTGATCTGGTTCCAGACCTGGGGGGTCTGGCGGCGGGCGAGGACGACGTAGCGGGTGTTCTTGCGCAGCCGGTCGGCGAGGTCCTTGGGGTCCTTGTCCAGGATCGGCGCGAGCAGCGCGGCGGCCTGCTCGGGGGCGTCGGGGGCCTTGCTCTCCTTCGGCGTGAACATCGAGGGGTCGGCGGTGATGTCGTACGCGTCCACGCTCGTGGCCAGGGCCACGCCCTTGCGGTCGGTGATGTCACCGCGCTCGGCGGCCAGCGTGTAGTTGGCGTACCGGTTCTTCGAGGCCTCGGCGGAGTACGCGGAGGCGTCCACGGCCTGCACCTGGAGCAGCCGGCCCACGAAGACCAGCATCACCAGCGCCAGCCCGACGCCGACCAGGCGGAGCCGGGGCCGGCGCCCGGTGGGTCATGGAGGTCACCTGCCGGAGGTCTGTGGGTTCGGCGCGGGAGAGGACGAAGGGCCTTGCGCAGCCGGGCCCTGGCCGGCCTGGCCCTGGCCGGTCGGGTCGGCACCCGCCGCGGCCGGGGACGGCGCGGCCTGGCCCGCCGGGGCCTGGGAAGGCGCGGCCTGGCCCGGCGAGGGCCGGTCGGAGGGCGTGGGCGTCGGGCTCGGTGGGGGCGGGGCTTCGGCCTGGGTGGCCGTACCGCTCACGGCACCGTCGGGCCCGAGGAAGACCGGGCTGCCGCCCGGGACCAGCCCCAGCTCCCGGGCCCGCCGCTCCAGCGCGTCGGGCGCCGAGTGCGCGTCGACGTCCCGCTGGAGGGCCTGCTGCTCGTCGGTGAGGGCGGTGGTCTCCTTCTTCAGCCTGCTGAGCTGGAACGAGCCCTCGTTGAGCGCCGAGTTCAGCAGCAGCAGGCTGATCAGTCCGCCGCCCAGGAGGGCCACGACCAGCAGCACGAAGGGCGTGCGGGCTGCTTGCCCGCCCCCCTTCCCGGCGGGGCGGACCGTCCTGGTCCGCCCGCGGCGCATCCGCGTCAGCGTGGCCGCCCCTTTGCTCACCAGACCTCCTCGCGCTCCGGCGCCGCAGCGGCCGGGATCACAGATTCGCCTCGCGGATGCGCTCGACGCCGCGGAACCGTGCCGGGGCCGCCCGCCGGTTCTCGGCGATCTCCTCCTCCGTGGGAAGTTCGGCGCCGCGGGTCAGCAGCTTGAGCTTGGGCAGGTACTTCTCCGGGACCACCGGCAGACCGGGCGGCGCGGTGCTGGCCGCGCCCGCCGCGAAGACCTGCTTGACCAGGCGGTCCTCCAGCGAGTGGTACGACAGCACGGCGATCCGGCCGCCGACCGCGATCCGGTCCACGGCGGCCGGGATGGCCCGCTCCAGGACCGACAGCTCGCCGTTGACCTCGATGCGCAGGGCCTGGAAGGTGCGCTTGGCGGGGTTGCCGCCGGTGCGCTTGGCGGCCTGCGGCAGCGCGTCGCGGATCAGCTCGACCAGCCGGGCACTGTTGCTGAACGGCTCCTTCTCGCGCTCGCGGACGATCGCCGAGACGATCCGCTTGGCCTGCTTCTCCTCGCCGTAGGCGCGCAGGATCCGGACCAGCTCGCCGGCCGGGTAGGTGTTGAGCACCTCGGCGGCGCTCATGCCGACCGTTTGGTCCATGCGCATGTCCAGCGGGGCGTCCTGGGCGTACGCGAAGCCGCGGTCGGCCTCGTCGAGCTGCATGGAGGAGACGCCCAGGTCGAACAGGAAACCCTGGACGGTGGGCAGGCCCAGCCGGTCGAGGACCTCGGGCAGCTCGTCGTAGACGGCGTGGACCAGGGTGGCGCGGTCCCCGTAGGGCGCCAGGCGCTCCCCGGACAGCCGCAGGGCCTCCTTGTCGCGGTCCAGGCCGATCAGCCGGGCCTCGGGGAAGCGCTTCAGCAGGGCCTCGCTGTGGCCGCCGAGCCCGAGGGTGCAGTCGACCACGACCGCTCCGGGCTCCTGAAGTGCCGGGGCCAACAGGTCCAGGCACCGCTGGAGCATCACCGGGACGTGGCGGGACTCGCTACTCACAGCGCCCTCTCAAACTAACGGCGCGGCACGCGTACGCGCCGCGCACGCGGGGATTCGGCAGGGGCCGGGCGGCCGGTCGGGACCGGGCCCGGGCCGGTTCGCGCCACTTTAGTCGACGGTTCCCCGCACGGGGGGAACCGGCCCGCGCCCGGTGTGCCCCGCCCCCGACCAACCCCCAAAAGCCGCGAACCACCCGATCGGCGGCCCCCTACCCACTCCTGTGGGTTAGCTCACAACAAGGTCCGTTGACGTTCTTTGTCCCTCCTCACACCCTGCCGGCACCCCGCGTGACCACTAACGTCGTAGTCATGACGACCTCCGCACACCTTCCTGCCCACTCCACCCCCCGGGGCTCCGGCGGCGAAAGCGTCACCGACCGGCTGGTGGAAGCCAACCGCCACTACGCCGAGCACTTCACCGACCCCGGCATGGACGCCCGCCCCGTCCTCCAGGTGGCCGTGGTGGCCTGTATGGACGCCCGCCTCGACCTGCACGCCGCCCTCGGCCTGGAGCTCGGCGACTGCCACACCATCCGCAACGCGGGCGGCGTGGTCACCGACGACACCATCCGCTCGCTCACCATCAGCCAGCGCGCCCTGGGCACCCGCAGCGTGATACTCATCCACCACACGGGCTGCGGCCTGGAGAACCTCACCGAGGACTTCCGGCACGAGCTGGAGGACGAGGTCGGCCAGCGCCCGGCCTGGGCGGTGGAGGCCTTCCGCGACGTCGACCAGGACGTCCGCCAGTCCATGCAGCGGGTCCGTACGAACCCCTTCCTGCTGCACAAGGACGATGTGCGAGGCTTCGTCTTCGACGTGCACACCGGGCTCCTGCGGGAGATCGATCCCGCCGCGTAGGTGACACAAGTGAGTGACACCGGGCGGTGACGCCGTCAAGAATGCGGGGTGACGCCGCCGGGAAACCTCCCGACCGGCGTCCCTGTTTCGGGGTGGGCCGGTCATGCGCAGTGGGCGTCGGCCCGGGAAAGGGCCGAGGAGAACCTGGTGACGACCTATGACGACCGTGCGAGCCACGGGGGCACCCCCGCGCGGGCGAAGGCGAGCGTGGGCGCGGACCTGACCGCGACCGCGGACCGCGTCCGCCGCTCGGTGGAGAGCGTGATCGAGGGCAAGCCCGAGGTCGTACGGCTGGCGCTGACCGTGCTGCTCGCCGAGGGGCACCTGCTGATCGAGGACGTCCCCGGCGTCGGCAAGACCATGCTGGCCAAGACGCTGGCCCGGTCCATCGACTGCTCGGTGCAGCGGATCCAGTTCACCCCGGACCTGCTGCCGTCGGACATCACCGGCGTCAGCATCTACGACCAGCAGCGCCGGGAGTTCGAGTTCAAGCCCGGCGCGATCTTCGCGCAGATCGTGATCGGTGACGAGATCAACCGCGCCTCGCCCAAGACCCAGTCCGCACTGCTGGAGTCCATGGAGGAGCGGCAAGTCACCATCGACGGCTCCACCTACGAGCTGCCGTCGCCGTTCATGGTCGTCGCCACCCAGAACCCGGTGGAGATGGAGGGCACCTACCCCCTGCCCGAGGCCCAGCGCGACCGCTTCATGGCCCGGGTCTCCGTCGGCTACCCCAGCGCCGAGGCCGAGCTGCAGATGCTCGACGTCCACGGCGGGATCTCCCCGCTCGACGGCCTGCGGCCGGTCGCGCACGCCCAGGACGTGGTCGAGCTGATCGAGGCCGTGCGCGACGTGTACGTCGCCGAGCCGGTGCGGCGCTACGTCGTGGACCTGGTGGCGGCCACCCGGCACCACCCCGACCTGCGGCTGGGCGCCTCCCCGCGGGCCACCTTGCACCTGCTGCGGGCCGTGAAGGCCTCCGCCGCCCTGTCCGGGCGCGACTACGTGCTGCCCGACGACGTCCAGGCGCTGGCCGCCCCGGTGCTCGCGCACCGGCTGCTGCCCACCCCCCAGGCCCAGCTGGCCCGGCGCACCGCCGAGCAGGTGGTCGGCGAGATCCTCCAGCGCGTGCCCGTCCCCAGCGCCCACGGGCGCGGTGAGCAGCCGCCCGGCGTGGGCGTGCGGGGGTACTGATGGAGGCAGGTGCCCGCGACGGCGCCGACGGCGAGCGCGGCGGCCTGCGCACGGCCCTGTCCGGGCTGACCACTCGCGGCCGGTCCTTCCTGGCCGCCGGGATCGCCGCCGCCGTGTGCGCGTACGTCCTGGGCCAGGACGACCTGCTGCGCGTCGGCCTGCTGCTCGCCGTGCTGCCGCTGATCTGCGTCTACGCCCTGCACCGCACCCGCTACCGGGTCTCCGGCAGCCGTCGGCTGACCCCGCTGCGGGTGGCCGCGGGCGGCGAGGCGCGGGTGCAGTTGCGGCTGGACAACGTCTCCCGCATGCCCACCGGGCTGCTGATGCTCCAGGACCGGGTCCCCTACGTGCTCGGGCCCCGGCCCCGCTTCGTGCTGGACCGGGTGGAGCCGGGGGGCCGCCGAGAGGTGTCCTACCGGGTCCGCTCCGACCTGCGCGGCCGCTACCCGCTGGGCCCGCTCCAGCTGCGCCTGACCGACCCCTTCGGGCTGGTGGAGCTCACCCGCTCGTTCAGCTCGTACGACACCCTGACCGTGGTCCCGCGCACCGAGCCGCTGCCGCCGGTACAGCTCGCCGGGGAGTCGGGCGGCTACGGCGACGGCAGCCAGCGCTCGCTGGCGCTGGCCGGCGACGACGACGTCATCCCGCGCACCTACCGGCACGGCGACGACCTGCGCCGGGTGCACTGGCGTTCCACCGCCCGCTACGGCGAGCTGATGGTGCGCCGCGAGGAACAGCCGCAGCGCAGCCGGGCCACCGTGCTGCTGGACACCCGGCACCTGGCCTACGAGGGCGCCGGGCCGGACTCGGCCTTCGAGTGGGCGGTCTCGGCGGCCGCCTCGGTCCTGGTGCACCTGCTGGAGCGCGGCTTCTCGGTGCGGCTGCTGACCGACACCGGGGACACCGTCGGCGACGGCGGGGGCGGCTTCTCGGCCGCCGGGCACGAGGCCGCCGAGGCGGCCGGGCTGATGATGGACACCCTCGCGGTGATCGGGCACTCCGAGGGCGCGGGCCTGTCCCGCGCCCACGACGCCCTGCGCGCCGAACGCGGCGAGGGCATGCTCGTCGCCTTCTTCGGCGACCTCGACGACGCCCAGGCCACGCTGGCGGCCCGGATGCGGCCGAACGGCGGGGCGCTGGCCTTCCTGCTGGACTCCGGCGCCTGGACCGGCCGGCCGCCGCAGGAGGCCGCGGGGCCCGCGACGGGCCTCGCCCCGCACGAGCGGCTGCGGCGGCTGACCGAGGGGGGCTGGACGGCGCTGGACGTGCCGCCGGGCGCCGCCTTCGGCGAGCTGTGGCGGCTGGCGGCAGGAACGCCCGCCGGGCCGGGCACGGGAACACGTACCTCCGGAGGTCGGTCATGAGCGGGCGGGCGAGACTGACGGTCTTCTCGCTGCTGGCGACGCTGCTCACCTCGGCCGCGCTGCTGCCGCTGGTGCACCCGGCGACCTGGCTGGTCCAGGCGGCGATCCTGCTGGCGGTGCAGAGCGGGGTCGGGGCGGTGGCCCGGCGGATCCCGCTGGCGCGGGTGCTGACCGTCGCCGCCCAGGTGCTGGTGTCGCTGCTGCTGCTCGCCCTGCTGTTCATCGGCGAGGGCGAGGGCTCGTCGGGCGGCGGGGCGCTGAGCTATCTGGTGACGGACTTCGGCGGGCTGTTCCGCCAGGGCGTGCAGGACGTGGCGGAGTTCGCCATCCCGGCGCCGCTGACCCCGGGGATCCGGCTGCTGCTGGTCTGCGGGGTGCTGGTGGTCGGCCTGCTGGTCGACCTGCTGGCGGTCACCTTCCGCACCGCCGCCGCGGCCGGGCTGCCGCTGCTGGCCCTGTACTCGGTGGCGGCCGGGCTGTCCACGGGCGGCACGGCCTGGCTGTGGTTCCTGCTGGCCGGCTGCGGCTACCTGCTGCTGCTCCTGGCCGAGGGCCGGGACCGGCTGGCCCAGTGGGGCCGGGTGTTCGGCGGGACCCCGCGCGGCGGCGGCCCCCGGGCCGGGGCCGGCAGCCACGGCGGGGCGCTGGAGGGCGGCCGTCCGCTGGCGCCCGTACGCACCGGGCGGCGGATCGGCGCGGTGGCCCTCGGCGTGGCCCTGCTGCTGCCGGCGGCCCTGCCCGCGCTGGACGGCGGACTGCTCGACGACAGCGGACAGTCCGGCGACAACGGCAAGGGCCAGGGCGGCACGATCTCCGCGGTCAACCCGCTGGTGTCGCTCCAGAGCAGCCTGAACTCCCAGGACAACCGGGAGGTGCTGCGCTACCGCACCGACAACCGGCAGGTGTCCGACCAGTACCTGCGGATCCTCGCCCTCGACGAGTTCAACGGCGTCAAGTGGGAGGCCTCGGGCCGCGCCCTGACCGACGTACCTTCCCGGCTGCCCGTCCCGCAGGGGCTCGGCGACCCGGTGCGGCAGACGGCCACCGAGGTGCGCACGAGCGTCTCGGCGGCGGGCAACTACGGCCAGCGCTACCTGCCGATGCCCTACCCGGCGACCCAGGTGGACATCCCCGGCCGCTGGCGGTACGAGCCGGCCGGGCGGACGCTGGTCGGCGACCAGACGGGCAAGGACAAGTTCCAGACCGTGCAGGGCGTGCAGTACACCGTGCGCAGCCTGCACCTGCGGCCCACCGCGCAGCAGTTGTCGACGGCCCCGGTGCCCGCCGCGAGCGTGCTGTCCGAGTACACCCGGCTGCCGGACAACCTGCCGCCGATCGTCGCCGACACCGCGCGCGAGGTCACCAAGGGCGCGCGGGACAGCTACACGAAGGCGGTCAGGCTCCAGGACTGGTTCGCCGAGGACGGCGGCTTCCGCTACGACACGAAGGTGTCGTCGGGGACGGGCTCGCAGGCCATCGCCCGGTTCCTCCAGGACCGTGAGGGCTTCTGCATCCACTTCTCCTTCTCCATGGCGGCGATGGCCCGCACGCTGGGCATCCCGGCGCGGGTGGCGGTCGGCTTCACCCCGGGCACCCAGCAGGCGGACGGCAGCATGGTGGTCACCATGAAGAACGCCCACGCCTGGCCGGAGCTGTACTTCGAGGGGGTCGGCTGGACCCGGTTCGAGCCGACGCCGGGCCAGGGTTCGACGCCCGACTACGCCCGGCCCGAGGCCCCGGTGACCCAGCCGACCGCGCCGACGGCGCTGCCCTCGCAGAGCAGCCAGGCGCCGGCCCCGGCGCCCTCGGCGTCGCAGGACTGCCCGCCGGAGCTGAAGAAGATCGGCGAGTGCGGCGGGCCGGTGGCCGGTCAGCAGACCGGTTCCGGCAGCGGCGGCCCCTCGGCCGGGACGGTGATCGGCTGGACGGTCGCGGCCGTCCTGCTGCTGGGCCTGCCCCTGCTGCCGGTGCTGTGGCGCCACCGGGTCCGTACGCGCCGGCTGGGCCGGCCGGACGTGCTCACCGCCTGGCGCGAACTCGGCGACTGCGCCTGGGACGTGGGGATCCCCCCGGACGGCGCGCTGTCCCCGCGGCGCGCGGCGCAGCGGGTGGCGGTCCTGGGCAAGCTGGAGCGGGACGCCGCGGACGCGGCACTGCGGGTGGCCTCCGCCGTGGAGCGGCTGCTGTACGCCCCTCCGGGCACCGAGGCCGGGTACGAGGGCCTCGCGGCGGACGTCCTCCTGGTGCGGGCCGGGCTGCTGGCGGGCCTGGGCCGGCGGGCCCGGCTGCGGGCCCTGCTGCTGCCGCGGTCGGCGGCCCGGGTGGGCCGGGCCCTGGCCGCCCGGCGGACGGCCCTGGCCACGGCGGTGACGGCCCGTCTGACGGCGCTGCGCGACCGGCTCCCGGCGCTGCCGCTGCGCGGCCGGGGCTGAGGAACGCCGGACCACCGGAACGCCCGGACAACAGAACGCCGGAACGCCGGTGCCGTCGGGCCCGATCCCCCCGAGCCCGCCGCACCGGCGTTCCGTTTTCCCCCACCCCCGTGGTCGGGCGAGGTGCCCGGTCCGCTCCGCGGCCCCGTGTCCGCGGTGCGGGCCGGGCTCCCCCGTCCGTGCCTCCCATTCTGCTGTTCCCGCAGGTGGGAGCCCATCCGTACGCATACTCATCCCGATGACTAGGTACGGATACCTAGTTCTACGCGCCGCGCGGCGCGCAGGGCACCGCCGACCGGGTCACGGCGCCCCGGCGCCGGTCAGCGGCTTCCGCTCACCCGTCCGCGCAGCAGCAGCGACAGCGCCGAGTGGACGTCGTCCAGCGAGCGTTCCCGCTGGAACGACTGCCAGTCCAGCGCGGCCACCAGCACCATGCCGACCAGCGCCGCCGCGGTGAGCGGGACGTCGATCTCGCTGCTGAGCTCGCCCCGTTCGACGCCCTCGGCCAGCACCTTCTCCACCACGGCCACCGCCTCCCGGCGGACCACCATGAGGGTGGACTGCCAGGCCCGGTTGGTGCGCCAGAGCTCGGCGACGTAGAGCTGGGTGAAGGCCGGGTAGCGGTCGATGAAGACCAGGCCGGCCCGGATCATCGCGTCCAGCGCCTCGATCCGGGTGCCGCCGCGCCGCTCGGTCTCCTCGGCGGCGTCCCGCAGCGAGGCGGTCAGCAGGCCGACCCCGTGCCGCAGCAGTTCCTCGAAGAGCTCGGTCTTGCTCGCGAAGTTGTAGTAGACGGTGCCCTTCGCGACGCCCGCGCGCTCGGCGATCTCGTCGACCGTGGTCGCGGAGAAGCCCTGTTCGGCGATGAGCGTGACGGCTGCTTCGTAGAGCTTCTGGCGCGTGGCCTGCCGGCGCGTGGCGCCGGTGCCCGTGCTGGTGCTGCTGTCCATGGCGCTGATTGTCACAGGTCCCCCTACAGGCTCAGTTCCGGATGCAGCCGGTCCATGGTCCATACCTGCTTGCCGCGGGCGGCCAGGGCGGTCAGGGCCAGGGCGCCGACCGTGAAGGCGGCCAGGACGCCGAAGCTCTGCCAGACGACGGTCAGGTCGCCGCCGGTGATCAGCCGGCGCAGGCTCTCTACCACCCAGGACATGGGCAGGTAGGGGTGGATGGCGTTGAAGAAGCCGGGGCTGGTCTGGATCGGGTAGGTACCGCCGGCGGAGGTGAGCTGGAGCATGAGGACCACCAGGACCAGGATCCGCCCGGCCGCGCCGAACTTGGCGTTCAGCCACTGGACGATCGCCGCGAAGCAGGCGGTGACCAGGGCGAGGAAGCCGAGGGTGAGCGCCGCGTGGGCCATCTCCAGGCCGAGGCCCCAGTGCAGGACGGACATCAGCATGGCCACCTGGGCGATGCCGAGCGAGGCGACCGGCAGCCACCCGGCCAGGGCGATCCGCCAGGGCGAGGCGCCGGCGGCCAGGGCGCGCCGGTTGAGCGGCTGGATGAGCATGTACGCGACCATCGCGCCGACCCAGAGGGAGAGCGGGATGAAGTACGGGGCGAAGCCGGTGCCGTAGTTGGGCGCCTTGTGCAGGGACTCGTTGGCGAGCTTGACCGGGTCGGCCATCACCTCGGTGCGGCCTTCGCGCTGCTGCTGGTCGTAGTCCGGGATCCGCCCGGCGCCGTCGTGCAGGCCGTCGGCCAGGGCACCGTTGCCGTCGGCCACCTTGTAGATGCCGCCGCTGAGGCTGTGGGCGCCCTCGCCGAGCTTGCCGACCCCCGTGTCGATCTTGGCGGAGCCGGAGGTGGCGGAGCCGAGGCCCTGGTGGAGCTTGACCATGCCGTCGGCGACCTTGTGGGCGCCGTCGTTGAGGGCGTTGACGTCCGCGACGGCCTTCTTGAGGTCGGCGGACAGGGCCGGCCCGTCGGCGACGAGCTTGCGGGCCTGCTTCTCCAGGGTGTCGAGCTGGCCGCGGAGCTTGCCGAGGTCGCCGCCGGAGTTCTTGACCAGGGTGTGGGCGTCGGTCGCGAGCACGGCGGCCTCGGCGGCGTCGTCCCGGACCTTCTTGAGCTTGGGGCAGGAGGCCGGCGCCGGCTGGGCGTTGGTGCACATCTGCGTGTAGACGTCGGCCGCGCCGGTGGCGACCCGCTTGCTGGCGGCCTCGGCGGCCGGGGCCTTCTTGGCGAAGGTGTCCAGGTGCGCGTTGACCGTCTTCGCGGTGTCGGCGACCAGCCGGGCGGTGTCGACGATCTGCTGCTGGTTCTCCTTCAGGAACGGCTGGGCCTTGGCGTTGATGCCGTTGACCTTGTCGGCGAGGGTCTGGGTGCCGTCGGCGACGCTGCGGGAGCCGGTCCTGAGCTGGCCGGCGGCGCCGTTGAGGGTGCGCAGGCCGTCGGTGAGCTCGCCGGTCTTCTCCTTGGCCGTGTCGAGCTTGTCGGCGAGTTCGGCGGCGCCCTTCTGGGCCCGGTCGGCGCCGTCGGCGAGCTTGTCGGCGTTGCCGGCGGCGTCGGCGGTCTTGTCGTGCAGGTCGGAGAAGCTGACGAAGATCTTGTCGTAGAAGCCGCGGGAGGCGTTGGTGGACGCGGCCGCGCGGACCTCGGAGAAGACGGTGCGGGAGATCGAGCCGACCACGTAGTTGTTGCCGTCGTTGGTCTTGACCTGGAGGGCGCTGGTGGCGGGGTCGTCGCCGGAGCTGGAGGCGATCTTCTCGCTGAAGTCGGCGGGCATGGTCAGGGACAGGTAGTAGGTCCCGTTCTCCAGGCCCTTGGCGGCCTGGGCGGCGCTGACCTGCTTCCAGTCGAAGGTCTTGCTCTCCAGCAGCTTCTTGGTGATCTCGTCGCCGGCCTCGATCCGCTTGCCGTCGACGGTGGCGCCGCGGTCGGCGTTGACCAGCGCGACGGGCACCTTGTCGAGGCGGCTGTACGGGTCCCAGAACGAGCAGAGGTAGAGGCCGCCGTAGAGCAGTGGCAGCAGGAGCAGCGCCACGAGCGCGGCCCGGGGCAGCTTGCCCCGGCCGAACCGCTTGAGCTCAAGCGCGGCGAGCTTCGGCGAGCGCATCCTCGTCGGTCCCCTTCGTGTTCTCGGTGTCGGTCTTGTCGGTGCCGGTCCTGTCGGTGCCGGTCTTGTCGGTGCCGGTCGTCTCGGCGTCGGTCGTCTCGGCGTCGGTCGTCGCCCCGTCGTGGGTGGCGGCCGGCGCGGCCGGGGCTGCCTGGTCGGCGGCCGGGGCGGTCGCGGCGGCCGGGCCGGCCGGGGCGGTCGCGGCGGCCGGGCCGGCCGGGGCGGTCGCGGCGGCCGGGCGGCGCAGGCGGCGGCGCGGGGCCCGCTCGGGGTCGGCCGCGTGGGCCGGCGCGGCGATCTCGGAGGCGGGGGCCGTGCGCAGGACGACCGCGTCCTCGGGGGCCTCGCTGCACACCGCCAGGACGGTGGTGCCCGCGGCGGCGATGTTCCGCAGCAGGGCCCACACCTCGGCGCGTTCGGCGTCGGAGAGCTTGAGGTCGGTGTCGTCCAGGGCCAGCAGCCCGGGGCGGCCGAGCAGCGCGATGGCCACCGACAGCCGCAGGTACTCCAGCCGCTCCAGGTCGCGCACCGAGGTGCGGTCGCCCTTGGGCAGGGTGGCCAGGTCCAGGCCGGCCGCGGCCAGGGCGGCGTCGATCCGGGCCCGGGTGGCGGCGGCCCGCTCGGCGGGCCGGGCCAGCAGGGCCCGGACCGGTCCGTCGTAGCGGCGCTGGAGCAGGGCGGCCTCGCGCAGCTGCTCGGCGACGGTCAGGGCCTGGTCGAGGTCGGTGACCCCGGGCACCGGCCCGAGCGCGGTGGCCTTGCGGACCGCGGTCAGGTGCTTGGGCAGCCGGTGACCGGCGACCTCCGCGTGTCCGTGGGTCGCCTTCATCCGGCCGGTGAGGGCGAGCAGCAGGCAGGTCCGGCCGCTTCCCGACGGTCCTTCGACCGCGATCAGCGAACCGGGCGCGGCGTCCAGGTGCACGCCCCGGAAGACCCAGCCGCGCGGGCCCTTGAGTCCGAAGTCCACGGCTGTGACGGCCGCGCCTCCCCCGGCTGCCGCCGGGAGGTGCCCCAGGCTGTCCACGCCCTCCCCTTTCTTTGAACTGACCAGTCAGTTCAAAAACTTAGCACCTTTCCGCGGGGGATCCGCGCACCGGGGGCGAGTTGGCCGGAAGGCAGTGCAAAGGAGCAGGTCAGTGGCGTTGTCAGTGGCGGGCTTCACGATGGGGTCAGCGCAACACGACAGAACGCAACGACAGGAGGTTCGTCATGGCCACACCGTCCCCGTCCCCTGTCCACCCCGTCCTGCGGAGGTCGGCCGCGGAGCCGGCCGCCCTCGACCTGCTGGCCAAGGCCCACCAGGGCCTGGCCGAGGCCGCCCTGCTCGACCGGCCCAACGAGCGGTACGCCACCGCCCACCTCGCCGCCCTGCGCACCGCGGCGGCCGTGCTGGCTGCCCGGGGCCGGCCCGAGCCGGTCAACCCGCGGCGCCGGCCGCGGATCCGCAGCGCCTGGGAGGTGCTCCCCGAGATCGCCCCGGAGCTGGTGGAGTGGAGCGCGCTGTTCGCCTCCGGAGCCGCCCGCCGGGCCCGGGCCGAAGCGGGCATACCCGACGCGGCCAGCAGCCGGGACGCCGACGATCTGCTGCGCGCCGCCTCGATGTTCCTGCGCCTGGTGGAGCGGATGCTGGCCCTCCAGCCGGTGCTCCCCCAGCCACGTCCGGAGCGCCCGGACGCGGGATGAGCTGCTCGGCTGCGGGAGGCAATAGGGTGGGAGCGCACGTTCGCCCCGCCCCTTCCGCGCCGAGGAGTCATCAGCCGTGTCGGACACTTCCCTCCCCCGTGCCTCCCTCCGCACCGCCGTGGTGTGGGAGGTCCTCAAGGAGGCCCTCGACCGCCGGGCCAAGGCGACCGGGCGGGACGTGCTGGACGTGCTGGACACCGGCGGCGGCACCGGCAAGTTCGCCGTCCCGGTGGCCCGGCTCGGCCATCGGGTGACCGTGGTCGACCCCAGCCCGAACGCGCTGTTCGGGCTGGAGCGCCGGGTCACCGAGGAGGGCGTCGCCGACCTGGTCCAGGGCGTGCAGGGCGATGCGCAGGGCCTGCTGGACGTCGTCGAGCGGGAGGCCTACGACGTGGTGCTCTGCCACGGCGTGCTGGAGTACGTGGACGACCCGGCCGAGGGCGTGGCCAACGCCGTGGCCGCCCTGCGCCCGGGCGGCACGCTCAGCGTGCTCGGCGCCGGGCTCGGCGGTGCGGTGCTGGCCCGGGCGCTGGCCGGCCACTTCACCGAGGCCCGGACGGCCCTGACCGACCCGGCCGGCCGCTGGGGCGACGGCGACCCGGTGCCGCGCCGCTTCACCGCCGACCAGCTCTCCGAGCTGGTCGGGCAAGCCGGGCTGGAGGTCGGCGCCGTGCACGGCGTACGGATCTTCGCGGACCTGGTGCCCGGAGTCCTGGTGGACACCGAGCCGGGCGCCGCACAGGCCCTGCTCAAGCTGGAGGAGGCCGCCGCGGAGCTGCCGGCCTTCCACGCGGTCGCCACGCAGCTGCACGTACTGGGCGAGAAGCGGGCCTGAACTGCGGCGCAGTCCCGGCAAGGCGGTACGGCGCAGACCCTCCGAACCGGCGCTCGGCGCCGTATGATCGAGGACACGCACCGGCATGGTGGACAGGGCATCGGGGAATAACGGCCTCAGCGCCCGCCCACCCGACGGTACGGTTTGCGCAGTGTGATGACAGTGCTTGGTTGTGACAGTGCTTGTGGTGCAGTGCTTGTTGGGGCTGTGCTCTCTTTGAAAAGCAACGTGGCGTAGAGGGGCGGGTTTCACGGGGGCGATTCCCTGCCTATCCTGAAGGGGACCCCCGGTCGCTCCCCCCGCGACCGACGGATGAGGAGAACTCCCGTGCCGCTCTCGGAGCACGAGCAGCGAATGCTCGAACAGATGGAGCGAGCGCTGTACGCCGAAGATCCCAAGTTCGCGACAGCGCTCGAGGGAAGC
The DNA here is from genome assembly GCF_003949795.1 of Streptomyces sp. WAC06614. GTDB lineage: Bacteria > Actinomycetota > Actinomycetes > Streptomycetales > Streptomycetaceae > Streptomyces. Next base: position 15,326 of record NZ_RPRY01000051.1, read on the forward strand.
GGGCTGCGTACGTACACCCGGCGACGGGTCTACCAGGCAGTCGCAGGCTTCCTGGTGGGTATCGCGCTCCTCATGACCGGTATGGTCGCGCCGGACCTGCTGTGGATCAGTGTGGTGGGCTTCCTCGTCATGCTGGGCTGCGCGGTCCTCGCGATCACCGGATGGCGCAAGGCACCCAAACCTGGTGAGCACCCCGTCGGCGGTCCCGGTGGAGCGGGCCGCGGTCACAACCGGCAGCGCCGGTCGATGATGCACCGCATCGAGGAGCGGTGGCAGCGTCGCCGCGACGAGCAGGGCCACTGAGCCCGTAACAGCTGAGCCCGAGGGGGCGGCCGCCGAGAGCGGCCGCCCCCTCGCGCGTTCCCCCTCCGGGCGGTGCGCCGCTGCGTCATGATGACCGGGTGAGTGTGCTCCCCCTGGTCTTCACCAGCGGCTGGGCCAGCGGGATCAACGCCTACGCCGTGGTCCTGCTGCTCGGCCTGTTCGGCGCGGCCGGGTTCACCGACCAGGTGCCCGAGTCGCTCCAGCGCACCGACGTGCTGGTGGCGGCGGGCGTGCTGTTCCTCTGCGAGGCCGTCGCCGACAAGATCCCGTACGTGGACACCGCGTGGGACGCCGTGCACACCGTGGTCCGGCCGGCGGCCGGGGCGGTGGTCGGCGCCCTGCTGGCCGGGCAGAGCGGATCCCTGCCCGATCTGGCGGCCGGGGCGGTCGGCGGCTCCACCGCGCTGGCCAGCCACGCGGTCAAGGCCGGCACCCGGATGGCGATCAACACCTCGCCCGAACCGTTCACCAACGTCGTGGTGAGCAGCGCCGAGGACCTGGGCGTGGCCGCCCTCGTCACCTTCGCGATGTTCCATCCCGGTGCCGCTGCCGTGATCGCCGCCGTGCTGCTGGCGGCCGGTCTGGCCCTGCTGGTCCACCTGTGGACCCGGATCCGCCGGTTCCTGCGCCGCCGGGCCCAGCGCCGCGAGGAGAAGCGGCTCGCCGCCCTGGAACGCACCGGCGCCCCGCCCGGCGGTCCCCCGGGCGCCGGCGGATAGGGTCGGCCGCATGGCACGAATTGCGGTGATCGGCGCCGGGATGGGCGCGATGGCGACGGCGGCCCGGCTGGCGGTGGCGGGACACCGGGTGACGGTGTACGAGCGCGCCGCCACCTACGGCGGCTCGCTCGGCCGGTACGAGCGGGACGGCTTCGCCTTCGACACCGGTCCCGGCCTGCTGGACCTGCCGGCCGTCTACCGCGACCTGTTCGTCAAGACCGGCAAGCGCTCCCTGGAGGACTGCGTCGACCTGGTCCAGGTCGACCCGGCCGTGCGTCACCTGCTGGCCGACGGCACCGACGTCACCCTGCCCGGCGCCTCCCGCGGCGGGGTCGCCGCCGTCCTCGACCAGGCCTTCGGGGCGGGCGCCGGGGCCCGCTGGAGCGCCGTCATGGGCCGCGCCCGCGAGGCCTGGGACCGTACCCGCCGCCCGCTGCTCGAAGAGCCGCTGTGGCCGAACTGGGAGGTCCTGGGCCGCGAGCCCTACCCGTACACGCGCGGCAGCGGCCTGCTGCGCCGCCGCCCGCCGACCCTGGCCGAGGTGGCCCGGCGCGAGCTCGGCGGCTCCCTGGCCCGGCTGCTGGAGGCACCGGCACTGGAGCGCGGCCTCGATCCGGCGCTCACGCCCGCCTCGGCGGCGGTCCTGCCCTACATGGAGCACACGTTCGGGAGCTGGTACGTCCGCGGCGGGATGCGGGCCCTGGCCACCGCCGTCCACGAGCGCTGCCGCGAGCGGAAGGTGGAATTCGTCCTCGGTGCGGAGGTCCGGGAGATCCTGGTGCGGGACGGCCGGGCGGCCGGTCTGCTGCTGGCCGACGGTACCGAGGTGGCGGCCGACACGGTGGTCTGCGGGGCCGCCCCGGGCCGGCTGGTGGAGTCCGCCCTGCCCGGCGGCCGCTGGCCGGAGGGCACCGTGGCGCCGCACGAGGGCGTCGCCGGCCGGTTCACCGTGTTCCTGGCGCTGCGCGGGGCCCGGCCCGAGGGCACCGTCCACCGCACGGTGGTGCACTCCCCCGATGCCTCCGGGGAGGCGGCCGCCGGGTTCGCCGGGGAGCACGCCGGGCCCCCCACGGTCACCGTGCTGCGGCCGGACGATCCGGCGACCGTGCCCGACGCCGGCCACGAGGCGGTCACCCTCAGCGCCGTCTGCGCCCCTCAGGGCGTCCTGGACTGGTCGGACCGGGATCTGGTGGCCCGCTACCGCGAAAGGCTGCTGGACGCCGCCTCACGGGCCGTCCCGGACCTGCGGGAGCGGCTGCTGTGGCACGAGGTGCGCACCCCCGCCGACATCGAGGCGGCCACCGGCGCCGAGGGCGGCGTGGTCCCGGCCCCGGCCCTGGCGGGCTCCGCCGCGACGTTCCTGCACCCGTCGAACAGCAGCCCGCTGCCGGGCCTCTACCTGGCCGGCGGCTGGTCCCACCCGGGCGGCGGTCTCCCGCACGCCGGTATGACGGGCGCCCTGGTCACGGGCCTGATCGTGGAGGGCCCGGACTTCCGCGGCTCCCAGTGACCGGCGCCCCGGCCCGGCCCCGCCCCTGCTGCGGCCCCGGCGCGCGTGCCGGAGCCGCTGCCGGACTCAGTAGCGGTACTGCTCGTACTCCCCGGAGCCCTGGTACGGGTACTGCTGGGGGTCGTGCCCCGGATAGGGCTGCGGCTGCTGGGGCTGGGCCGGGTAGGGCGCGTCGACGTCCCGCTGCTGCGGCACCCACACCCCGCCGGGCGGGGTGTCCGTCGCGTACTGGGGGTCGGTGTACTGCGGGTACCCGGCGTAGGGCTGGGCCACCCCGCCGCCGGTGCCGATGTACGGGTCCGAGTAGGCGGCGTAGGTCTGCTGCTGCCCGTAGGCGTACCCGGCCTCGTAGCCGCCCTGCTGCTGCGGGTCGTAGTAGGCCGCGTACTGGTGGGCGTCCTGCTCGGGCCCGGCGAAGCTGTGCGGCGCGCCCTGCCCGGTCGGGGAGAAGCTCTGGATGCCGTACGAGCCGGTGTCGTCGTCCATCGGCTGCGGGAGGTAGACCTGGTCGGCCGCGACCGGCCGCTCCGCGTCCGGGCCGCCGGCCCCGTCCGCCGCGGTGGCCGGGTCGTCGTCGTACTCCAGCGCGGTGACCTCCAGCGCCGGCTCCGGCGGCCGCGGGGCCGCCCCGCGCCGTCGCTTGCCCGACCGGCCGCCGCCGGAGCGGCCGCCGGCCGGCGGCGCGGACGCGGCGTCCGGGGCGTCGCGGCGCAGCGCCCATCCGGCCACGAAGCCCTTGCGGAAGGACAGCGTCACCAGGGTCTGGCCGATCGCGAACGCGCCCGCGCCGACGGCGATCACCGGCACCGACGGCAGCACCACACCGGCGACCACGCCGAGGAAGCCGACGAAGGCGAGCAGCCGCCAGCGCAGCCGCGCCTTGTACTGGAGCAGCACCTCGGCCAGCAGCCACAGCGCGACGAAGCCGAACGCGACGTAGAGAACCGTCATTCCCATGCGTGGCCCCTCTCGGTCGGCCGCCCACGGGTCACGCGTACGGCCGGTCAGGCCCGCTGGTGCAGACCCAGGTTCTCGTAGATCTCGAGAGTCGCCGTGGAGTTGTTCGTGATGAAGTGCAGCCCCGGGACACCCTCGGACAGCAACCGCGCGCAGAACTCCGTGGCGAACTCGATGCCAATGGAGCGTACAGCGGCCGGATCGTCCTTGACGGCGAGGATGCGCTCTTTCACGTCCTCGGGGAAGGCCGCGTTGCTGAGCTGGGGCAGCCGGTCGAGGGTGCGCGCGTTCACAACGGCCATGACTTCAGGGATGATCGGGGTGTCGCAGCCGGCCTTGGCGACGCTGTCGCGCAGCCGCAGATAGTTCTCCGGGTGGAAGAACATCTGGGTGATCGCATAGTCGGCACCCGCGCGGCATTTGTCGACGAAGTGCCGGATGTCCGTGTCCCAGTCGGTGGAACGGGGGTGCATCTCGGGGAACGCGGCGACGCCCACGCAGAAGTCGCCGGACTCCTTGATCAGCCGGACCAGGTCGGCGGCGTAGGTGACGCCCTCCGGGTGCTTGACCCACTCGCCCATCGGGTCGCCCGGCGGGTCGCCGCGCAGGGCGAGCATGTTGCGGATGCCGGCGTCGGCGTACTGGCCGAGGACGTGCCGCAGTTCGGCCACCGAGTGGTCGACGGCCGTCAGGTGGGCGACCGGGGTCAGGATGGTGTCGGCGGCGATCTCCTGGGTGGCCTTGACCGTGCCGCCGCGGGTGGAGCCGCCGGCCCCGTAGGTCACCGACACGAAGCTCGGACCGACCGCCTCGACCCGGCGCAGCGCGTTCCACAGGCTGCGCTCGCCCTTCTCGGTCCGGGGCGCGTAGAACTCGAACGAGTACGAGGGCTTGCCGGAGGCGAGGATGTCGCGCACGGTACGTGCGCGGTCCGGGCGGGTGGAAGCGGTACCAAGGGCCATACCGGCAGGTTAGACGCGGTCTCACAACGGACGAAGTGCTGTCCGAAAGGTGGACAGATTTTTGGACACTTGGTCGCACGCCCGGCCCTGAGCTGCTACGTCGCCGCGGAAGGGGTCACGCGAGGCGCTCACGGACCCGCTTGGCCAGGTCCGCGGCGGCCGCTCCGGGGTCCGTGGCCCCGGTGAGCGCGCGGACGACCACGATCCGCTCGGCGCCGGCGTCCAGGACTTCGTCCAGATTCGTGGTGTCGATGCCGCCGATGGCGAACCAGGGGCGGTCCTGGCGCAGCGAGGCGGCGTACCGGACGAGGTCCAGGCCGGGGGCGTACCGGCCGGGCTTGGTGGGGGTGGGCCAGCAGGGGCCGGTGCAGAAGTAGTCCACGCCGGGCTCGGCGGCGGCCGCGGCGACCTCGGACTCGGCGTGGCAGGAGCGGCCGATGACCACCCCGTCGCCGAGGACGGCGCGGGCGGCGGGGACCGGGAGGTCGCCCTGGCCGAGGTGGAGCACGTCGGAGCTGATGGCGTGCGCGACGTCGGCGCGGTCGTTGACCGCGAGGAGCTTGCCGTGCCGACGGGCGGCCTCGGCGAAGACGGCGAGGTGCTCCAGCTCCTCGCCCGCCTCCATGCCCTTGTCGCGCAGCTGCACGATGTCGACACCGCCCGCGAGGACGGCGTCGAGGAACTCGGGGAGGTCGCCCTGGCGCTTGCGGGCGTCCGTGCACAGGTAGAGACGGGCGTCGGACAGCTGGGCGCGGACGTCGTTCATCGGGCGGTTCCCCCCTGACAGGCGGGGGTACGGGCCCGGCCGGGCCCGTACCCCGCGTGGTGCGTGGTGGTGCTGGAGCGGTGGAACGGATCAGACGGCGAGCGCCTGGGCGCGGCGCTTGACCTCCGTGCCGCGATTCTCGCTCAGGGCCTGCGCGGGGGTGCCCGGCAGGGTGTCGTCCGGGGTGAAGAGCCACTCCAGCATCTCTTCGTCGCTGAAGCCGTCGTCCCGGAGCAGGGTCAGGGTGCCGCTGAGGCCCTTGACCACCTTGTCGCCGTCGATGAAGGCGGCGGGCACCTGCAGCGCACGGTTCTCACCGCGCCGCACGGCGATGAGCTGGCCCTCCTTGACCAGCTGCCGGACTCGGGTCACCTCCACGTCCAGCATTTCGGCGATGTCGGGGAGGTAGAGCCACTCGGGGACGAGTGCGTCGATCTTTGCGTCAATCTCGGTCACGGGACAAGCCTGCCATCCGGGACGGACAGCCGGTAGTCGGGCGGGCCGAGCGGGGGCCGCGGGGCCGCCCCGGCCGCTCAGAGCGTGGCCGATTTCAGGGGGACGGTCGGGTCGGCGGTGCGGACCGGGTCCATGGGGGTGCCCGCCTCGATCAGCTTGCGGCCCTGGGCCAGGTCGCGGGGGCGGCCCACGGCGAGGACGGCCACCAGGGCCCCGTCGCGCAGCCAGCACACCGACCAGGCGGCGCCGGCCGGGTCGCCGCGCCACAGCAGGGTGTCGGCGCCGGCGTGGTGGCCGGCGTACTGGACGAACCGGCCGAACTGCTCGGACCAGAAGTACGGGACGGGGTCGTAGACCTGCGCCGTCCCGCCGCCCGGCCCCGCCACGATGTCGGCGGCGACGGTCCGCGGGCCCTGGAGGGCGTTGTCCCAGTGGTGCACGAGCAGCCGGGCGCCGTAGCGCGCGGAGGGGAACGAGGCGCAGTCGCCGACCGCGTGGACGTCGGGCAGCGAGGTCCGCAGCCGGTCGTCCGCGACGACCGCGCCGTCCGGGCCGAGTTCCACCCCGCTCCCGGCCAGCCAGCCGGTGGCGGGCCGGGCCCCGATGCCGACGACCACGGCCCCGGCCGCCAGGGTCCGCCCGTCGGCCAGCAGCACCCGGCCGGGCTCGACGGCGGCCACCTTCGCCCCGGTCTCCAGCCGGACGCCGGCCTCGGCGTACCAGGCGGCCATCGGCGCGGCCACCTCGGCGGGCAGGGCTCCGGCCAGCACCCGGTCGGCCGCCTCGACCACGGTCACCGCGCAGCCGGCCTCGCGCGCGGCGGTGGCGAACTCGGCCCCGATCCACCCGGCGCCGACCACCACGAGGTCGGGTGCGGCGGCGAGCACCGGGCGCAGCCGGGCGGCGTCGTCGAGGGTGCGCAGCAGGTGCACGCCGGGCACGCCCTCGGCGCCTGGCAGGTTCAGCGGCTCGGCGCCGGTGGCCAGGACCAGCACGTCGTACGCGACCGGGCCGGCCTCGGTGTCCACCTGATGGTCGGCGGCCCGCAGCGCGGTGACCTCGACGCCGAGGCGCAGTTCGATGCCGAGGCCCTCGAAGTCCACGTCGAACGCGGCGCTCTCGGCCTTGCCCAGCAGGACCGCCTTGGACAGCGGCGGGCGGTCGTAGGGCTGGTGGGGCTCGGCGCCCAGGAGGGTCACGGAGCCGGTGAAGCCCTGTTCCCGCAGGGCGACCGCGGTCTGCACACCGGCCATCCCGGCACCGACGACGACCACGTGGGGCCGGGTCCGCGGGGCGTCGCCGCGGGTCTGCTGCATCTGCGTCTGCTGCGTCTGCTCGGTCACGTCGCCCAGCCTAATCATCTGACGCTCCGTCAGGAACAGCCGGCCCCCGGGCCTCCCTACCCGGGCCCCGGGGCCCGGGCTAGTCTGGCCACCGTACCGAACGCGGGAGCCCGGACGGACCGGGCTGAGAGGGAGGCTGGACGGCCTCCGACCGTACGAACCTGATCCGGGTCATGCCGGCGAAGGGAGGGGCTGGACGCCCATGCACGCATCCGTACATTCCGGACCAACCGGCCGGTCCGACGTCCTCGTCATCGGGGGCGGGATCATCGGCCTGGTCACGGCCTGGCGCGCCGCGCAGCGGGGCCTGCGCACCGCGCTGTGCGATCCGTCCCCGGGCGGCGGGGCCGCCCAGGTCGCGGCCGGCATGCTGGCCGCCGTCACCGAACTGCACTACGGCGAGGAGACCCTGCTCGGCCTCAACCTCGCCTCGGCGGAGCGCTACCCGGACTTCGCGGCCGAACTGCGCGAGGCCAGCGGCGGCCTGGACATCGGCTACCGCCCGTGCGGCACCCTCGCGGTCGCCCTCGACGCCGACGACCGCCTGCACCTGCGCGAGCTGCACGCCCTCCAGCGCCGCAGCGGACTGGACTCGCAGTGGCTGACCGGCCGCGAGTGCCGTCGCCTGGAGCCGATGCTGGCTCCGGGCGTCCGCGGCGGTCTGCGGGTCGACGGCGACCACCAGGCCGATCCCCGCCGGCTCGCGGCGGCCCTGCTCGCCGCCTGCGAACGGGCCGGGGTCGCGGTCCACCGCTGCCGGGCCGAGCGGCTGACCGTCACCGCCGACCGGGCCACCGGCGCCGTCCTGGAGGACGGCACCCCGCTCGCCGCCGGCCAGGTCGTCCTCGCGGCCGGCAGCCTCAGCGGCCGGCTGCCCGGCCTGCCGCCGGGCGCCGTCCCGCCGGTCCGGCCGGTCAAGGGCCAGGTCCTGCGCCTGGCGGTGCCGCCCGCGTACCGGCCGTTCCTGTCCCGTACGGTCCGGGCGGTCGTCCGCGGCAGCCACGTCTACCTCGTGCCGCGGGAGAACGGCGAGCTGGTCCTCGGCGCCACCAGCGAGGAGCTGGGCTGGGACACCACGGTCACCGCCGGCGGGGTCTACGAACTGCTGCGCGACGCGCACGAGCTGGTGCCCGGCATCACCGAACTCCCGCTCACCGAGACCCGCGCGGGCCTGCGCCCCGGCTCCCCCGACAACGCCCCGCTGCTCGGCCCGACCGAACTGCCGGGCCTGCACCTGGCCACCGGGCACTACCGCAACGGGGTGCTGCTGACCCCGCTGACCGGCGAGGTGCTCGCCGAGGTGCTCACCACCGGGGAACTCCCCGAGATCGCCCGCCCCTTCAGCCCCCGTCGTTTCTCCGCCGCACGTGAGGAGTCCCTGGTATGACCGCGATGACGGTCTCGGTGAACGGCGAGCCCCGCGAGCTCGTCCCCGGCACCACCCTCGACGCGGTGGTCGCCACCCTCACCAGCGCACCGTCCGGGGTCGCCGCGGCCCTGAACGAGACGGTGGTCCCGCGCGGGCAGTGGCCCGCCACGCCGGTCGGCGACGGCGACCGGGTCGAGGTCCTCACCGCGGTCCAGGGAGGCTGAAGCCATGGCCGACGACCTCTTCGAGCTGGGCGGACGCACCTTCTCCTCCCGGCTGGTCATGGGCACGGGCGGCGCCCCGAGCCTGGACGTCCTGGAACGGGCCCTGGTCGCCTCCGGTACGGAGCTCACCACGGTGGCCATGCGCCGCCTGGACCCGACCGTGCAGGGCTCGGTCCTGTCGGTGCTGTCCCGGCTGGACATCCAGGTCCTGCCGAACACGGCCGGCTGCTTCACCGCGGGCGAGGCCGTGCTGACCGCGCGGCTCGCGCGGGAGGCGCTGGGCACGAACTGGATCAAGCTGGAGGTGGTGGCGGACGAGCGGACGCTGCTGCCGGACGGCGTGGAGCTGCTGGACGCGGCGGAGGTCCTGGTGGACGACGGGTTCGTGGTCCTGCCGTACACGAACGACGATCCGGTGCTGGCGCGCAAGCTGGAGGACGTGGGCTGCGCGGCGATCATGCCGCTGGGCTCCCCGATCGGCTCCGGCATGGGCATCCGCAACCCGCACAACTTCGAGCTGATCGTGGAGCGGGCCGGGGTGCCGGTGGTCCTGGACGCCGGGGCGGGCACCGCCTCGGACGTGGCCCTGGCCATGGAGCTGGGCTGCTCGGCGGTGATGCTGGCCTCGGCGGTGACGCGGGCGCAGGATCCGGTGCTGATGGCCGCGGCGATGCGGGACGCGGTGACGGCGGGCCGGCTGGCCCGCCGGGCCGGCCGCATCCCGATGCGGCGCTTCGCCGAAGCCTCCTCCCCCACCGAGGGCATGCCCGCCCTCGACCCGGAACGCCCGGCCTTCTGAACCGGCCGGGACCAGGCCCTGACCTCCGGGGGCTCCGCCCCCGCAGGTCAGGGGCGGAGCCCCCGTACACGTCACAGGTGCGCTGCAACCCTGGACGCCCCGGCCCCGCCCAGGACATCGCTCGTAGAATCGCCGGGTGGATACGACCCTGGATGACCCGCTCGTCGGGCAGCTGCTCGACGACCGCTACCGCATCGACGCCCGCATCGCGGTCGGCGGCATGGCCACGGTCTACCGGGCCGTGGACACCCGCCTCGACCGCGTCCTGGCGGTCAAGGTCATGCACCCGGCGCTGGCCGCCGACGCGGCCTTCGTCGACCGGTTCATCCGCGAGGCCAAGTCCGTGGCCCGGCTCGCCCACCCCAACGTGGTCGCCGTGTTCGACCAGGGCACCGACGGGCCCTACGTCTACCTCGCCATGGAGTACGTCTCCGGCTGCACCCTGCGCGACGTGCTGCGCGAGCGCGGCGCGCTCCAGCCGCGCGCGGCGCTCGACATCCTGGAGCCGGTGCTCGCCGCCCTCGGTGCGGCCCACCGTGCCGGGTTCGTCCACCGGGACATGAAGCCGGAGAACGTGCTGATCGGGGACGACGGCCGGGTCAAGGTCGCCGACTTCGGGCTGGTGCGCAGTGTGGACACCGTCACCAGCACCACCGGCGCGGTGCTCGGCACCGTCTCCTACCTGGCCCCCGAGCAGATCGAGAGCGGCACCGCCGACACCCGCGTCGACGTCTACGCCTGCGGGGTCGTGCTCTACGAGATGCTGACCGGCGCCCGTCCGCACTCGGGCGGGACCCCGGCCCAGGTGCTCTACCAGCACCTCCACGAGGACGTACCGCCGCCGTCGGCCGTCGTGCCCGGCCTGCCCGCCGCGCTGGACCGGCTGGTCGCCGGGGCCGCCGCCCGCACCCCGGAGCAGCGGCCGTCCGACGCGGTGGCGCTGCTCGCGCTGGCCCGCGAGACCCGGGCCGCGCTGAGCGAGGCCGAGCTGGACGCCGTACCGCCGCAGGCCCGGGCGGCCGAGCGGTCGTCGTCCGAGGACCGCACCGGGGTGATCCCGCGACCCCTCGGGGTGCGCCGGGACGCCGAGGTGCAGCACACCTCGCGGCTGGAGCTGCCGCCCGAGCCCCCGCAGCCGGACCGGCCCGGACCGGGCCGGGGCCGCCCGGGCCGCCCGGCCCGGCCGCGCGGGCTGTACCTGGCCGTGGCCGGGGTGCTGCTCCTGCTGGGGCTGGGCACCGGCGTCTGGTACATCAGCGTCGGGCAGTTCACCCAGGTCCCGAACCTGATCGGCAAGACCGAGCAGCAGGCCCGCGGCCAGCTCTCGGCGGCCGGGCTCGGGGTGAAGCGGGTGGAGAAGCGGTTCAGCGACACCGTGGAGCGCGGGGCCGTGATCGACTCCGAGCCGGGCGGCGGGAAGCGGATCCGCGGGAACGGGAGCGTGGTGCTCGTCGTCTCGCGCGGGCCCGAGGTCGTCACCGTCCCCTCGGTGGAGAACCTCCCGCTGGACAAGGCCCAGCAGGAGCTGAAGAAGGCCGGGCTGGAGCCCGGCATGGTCGACCGGGCGTTCAGCCAGGACATCCCGCAGGGCTCGGTGATCAGCACCGACCCCAAGCCGGGCACCCGCAGGGCGCCCGACACGGCCGTCGCGATCGTGGTCAGCAAGGGCCGGCCGGTGCCGGTGCCGAGCGTGCTCGGCAAGCCGGTGGACCAGGCCAGGGCCCAGCTGGAGGGCGCCGGGCTGAAGGTCGAACTGGCCGCCGACCAGGTCAACTCCCCGGAGAAGGCGGGGACGGTCGCCAACCAGTCGGTCGGCGCCGGCGCCCAGGCCGCCCCCGGGGACACGGTGGTGCTGACCGTCTCCAAGGGCCCCCGGCTGCTGCCGGTGCCGGACGTCACCGGCAAGGAGGCCGACGACGCCCGGCGCATCCTGGAGGGCGCGGGCTTCAAGGTGAAGGTCGAGCGGCCGTTCCTCTCGTTCAGCAACGTCGTGGACACCCAGTCCGTCCCGGGCGGCCAGAGCGCCCCCGAGGGCAGCACGGTCGTCGTGCGCACCAAGGGCCTGTGAGCGCGGCCGTGGCGGACATCCGGGAGCAGGCCGCCCAGGAGCGGGCGCGCCGGCGCAACCCCGTCGGCGGGCACGTGCCGGTCGCGGGCGGGCTGGCCAAGGTCGGGCTCGGGTACGCGCGGGAGCTGCGGGCCGAGACCGTCCAGGTCTTCGTGGCCAATCCGCGCGGCTGGGCCACCCCGGCGGGCAACCCCGCGCAGGACGAGCAGTTCCGCGCCGGGTGCGCCGAGGCGGGGATCCCGGCGTACGTGCACGCGCCGTACCTGATCAACTTCGGCTCGCACACCCCGGCGACGGTCGAGCGGTCGGTGGAGTCGCTGCGCCACTCGCTGCGCCGCGGCCGGGAGATCGGGGCGCTCGGTGTCGTGGTGCACACCGGCTCGGCGACCGGCGGACGATCCCGGGAGGTGGCGTTCGCGCAGGTCAGGGAGCACCTGCTGCCGTTGCTGGACGAGCTGACGCACGAGGACGACCCGCTGCTGCTGCTGGAGTCCACGGCCGGGCAGGGCTCCTCGCTGTGCTCGCGTACCTGGGACTTCGAACCGTACTTCGAGGCCCTGGACGCCCATCCCCGGCTGGGGATCTGTCTGGACACCTGCCATGTCTTCGCGGCCGGGCACGACCTGGCGGAGCCGGGCGGCACCAAGAAGATGCTGGACCTGCTGGTGGGCTCGGTGGGCGAGGGGCGGCTGAAGCTGATCCACGCCAACGACTCGAAGGAGGCGGCGGGCGCCCACAAGGACCGGCACGCGAACATCGGCCGGGGCCACATCGGGCGGGAGGCGTTCGCGGAGCTGTTCGCGCACCCGGCGACCGAGGGCGTGCCGCTGGTCATCGAGACGCCGGGCGGGCCGGAGGGGCACGCCGCGGACGTGGCGCTGCTGAAGGAGCTGCGGCACCCGTTCGGGTGAGACCCGCAGGGCTCTCAGATCTCCGGACCGTCGCCCGGTTCCTCCTGGTAGGAGTAGCGCTGTTCCCGCCAGGGGTCGCCGATGTTGTGGTAGCCGCGCTCCTCCCAGAAGCCGCGGCGGTCGGCGGTCATGTACTCGACGCCGCGGACCCACTTCGGGCCCTTCCACGCGTACAGGTGCGGGACGACCAGCCGCAGCGGGAACCCGTGCTCGGCGGTGAGCAGTTCACCGCCCTGGTGGGTGGCGAAAACGGTGCGTTCGGCGGCGAAGTCCGACAACCGCATGTTGGAGCTGAAGCCGTACTCGGCCCACACCATCACGTGCGTGGCCTGCGGTGCGGGGGGCGCCAGTGCGAGGATTGTACGGGCCAGGACCCCGCCCCATTCGGCTCCCACCATGCTGAACTTGGTCACGCAGTGCAGGTCGGCGACGACCGAGGTGAACGGCAGGGCCGAGAACTCCTCGTGGTTCCAGCAGTGCTTCTCGCCGTCGGCGGTGGCCCCGAACACCCGGAACTCCCAGCGGTCCGGCTTGAACTTGGGGACGGGACCGTAATGGGTGACCGGCCAGCCCCGCTGGAGCCGCTGCCCCGGGGGAAGCTCCAGCGCTCCTGCTGCTCCCGGAGATTCCCGGCTTTCCGGCTGACCCATGACTCCATGGTGACAGACGGGCAGGGGTGGTCATGACCACGTGACCACCGATTCCGGCAACTCCTACTAAGGAGGTACTTACTGGACGCCCCTGGGCGGCGGTGCAAGGATGCGCGCACCGTCATAGGTCACTTGGCTTGGAAGGAGCCTGCGCGATGCAGGGCGACCCCGAGGTTCTCGAGTTCCTGAACGAACAGCTCACCGGCGAGCTCACGGCGATCAACCAGTACTGGCTGCATTACCGCATCCAGGACAACAAGGGCTGGACGAAGCTCGCCAAGTACACGCGTGAAGAATCCATCGACGAGATGAAGCACGCGGACAAGATCACCGAGCGCATCCTGATGCTCGACGGCCTGCCGAACTACCAGCGCCTCTTCCAGGTCCGCATCGGCCAGACGCTGACGGAGATGTTCCAGTGCGACCGGCAGGTCGAGGTGGAGGCGATCGACCGGCTCAAGCGCGGGATCGAGGTCATGCGCGGCAAGGGCGACATCACCTCTGCGCGGTTGTTCGAGGAGATCCTGGAGGACGAGGAGCACCACATCGACTACCTCGACACCCAGCTGGAGCTGATCGAGACCCTGGGCGAGCCGCTGTACATCGCGCAGCTGGTCGAGCAGCCGGAGAGCTGACGGCCGTCCGTCGTACGGGGCTCAGGCGGCCCGGGTGAGTGCGGCGTCCGGAGCCAGGACGGTGGCGGCCGCCCGGCCCTTCTCCAGCAGCTCGCGGCGCGGGCAGGTGCCGCGGCCGAGGAGACCCTGGATGGTCCGCACGCACGAACCGCAGTCGGTGCCGGCCTTGGTCGCCGAAGCGATCTGGCGCGGGGTGCACGCGCCGTTGGCCGCGTGCTCGGCGATCTGCTTGTCGGTCACGGCGAAGCAGGAGCAGACGTACACGCGGGGCACCTCCCTGCGGGAATGACGGGAATGAAGCGGACCGAGCCATCCCCGACTGTTCGGTGAGGCTTACCTAACCCTACCCGTCCCGGGGTTCCCCCAAAAGTCCCGCACACGACGATGGGGCGCGGATCACAGCGATCCGCGCCCCACCGTCGTAGGTTCACCCAGAGTGATCCTTACTGGTCGCGGTACATCTCCGCCACCAGGAAGGCCAGGTCCAGCGACTGGCTGCGGTTGAGCCGCGGGTCGCAGGCCGTCTCGTAGCGCTGGTGCAAGTCGTCGACGAAGATCTCGTCGCCGCCGCCCACGCACTCGGTGACGTCGTCACCGGTCAGCTCGACGTGGATGCCGCCCGGGTGGGTGCCCAGGGCCTTGTGCACCTCGAAGAAGCCCTTGACCTCGTCCAGGACGTCGTCGAAGCGGCGCGTCTTGTGGCCGGAGGCGGCCTCGAAGGTGTTGCCGTGCATCGGGTCCGTCACCCAGGCCACGGTCGCGCCGGAGGCGGTGACCTTCTCGACCAGCTCGGGCAGCTTGTCGCGGACCTTGTCGGCGCCCATGCGGACGACGAACGTCAGCCGGCCGGGCTCGCGCTGCGGGTCCAGGCGGTCGATGTAGGTCAGCGCCTCGTCCACCGTGGTGGTCGGGCCGAGCTTGATGCCGATCGGGTTGGCGATCTGCGAGCAGAACTCGATGTGCGCGTGGTCGAGCTGCCGGGTGCGCTCACCGATCCACACCATGTGCCCGGAGGTGTCGTAGAGCCGGCCGGTCCGCGAGTCGGTGCGGGTCAGCGCGCCCTCGTAGTCGAGCAGCAGGGCCTCGTGGGAGGCGTAGAACTCCACCGCCTTGAACTCGGCCGGGTCGGTGCCACAGGCCTTCATGAAGTTCAGGGCGTTGTCGATCTCGCGGGCGAGCTGCTCGTAGCGCTGACCGGAGGGCGAGGACTTCACGAAGTCCTGGTTCCAGGCGTGCACCTGGCGCAGGTCGGCGTAACCACCGGTGGTGAAGGCGCGCACCAGGTTCAGCGTCGAGGCGGACGCGTGGTACATCCGCTTCAGGCGCTCCGGGTCCGGGACCCGGGCCTCCTCGGTGAAGGCGAAGCCGTTGACGGAGTCGCCGCGGTAGGTCGGCAGGGTGACGCCGTCGCGGGTCTCGGTGTCCTTCGAGCGCGGCTTGGAGTACTGGCCGGCGATCCGGCCGACCTTCACCACGGGGACGGAGGCGGCGTAGGTGAGGACGGCGCTCATCTGGAGCAGCGTCTTCAGCTTGGCGCGGATGTGGTCGGCGGACACGGCGTCGAAGGCCTCGGCGCAGTCGCCGCCCTGGAGCAGGAACGCCTCGCCCCGGGCGACGGCTCCCAGACGGGCGCGCAGCTGGTCACATTCGCCGGCGAAGACCAGCGGAGGATACGACTCGAGGTCCGCGACGACAGCGCGCAGAGCCTCGGCATCGGGGTACACAGGCTGCTGCGCCGCGGGAAGGTCTCGCCAGGTCGCCTTGGTGGCGGGGGCTTGGGTTTCTGCGTTCACGGTCACCTCGTAAACATTACGGCGTCACGGCACCCTGTCCGGCCCGGCGCTCAACAGGTGAGACAGATGTCTCTCAGAGCGGCTCAAGGCGTCGCGAGCGCACCGGTCAGCGCGGTGGCCAGGACCAGCGCCAGCGCCGGGGGCACCAGCCGGTGCGCGCGGTCCGCGCCGCGGGCGCGCAGCAGGGCGGCCGCGGCGAGCGCGGCGACCAGGGTCGTCCCGACCGCGCGGAACGGGTCGGTCCCCAGCAGCACGCCGCCGCCGGTGGCGCACGCCCCCAGCCCGCAGCCGGCCAGGGCCGCGCAGGCCACCGGCCAGGACCAGGAGAAGCGCAGCGTGCGGCGCTCGCGGCGCGGGGTGCGGCGGTAGCGCACGACGTAGCCGACCAGGACGGCGAGGGCCAGCAGGAGCGCGAGGGTGCCGGCCGCGTGCCAGTAAGCGGAATCCATGATTCGGCTCACCCTACGGGACGGTGCTTCGCCCCGGGCCACCACCTGGGCTAGGGTCGGAGCATGTTCGCGCTTTCGCACCTGACCTGGTGGTGGACCGCTCGCTCGGCGGCCCACTGACTGCGCGTACCCGAAAGACTTGACGCGAAGGCCGCCCGAGGGGCGGCCTTCGGTGTTTCCCGGGCCGTTCCTCTCCACCCGTACCGGAAAGGTCCCGTCCCGATGAACCTCACCTCCTAATGACGTTGTCAAGCCGTTGTTGTGACGGGGAGTTCGCCTTGGTAGCACCGTCCGTCACGTATCAGGGCCCACAGGACGTTGACCCGTCGGCGGGCCAGGGCGAGGACTGCCTGGACG
>NZ_RPRY01000004.1 GCF_003949795.1 Streptomyces sp. WAC06614
GTCCCGCCAACTGGCCCGCGCCCCCCGCCCGGCCTGACCGCCAGACCGCACCTGCGGCCCTGGGGCGCCACAAGCCCCCGGGGCCGCAGGCCGCCGGGCCGCCGGGCGCCACCCGGGCCGCAGGTGCGGTCTGGCGGTCAGGCCGGGCGGGGGGCGCGGGCCAGTTGGCGGGACTGGGCGACCAGGCGGTCGGTCGAGTCCCAGACCTCGGCGTCCTCCTCCAGGAAGCCGCCGGCCAGGTTCCGCGTGGTGATGGAGACGCGCAGCGGTCCGGGGGCGGGCCGGTGGCGGATGTGGGTGGTGAGCTCCACGGTCGGGCTCCAGCCCATCAGGCCCAGGTCGAACACGGTCGGCGGGAGCGCGTCCACCACCAGGAGCAGGGACAGCGGGTCGGCGTCGCGGCCGTCGGCCAACTCGAACCAGGCCCGCATCTCGCCCTTGCCGGAGGGCCGGCCCACGGCCCAGCCCGCGGTCGCCGGGTCCAGGCGCAGCCGCAGCCGGTCGACGATCTCGGAGCTGCCGGGGATCGGGGCGGGTCCGGCGTCCGCGGCGAGGCAGTCCTCGTAGGCGGGCATGGCCGGCGGGGTCGCGGTGGTGCGCACGTCGTCGGGCAGGGACGCGAGGTCGCCGTACGAGGCCAGCACGCGGATGCGCTCGACCTCGGCGCCGTTCTCGTCGAACTGGACCAGCGAGGCCTGGCCGGTGGAGAGCGTCCGGCCGGTGCGGACGACCTCGGTACGGATCACGGCCGGGCCGGGGACCGAGGCGCTGAGGTAGTGCGCCGAGACGGTGAACGGGTCCGGGTGCGGCAGGGCCGCGGACAGGGCCCGGCCGACCAGGGCCAGCAGGTAGCCGCCGTTGACTGCGGCGATGATCGTCCAGCCGGCGGAGAGCTCCGCGTCGTACACGCCGGGCTCGCCCGCGCGCGGGATGACGGAGGTGTCCCGGTCGAATTCGCTGTCGCCGATGAGGGCGTGGGCCGCTGCGTGTGACATGGCTCGAAAGTACACCCTCAGGCTACTAAGCGGTAGCTTTTTCGTTCAGGTGTGGGTCACGGCTCCTCCGCCACCGAGGAGCGGCGGTTCCAGGCCAGCGGGGCGCGCCAGTGGAAGCGCATGGCCAGCAGGCGCAGGACGAAGGTGGTGACGACGGCGAGGCCGCTGGTCAGCGGCGTGAGCATGCCCATGCCGAGGAAGACCGCCACCAGGGTGGCCCCGACCAGGGCGGGGACCGCGTACATCTCGCGGTCGCGAAGGAGGGAGGGGACCTCGTTGACCAGGACGTCGCGCAGGACGCCGCCGCCGACGGCCGTGGCCACGCCGAGCGCGGCGGAGGCGGTCAGGCCGAGGCCGTACTCGTAGGCCTTGGTCGTACCGGTCACCGAGAAGAGGGCGAGGCCGGCGGCGTCCAGGACGTTGATCAGCCGGTTGATGCGGGCGACCTCGGGGTGCAGGAAGAAGACGATCGCGGCGGCGACCAGGGGCGTGACGAAGAAGCTGAGTTCGCCGAAGGCCGCCGGGGGGACCGCGCCGATGACCAGGTCGCGGAAGAGGCCGCCCCCGAGGGCCGTGACCAGCGCGAGGACGGCGATGCCGAAGACGTCGAAGTTCTTGCGGACGGCCAGCAGGGCGCCGGCGGTGGCGAAGACGAAGATGCCCGCGAGGTCCAGCGCGTGCTGGATTTCGGGCGGGAAGAGATCGTGGAGCACCGGCCCATTGTGTCCCGTCCCCCGGCCCCACCAGGCTCCCGGGGCACCCGTGCCCCGGCCGGGAACCGGCGCGCCCGGCCGGGGACCTGAGGGTCCCGGCCGGGCGGCGGGGGCGGGTGACGGCCGGGATCAGGCCGTCGGGGTGGCCTTGGCGTCCGCGGCGCCCGGCAGGGGCTGGTCGCCGGGGGCCTGGTCGGTGCCGTTCTCCGGGTGGTGGCAGGCCACCTGGTGCCCCGGCTTGAGGGCCGCCAGCGGCGGCTCCTTCGTCGCGCAGATCTGGGTCGCCTTCCAGCAGCGCGTGTGGAAGCGGCAGCCCGACGGCGGCGACAGCGGGGACGGGACGTCGCCCTTGAGCAGGATGCGGCCCGTCTTCACGCCCCGGCGGCGCGGGTCCGGCACCGGCACCGCCGACATCAGGGCGTTGGTGTACGGGTGCATGGGGGTGTCGTAGAGCGACTTGCGGTCGGTCAGCTCGACGATCTTGCCCAGGTACATCACGGCGATGCGGTCCGAGACGTGCCGGATGACCGACAGGTCGTGCGCGATGATCACGTACGTGAGGCCGAGCTCCTCCTGGAGGTCGTCCAGCAGGTTGACCACCTGGGCCTGGATCGACACGTCCAGGGCCGAGACCGGCTCGTCCGCCACCACCAGCTTCGGCTTGAGCGCGAGGGCCCGGGCGATGCCGATGCGCTGGCGCTGGCCGCCGGAGAACTCGTGGGGGTAGCGGTTGTAGTGCTCGGGGTTCAGACCCACCAGCGACAGCAGCCGCTGGACCTCCGCCTTGATGCCGCCCTCCGGCTGCACGCCCTGGAGCTTGAACGGGGCGCCCACGATCGTGCCGACCGTGTGCCGCGGGTTCAGCGAGCCGTACGGGTCCTGGAAGATCATCTGCACGTCCCGGCGGAGCGGGCGCATGGCCGCCACCCCGAGGTGCGTGATGTCCTTGCCCTCGAACTCGACCTTGCCGCCCGTCGGCTCCAGCAGGCGCGTGATCAGCCGGCCCATCGTGGACTTGCCGCAGCCCGACTCGCCCACGACACCGAGGGTCTCACCGCGGCGGACGTCGAAGTCGATGCCGTCGACGGCCTTGACCGCCCCGACCTGGCGGCGCAGCAGCCCCTTGTTGACGGGGAAGTGCTTGGTCAGGCCGGTGACCTTCAGCAGCGGTTCCGGGGAGTCCACCGCCTGGGCGGGTACGGCCGCGGCCGTCTTGTTCATGTCGGTCACAGCTTCGGCGCAATCTCTTCGGTCCAGATCCGGGTCCGCTCCTCCTGCGACATGTGGCAGGCGGACCAGTGCTGCTCCCCGCCCCCGCCCGCGTCGACGAGCGTCAGCTCGGGCCGCTGGGTGCGGGTGATGCCGCCCTTGGGGACGTCGGCGTACGGGCAGCGCGGGTGGAAGGCACAGCCGCTGGGGATGTTGATCAGGCTGGGCGGGGAGCCCTTGACCGGGATGAGGCGGTCGGTCTGGTCGCGGTCGATGCGGGGCATCGAGCCGAGCAGGCCCCAGGTGTAGGGGTGGCGGGGCTCGTAGAAGACCTTCTCGGCCGAGCCGCGCTCGACGCACCGGCCGCCGTACATGACCAGGATGTCGTCGGCCATCTCGGCGACGACGCCCAGGTCGTGCGTGATCATGATGACCGCGGAGCCGAACTCCTTCTGCAGGTCCCGGATCAGGTCCAGGATCTGCGCCTGGACGGTGACGTCCAGGGCGGTGGTCGGCTCGTCCGCGATGAGCAGCTCGGGGTTGTTGACCAGCGCCATCGCGATCATCGCGCGCTGGCGCATACCGCCGGAGAACTCGTGCGGGTAGGCGTCGACGCGCTTGCCGGGCTCGGGGATGCCGACCCGGTCGAGCATCTCGACGGCGCGGGTGCGGGCCGTCTTCTTGTCGACGTCGTGGTGCATCCGGTACGCCTCGACGATCTGCTGCCCGATGGTGAAGTACGGGTGCAGGGCGCTGAGCGGGTCCTGGAAGATCATGGCGATCTCACGGCCGCGCAGGCGCCGTACCTCGTCCTCGGGCGCCTGGAGCAGCTCCTTGCCGTCCAGCCAGATCTCGCCGCTGATCCGGGCCCGCTGGCGGCCGTACTGGCCGACCCGGTGCAGGCCCATGATGCCGAGGGAGGTGACGGACTTGCCGGAGCCGGACTCGCCGACGATGCCGAGGGTCTTGCCCTTCTCCAGCGAGAAGG
This sequence comes from Streptomyces sp. WAC06614, assembly GCF_003949795.1. GTDB lineage: Bacteria > Actinomycetota > Actinomycetes > Streptomycetales > Streptomycetaceae > Streptomyces. Next base: position 3,906 of record NZ_RPRY01000004.1, read on the forward strand.
TGAGCCCGTCGACGGACTTCACCAGGCCGTCGTCGGTCGGGAAGTGCACCTTGAGGTCGCGGACCTCCAGGAAGGCGGTGCCGGGCCGGCCGCCGACCGGCTCGTTGAGGGCGCCGGCGCCGGTGGTGGTCAGGTCGCTCATGAGAGCCTCACTCGGGGGTCGATCACCGCGTACAGGAGGTCCACGACGAGGTTGGCCACGACGACGAAGAACGCCGAGATGAGCGTGACGCCGAGGATGACCGGCAGGTCGTGGTCGCTGATGGCGGTGACCGCGTTGTAGCCGAGGCCGTGCAGGGAGAACGTGTACTCGGTGAGCACGGCACCGCCGAGCAGGGCGCCGAGGTCCAGGCCGAGCACGGTGAGGATGGGGGTCATCGTGGACCGCATCGCGTGCTTGCCGATGACCACCGGCTCGCGCAGGCCCTTGGCGCGGGCGGTGCGGATGTAGTCCTCGCTGAGGACCTCCAGCATGGTGGCGCGGGTCAGCCGGGCGTACATCGCGGCGTACAGGAAGGCCAGCGAGAACCACGGCAGGATCATGCCGTTGAACCACTTGACCGGGTCGGCCGCGAATTCCGCCTCGGGCCGTCCGAACCAGCCGAGGCCGTCCGAGAAGACCGCGATGAACAGCATGCCGGTGAAGTAGATGGGGAGCGAGACGCCGGCGAGGGCGATGCCCATGGCCGTGCGGTCCACCGGGGTGCCCCGCTTGAGGGCGGAGACGACACCGGTGCAGACACCGCCGATCACCCACAGGATCACCGCGCCGAGGGCGAGGGAGAGGGTCACCGGCAGCCAGTCGAGCAGCAGGGGGAAGACCTCCTGCTCGGTCTTGAAGGAGTAGCCGAAGCAGGGTGCGGCGCAGTGCGTGACGTCCGTGCCGTTGGCGTAGGTACGGCCGGCCACCAGCCCGACGACGAACTTCCCGAACTGGATGAGGACCGGGTCGTTGAGACCCATCTTCTGCCGGATGCCCTCGATGGCCGCCGGGTCCGACTGCTTGCCCACGAAGTACAGCGCGGGGTCGGCACCGATCATCTTGGGGAAGAGGAAGAAGATTCCGAAGGTCACCAGCGTGATGACCAACAGCATCGCGATGACGGCGAACAGCCGCCGGAGGAGATATGCAAGCACTGCGTTCGGCCTGGCGGTGGGCCGGGCGCCCGTGTGGGGGCCCGGCCCGCCGTCGCGGCCATCACCTGCCCTTCGTGCCTAGCGGGTGTGGCACTGGAACGTGAGTCGGAGCTGGGGGGTTACTTGACGACGCCCAGGGAGGCGTAGTCGTACCGGCCGTTGTACGCGTCGGTGGTGTACGCGTTGGTGAGCCGGGTCGAGCGCCAGGTGATGGTCTTGTCGTAGACGAAGGGCAGGTAGACCGCCGCCTCCGAGACCTTCTGGTTCATCTGCTTGTAGATCTCGCCGGCCTTGTTCGGGTCGGTCTCGGCGATCGCGTCGTCGAACAGCTTGTTGATCGCCGGGTCGTTCAGCTCGGAGAAGTTGTTGTTACCGCTCTGCTGGATGAAGCGGCCGTCGACCAGCGGCTGGGAGAAGCCCTGCCCGGTCGGGAAGTCGGCGCCCCAGCCCATGATGATGATGCCGTAGCCCTTGTCCTTGACCACCTTCGGCGAGCCGATGATGCCGGAGGTCTGGGCGCCGTCGAACTGGTCGATCTGGGCGTCGATGCCGACCTGCTTCAGGGCGTTCTGGAGCGAGACGGCGGTCGCGACCTCGACCGGCTTGTTGTTGCGGACCGCGATGGTGGTCTTGAAGCCGTTCGGCTGGCCGCACTTGGCCAGGTGCTCCTTGGCCTTGTCCAGGTTCGGCTTGCCGTCGTTCTGCAGCGCGCCGTACGGGTCGTACTTGGCGTCGGAGCCCTTGATGCCCAGCGGGAGCATGTTCGGGGCGATGTCACCACCGGCCTGCGGGCCGCCGCGGGCGGTCTGCAGGGACTTCTTGTCGGCCGCGTAGATGACGGCCTTGCGGCAGTCGACGTTGTCGAACGGGGCGACGGTCTGCGGGAACACGGCGTAGCGGATGAAGCCGGTCTGGCCGTTGTCCAGGTTGGCCTTGTGGTCGCGCAGCGCGGTGGCGCGGGCGGCCTGGCCGATGCCGGTGGCGTTGATGTCGAGGTCGAACTCCCCGTTCATCAGGCGCTTGTCCATGTCGTCGGCGTTCGACATGAAGGTGACCGAGATGGTGTCCGGCAGCGCCTTGCGGATCGGGTCCGACTCGGGCTTCCAGCTGGGGTTGCGGGAGAGCTTCATGCTCTGCTTCGGCTCGTACGAGTCGATCTTGTACGGGCCGCTGGAGAACGGCTTCAGGCCGTACTTGGCCGCGGTGTCCTTGTCGGCCTTGACCGGGCTGGCGGCCGGCATGGCGAGCATCTGCTCGAAGTCACCGTTGGGCTTGGGCAGCTTGAAGATGATCGTCTTCGCGTCCGGGGTCTCGATCGCCTGCAGGCCGAGCTTGTCCGGGGCGGTGTCCTTGTACGGGCCCGGGTAGGTCTTGTCCGGGTCGAGGGTCTGCTGGAGGTAGACCGGGCCACCGGCGATGACGTCCTGGGCCCAGGTGCGCTCGATGCCGTACTTGATGTCCTGGGCGGTGATCGGCGAACCGTCCTCCCAGGTCACGTTGTCCTTCAGGGTGTACTTGTAGACCTTGCCGCCGTCGGAGATCTCCGCCTTGCCGGCCGCCAGGTCGGGGACCAGCTCGACGCTTCCGGAGCCCGGGGCCGGCTTGAAGCTGACCAGCTGCCGGGTGTAGTAGCGGGCGAAGTCCCACATGAAGCCGTAGTAACCGCGCTGCGGGTCCCACGAGTCGGCGTCCTGGGTACCGACGAACTTCAGCTCGCCGCCCTTCTTGTCGGACGGGTTGGAGACCTTGTCGATACCGGCGTTGAAGCCGGTGGCCGAGCTCTTGGCCTCGCCGTCCTTCTTCCCGTCGTCGTTACCGCCACAGGCGGTTGCCGTCAGCATGGCGGCGAGCACGACGGCCGTGGCGCCGGCCAGTCTGCGCTTCGTCGAGCGGTGAACAGTCACGATGCGAGCAACCTCCGTGGTGATTCCGGCCCCAGCGGCCGGTTTTCCGGTTCTTGCGGTGGTGCGTGGTCCTGCGGCTACGGCGTGTCGCGCGCCGGGCGCGTCAGCGGGATCCCTTGGGGTCCAGGGCGTCACGGACGCCGTCGCCGAAGAGGTTGAAGGCCAGGACCGTGATGAAGATGGCCACGCCGGGGAAGATCATGAACAGCGGGTCGTCCTGGTAGGTACGCACCGCGGTGGCGAGGCTCTCGCCCCACGAGGGGGTGGGCGGCTTGACGCCGACACCGAGGAAGCTGAGGGCGGCCTCGGTGAGCACATTGGTGGGGATCATCAGCGTCGAGTAGACGGTGATCGGGGCCACGAGGTTGGGAAGCAGTTCCCGGAAGAGGATGTACGTCCGCCCGGCACCCAGGCTGCGGGCCGCCTCGACGTACTCGCGCTCCCGCAGGGAGAGCGTCTGGCCGCGGACGATCCGGCCGATGTAGGGCCAGCCGAAGAAGCCGATGACGCAGACCAGCACGGCGATGCGCAGGCCCGAACCCTCGAACCCCCACAGCTCGCCCGGGACGACGGACACCAGGGCGATGATGAACAGCAGCTGGGGGAAGGCGAGCAGCAGGTCCATGACGCGGCTGATGGCCGCGTCGACCCAGCCGCCGAAGTAGCCGGCCATGATGCCGAAGACGGTGCCGAGGCTGACCGCCACGAAGGCGGACAGGAAGGCCACCAGGAGCGAGATCCGGGCGCCGTAGACGATCCGGCTGAAGACGTCGCGTCCGTTGACCGGTTCGACGCCGAGCAGGAAGTCGCCGCTCATGCCGCCCCAGTCGCCCGTGGGCAGGCCCAGCAGCGGGTCGATCATGTCCTCGTGCAGCTCCTCCGGCGGGTGGCCGAAGGCGTTCACGATCAGCGGCGCGAAGATCGCGACGAGGACGAGCAGCAGGACGACGACTCCGCCGGCGAGCGCCACCTTGTCCCGTTTCAGGCGCGTCCAGGCGATCTTCCAGGGCGATCTGCCCTCGATCGCCTTCTGCGGGACATCGGCCGCGACGTCGACGGCGGCCGTTTCGGCCGCGCTCGTGTCGTGCAGTGGTGCCGTCATCGTGGTGGGGACCCCTCTCGGCCGACGGGTGGTCGGCCCATGCCGCCGCGGTAGCGGCGTTGGTGCGGTGCGTAGAGCGGTGCAGTGCGTGGAACGTGCGGTGCGTAGGGCTGTGCAGCGGTACGGGTGCGTGTGGTGCGTAGGGCTGTGCAGCAGTGCGGTGCAGCGGAGTGGCGCGGTGCGGAAATGCGGTTGACGAACCGCGAAGAGCGGGACTGAGCTGCTCTTGGTGGGGGAGTCTTCATCGGGCGCTCGATCAGCCGCCAGACCCGCAGATGAATGGATGCGCAACCGTGATGTGAGGGCCCGGTTCCCGTTATCCGAACTTCGATCACGGCTGAGCGGAGCAAGACCGTCCGTTCGGTACGGAACCGGACATCATGCCCAACTGACCCCGCCTGCATGCACTTTGGGCATCCGAGAGGGACTAAATCCGGACAAGGCGAAGGCCGCACGGAACGGGGTTCCGTGCGGCCTTCGGGAAACGGGGTCCCAGGGGGTGGACGAGGCCCTCAGGGGTTCAGTAGGTGGGGGCGGAGCCCTCGCGGTCGTAGAAGGACCGGGTCTGGGTGCGCAGCCACATGGCCACCGGGTCGTGCTCGTCGGCGAGGGCCACCGTGCACACCGGGACGCCCTCGGGCACGGCGGACACCGACCGGTGCATCATCTCGCGCACCGACTCCAGAGCCTGCGGGGAGGTGTCGTACAGGTCCAGGCCGACGGCCAGGTACGCGGTCCCGACGGCCGGCTGCACCCAGCAGCGGCGCAGCGCGCGCACGGCCGGGGTGCGGTGGGCGTGCTGGGTGAGCAGCCCGTAGAACTGCGGCAGCTCCAGGGCCGGCTCCGACAGCCGCAGCGGGCCGGCCGGCATGCGGTCGAGGCCGGCGGCGACCCGGCGCAGGTCCGCCCAGGGGATGCCGACGCCGCCGTTGGGGGCATGCGGGTTGAGCCACAGGCCCCAGCGGTCGGGGTAGAGGGAGCGGGCGATCTCGCGGCCGGTGACGACCTCGTAGGCGCGGTTCCAGCCGCTGGCGGCGAGCTCCTGGGGGGAGGTCACGCAGGGGGCGTAGCCGAGGCCGTCGACCTCCATGCCGCCGTACTGGGCGTCGCCGGAGCCGGGCTGGCCGTGCCAGAGCAGCATCCACAGCCGTCCCTCGGTCAGGGCGTGCAGCAGCGACTCGTAGCTGTCGTAGCGCCCGGGCGTAACCTGGCGCAGCATGTGCTCGACCTGCCCTGCTGCGGCCGTGCCTGACGCACTCACCCGGAACCCCTCTTCCGCCGTCGTCCACGCGTGGCCCGGCCGGGGACGCGGCCGGGAATGGAAACAGCTTATGCGGACCCGCCCCGGGCGGACCTACGGGAGGTGGAACGGGCGCACGCGCGTCGCGAGCCAGTCGGCCACCGGGTCCTCGGTGGCGTCGAGGAGGATCAACTGCACGGGCCAGGGCGGCTGGACGCGGCCCAGGGCCCGGCCGAGCGCCTCCATCGGGGCGTTCCGCATGTCGGGCTCGAAACCCAGCAGGCGGACACCGATGTAGAGCTCGGGCGCGCCGCCCTCGACGCTGGCCAGGCAGCGGTGGGCGGCGGCCACCACGCCGGTGGCACGGAACTCCTCGGCGGCGGCGGCCAGGAAGTCGACCGGGTCGTCCTGCCAGTCGGGCTCGTAGAGGCGGACGCGGCCGCCGGTGGCGGGGCCGTCCAGGGGGGTGCGGCCGGTGCGGCAGAGCTCCGCGACGGCGGGCGGGGGCAGCGGGACGCCGACGGCGCCCTCGGGGTTCACGGCGATGCCGAGCTGCGGGGGCAGGCCGCGGGCGAACTCCACCGCCGGGGCGACGGTACGGTCCATGCCGGGTCCGACGCAGGCCAGGAACTGGGCCTCGCTGCTGTAGACCGGGACGTACGCGGCTCCGCCGATGTCCATGGTCGGGAGGGTCAGGCCCCCGGGCGCGTCCGGGGAGCCACCGGCCGGCAGCGGCACCCAGACGTGGCTGCGCCCCAGCACCTCCAGGATCCGGGCCCCCGCATCCTGGTGCCCCAACGCCGCCGCCAGCGTCTCCTCCAACTCGTTGACCGGCCATCCACTGGTATCGCCGTACATCCGCGGTGCCCTTCTCTCGTACCGTGACCCGAGCGTAGCCATCCCGGGGGGCCGGGAAACAGCTGGCCCGGCCCCCGCAAGGGGCGCGAGGAACTGCGCGAGCAACCACCGACGGCCCGCACCCGACCGACGGGGCACACCCACCCCTTCCAGGGGCGCGGGGAACTGCGCGAGCAACCGGGGGCGGCCTGAGGCCGGGGACGGGGCGGCGGGCCCCCGGACGTCGGCCGCAGGCCGTGGCGGGCCGGGCGCGCAGTTCCCCGCGCCCCTGGCGGCGGCTCCGACAGGGGGCAGGCGCCCCCACCTCGGCCGCGGGCCGTGGGGTGGCTGGCCGCGCGGTTCCTCGCGCCCCTGGCCGGGGCTCCGGCCCGGGCTACGGGTGGAAGGTGATGCCCTGGAGGCTGGTGGCGGAGGGGCGGTCCAGGAGGACTGCTGTGGTGCAGCCGGGCGGGAGGTGCCCGGACTCGGCCGCTCTGATCAGGCGGGCCGCCGCCCTGCGATGGCGGGCGAAGGCGTACGCCGAGACGCCCCGCCCCCGCGCGGCCTGCCCCGCCAGCGCCTCCGCCGGGCTGGCGTCGAGCAGCAGCAGGTGCAGGGACCGGCCCCGCCGCCGCGCGGCCCGGGCCAGGACGGCCCGCACCCACGCCTGGGTGCCGCAGTCGTGCACGACCAGTGGGGCCCCCGAGGCCAGCGCCCGCCACAGCCCCCAGTAGTGCGCGACCCGGACCGCCGGCCGGTAGACGGCGTACGGCAGCCACGCCGGCATGCTCCGCTCCCACCGCTCCCGGACGTCCTGGGAGTCGATGCTCCCCCCGGCCGGGGCCGCCCGCGCGATCAGCGTGGACTTGCCGCCGCCCGGCAGGCCGGAGACCACGACCACGTCGCCCGCGGCGAAACTCAGCACCGTCGGCCCCCCGGCCCGCCCCCGCAGGTCCCGCACCACGGCGCCCGCGGCCGCCCTCGGCCGCCACGGCCGCGCCACGGGTCCCGGCCCGGCGGGGGTCCGTACCGGCCCCGCCTGGGCCGGGACACCGCCCGCCGCGGCCGGCCGAGCCTCAGCGGCTCCGAATCTCCACACGATGTTCGCCTCCCCCGGGGGTACCTCCCAGCGGTAGCTGGGGGCGGGCCACCAGGACCCCATGCCCACTGAGTGTAAAGAGACGGTAATCCGACGAACCCGGTTCCGGTCCGTACTCACTTTCGGGCCCGGCCCCCCATTCGCCCGGGTCGCGTGGCATGATGTGCGCCAACTGGACACCAACTGCATACCGGCCGCTTGAATCCGCGCGGGAGAGTCCCGGGACCCCATCAGGTCCGGGCGCCGAAGGAGCAAGTACCTCCCTTGAATCTCTCAGGCCCCGTACCGCGTGGATGAGGCAGATCTGAAAAGCGGGCCGCGTCGTCGCGGCTCCACCCAAGGTGCAAGCCGGGAACACGAGACACGTTCTGCACGTTCCCGGCGAACCTCTCAGGTTCCATGACAGATGGGGAGGATCGTCCTCGTCATGTCATGCCGATGCCCTGGGACCTGGGAGCCGCACCCATGAGCAATGCCCTCCGTCTGACCGCCCTCGACGCGCTGCACCGCTCGCTCGGTGCGACGATGACCGACTTCGCGGGCTGGGACATGCCGCTGCGGTACGCCAGCGAGCGCGACGAGCACAACGCCGTACGGACCAAGGCCGGCCTGTTCGACCTCTCCCACATGGGTGAGATCACCGTCCACGGCCCGGAGGCCGTCAAGGCCCTCGACTACGCCCTGGTCGGCAACATCTCCACCGTCGGCGTGGGCCGCGCCCGCTACACGCACATCTGCCAGGAGGACGGCGGCATCCTGGACGACCTGATCGTCTACCGCCTGGGCGAGACCGAGTACATGGTCGTCGCCAACGCCTCCAACGCCCAGGTGGTCCTGGACGCCCTGACCGCCCGCGCGGCCGGCTTCGACGCCGAGGTCCGCGACGACCGCGACGCCTACGCGCTGATCGCCGTCCAGGGCCCGGAGTCCCCCGGCATCCTGTCCCGGCTGACGGACGCCGACCTGGACGGCCTGAAGTACTACGCCGGCCTGCCCGGCACCGTGGCCGGCGTGCCCGCCCTGATCGCGCGCACCGGCTACACCGGCGAGGACGGCTTCGAGCTGTTCGTCCGGCCCGAGCACGCCGTCCAGCTCTGGGAGGCGCTGACCAAGGCGGGCGAGGGCGTCGGCCTGGTCCCGTGCGGTCTGTCCTGCCGCGACACGCTGCGCCTGGAGGCGGGCATGCCGCTGTACGGGCACGAGCTCACCACCGCGCTGACCCCGTTCGACGCGGGGCTCGGCCGGGTCGTGAAGTTCGAGAAGGAAGGCGACTTCGTCGGCCGCGCCGCCCTGGAGGCCGCCGCCGAGAAGGCCGCCGCACAGGCCCCGCGCAAGCTCGTCGGGCTGATCGCCGAGGGCCGCCGCGTCCCGCGCGCCGGCTTCTCCGTCGTCGCCGACGGGAAGGTGATCGGCGAGGTCACCTCCGGCGCCCCCTCCCCCACGCTCGGCAAGCCGATCGCGATGGCGTACGTGGACGCGGCGTTCGCCGCGCCGGGCACCTCCGGCGTCGGCGTGGACATTCGCGGTACGCATGAGCCGTACGAGGTCGTCGCTCTGCCCTTCTACAAGCGGCAGAAGTGACGATCTCCCCACCGGGACCCGTCTCACTCCGCAAGACCACCGTTCATCAGCACTCCCCCGTATCCAGGAGAATCAGGTCATGAGCAACCCCCAGCAGCTGCGTTACACCAAGGAACACGAGTGGGTCACGGCCGTCGACGGTGACGGCGTCGCCACGGTCGGCATCACGGAGTTCGCCGCCAACGCGCTCGGTGACGTCGTCTACGCCCAGCTCCCCGAGGCGGGCGACACCGTCACGGCCGGCGAGACCTGTGGCGAGCTGGAGTCCACCAAGTCCGTGAGCGACCTGTACGCCCCCGTCACGGGCGAGGTCGTCGAGGCCAACCAGGACGTCGTGGACGACCCGTCCCTGGTGAACACCGCCCCGTTCGAGGGTGGCTGGCTGTTCAAGGTCAAGATCACGGGCGAGCCGGACGAGCTGCTCTCCGCCGACGAGTACACCGCCTTCTCCGCCGGCTGACCCAGCCGAGACCCGAGGGATAGAAGATGTCTGTGCTGAACACCCCTCTGCACGAGCTGGACCCGGACGTCGCCGCCGCCGTCGACGCCGAGCTCGTGCGCCAGCAGTCCACCCTGGAGATGATCGCGTCGGAGAACTTCGCTCCGGTCGCCGTCATGGAGGCCCAGGGCTCGGTCCTGACCAACAAGTACGCCGAGGGCTACCCGGGCCGCCGCTACTACGGTGGCTGCGAGCACGTCGACGTGGTCGAGCAGATCGCGATCGACCGGATCAAGGCCCTCTTCGGTGCCGAGGCCGCCAACGTGCAGCCCCACTCGGGTGCGCAGGCGAACGCCGCCGCGATGTTCGCGCTGCTGAAGCCGGGCGACACGATCATGGGCCTGAACCTGGCCCACGGCGGGCACCTGACCCACGGCATGAAGATCAACTTCTCCGGCAAGCTCTACAACGTGGTCCCGTACCACGTCGGCGAGGACGGCCAGGTCGACATGGCCGAGGTCGAGCGCCTGGCCAAGGAGTCCAAGCCGCAGCTGATCGTGGCCGGCTGGTCGGCGTACCCCCGCCAGCTGGACTTCGCCGCGTTCCGCCGGATCGCCGACGAGGTCGGCGCGTACCTGATGGTGGACATGGCCCACTTCGCGGGCCTGGTCGCCGCGGGCCTGCACCCGAACCCGGTGCCGCACGCCCACGTCGTGACCACCACCACGCACAAGACCCTCGGCGGTCCGCGCGGTGGCGTGATCCTCTCCACCCAGGAGCTGGCCAAGAAGATCAACTCCGCTGTCTTCCCCGGTCAGCAGGGTGGTCCGCTGGAGCACGTGATCGCCGCCAAGGCGGTCTCGTTCAAGGTGGCCGCCTCGCCCGAGTTCAAGGAGCGCCAGGAGCGCACCCTGGCCGGCGCGCGGATCATCGCCGAGCGCCTGGTCCAGGACGACGTCAAGGCCGTGGGCGTGGACGTGCTGTCCGGCGGCACCGACGTGCACCTGGTCCTGGTCGACCTGCGCAACTCCGAGCTGGACGGCCAGCAGGCCGAGGACCGGCTCCACGAGATCGGCATCACGGTCAACCGCAACGCGATCCCGAACGACCCGCGGCCGCCGATGGTCACCTCGGGTCTGCGGATCGGTACGCCGGCCCTGGCCACCCGCGGGTTCCAGGCCGAGGACTTCACCGAGGTCGCCGACGTGATCGCGGAGGCCCTCAAGCCGTCCTACGACGGCGAGGCCCTCAAGGCCCGGGTCTCGGCCCTGGCCGCGAAGCACCCGCTGTACCCGACGCTCGCGTCCCGCTGAGAGCACCAGGCGGAGGGGGCCCGGCCTTGGTTTCCCAGGGCCGGGCCCTTCTCATGACCGGAGCCCTGGGTGGGCGCTCCGCCATCCGCCCGACCTCCGTAAGTCGCCCTCCGGCCGGCGAGGCGTTCGTCCGCCCGCGCTAAGCTCGTCTGTCGGACAAAATCCGCACATCCCCCCCAGCTGCCCCTCCTCCCACCCACGAGCAGACATAGGAGTCCGCAACCGTGGCCATCTCCGTCTTCGACCTCTTCTCCATCGGTATCGGTCCCTCCTCCTCCCACACGGTCGGCCCGATGCGCGCCGCCCGGATGTTCGTGAACCGGCTGAAGAAGGACGGTGTCCTCGCCCAGACCGCGTCCGTGCGCGCCGAGCTCTTCGGTTCGCTGGGCGCCACCGGCCACGGCCACGGCACGCCGAAGGCGGTGCTGCTGGGGCTGGAGGGGCACTCCCCGCGGACCGTGGACGTGGAGACGGCCGACGACCAGGTGGAGCGGATCCGCCGCAGCGGCCGGCTGCGGCTGCTGGGCACGGACATAGACGACGCGCACGAGATCGCCTTCGACGAGCCCACCCAGCTCATCCTGCACCGCCGCCGTTCGCTGCCGTACCACGCCAACGGCATGACCCTCTTCGCGTACGACGAGACGGGCGCGCCGCTGCTGGAGAAGACCTACTACTCGGTCGGCGGCGGGTTCGTGGTGGACGAGGACGCGGTCGGCGAGGACCGGATCAAGCTTGACGACACCGTGCTGAAGTACCCGTTCCGCTCCGGCGACGAGATGCTGCGGATGGCCCGCGAGACAGGACTGTCGATCTCCTCGCTGATGCTGGAGAACGAGAAGGCCTGGCGGACCGAGGAGGAGATCCGCGCGGGCCTGCTGGAGATCTGGCGGGTCATGCAGGCCTGCGTCTCGCGCGGCATGTCCCGCGAGGGCATCCTGCCCGGCGGGCTGAAGGTCCGCCGCCGGGCCGCGACCACGGCGCGCAAGCTGCGCTCCGAGGGCGACCCGCAGGCGCTCGCGATGGAGTGGATCACCCTCTACGCGATGGCCGTGAACGAGGAGAACGCCGCGGGCGGCCGGGTCGTGACGGCCCCGACCAACGGCGCGGCGGGCATCATCCCCGCGGTCCTGCACTACTACATGAACTTCGTGCCGGGCGCCGACGAGGACGGCGTGGTCCGCTTCCTCCTCGCCGCGGGCGCGATCGGCATGCTGTTCAAGGAGAACGCCTCGATCTCCGGCGCCGAGGTCGGCTGCCAGGGCGAGGTCGGCTCGGCCTGCTCGATGGCGGCCGGCGCGCTGGCGGAGGTGCTGGGCGGCAGCCCGGAGCAGGTGGAGAACGCGGCCGAGATCGGCATGGAGCACAACCTGGGCCTGACCTGCGACCCGGTCGGCGGCCTGGTGCAGATCCCGTGCATCGAGCGCAACGGCATGGCGGCGGTCAAGGCCGTCACGGCGGCGCGGATGGCCATGCGTGGCGACGGCAGCCACAAGGTCTCCCTGGACAAGGTCATCAAGACCATGAAGGAGACCGGCGCCGATATGAAGATCAAGTACAAGGAGACGGCCCGCGGCGGCCTGGCGGTGAACGTCATCGAGTGCTGACCCCGTTGTCCCTGGTGACGGGTACGGTCCGGCGCGGCCGCCGTACCCGTTCCCACGGCAGCCGGGTCCCCGTGTGACGATGGCCCCCCTGTCACCCGTACAGACGCTCGATCCCGAGCGTGCTCGCGTCCCAGGGGGGAACCTTTGCGCACCATCCGTACCGCCGTCGGGCTCGTCGCCGCCGGCACGGCCCTGCTCGTCCTGGCCGGATGCACCGCCGCGGAACCGCAGGCCCCGGCCGCCTCGGGGGCGGCGGCCGGCCCGGCCGGCCAGCCCGGCTCCTTCGACGGGCCCCGGCCGCAGGACCAGAACCTGCTGGCGTGGACCGGCGACCCGAACGACGCCGGGCACGTCACCGCGCAGACCTCCGCCGGGGTCGGCGGCCGGGTCACACTGGTGCGGATCGTGCTGCGCCAGGAGATCACCTGGTCGAACATCTGGCTCGGCCTGGCCGGGATCGACCCGAACGCCTCGCTGTCCCAGTGCTACCTCGGCGTGTACGACGCCCAGGGCGTGCTGCGCGCGAGCACGGCCGACATCTCGCCCCAGCTGATGACCGAGCCGGTGGCCAAGCCGCTCGCGCTGGCCAAGCCGTTCACCGCGGCCCCCGGCACGTACTTCATCGCGCTGCTGCTCAACGGCACCTGGGCCACGAACCAGCTCACGCTGAAGGCCACCGGCGCCGGGATCTCCGTGAACGCCGGCCTGACCCCGCCGAACCTGCGCTACAGCACCGTGCTGACCGGGCAGACCTCGCTGCCCCCGACCCTGAACCTGTCCGAACAGGCCACCAGCACCATCAACACCGGCTGGGCCAGCCAGTGGTACGGGATCTCCTGAGCGGGGCCGGCCGCGCGTGACGTAAGGTCATGGGGCCTTGGTGTTCGGGAAACCGGTGCGAAACCGGTGCGGCCCTCGCCACTGTGATCGGGAAGTCCGGCTCTTTCCTGCGGGAAGCCACTGGGCCGCCGCGGGTGACCGCGCGGCGTGGGAAGGCGGAGCCAGGGGCATCAGTACCCGTGAGCCAGGAGACCGGCCAGGGCGCGTTGTCCATCCACGAGGTGCTGGAGAGGTCTCCCGACTCATGCACATAGCCGAGGGCTTCCTGCCCCCGTTGCACGCGGCCGCCTGGGGCGTCGCGTCCGCCCCCTTCGTCGTCCACGGGGTCCGTGCGCTCAGCCGCGAGGTGAAGGCGAACCCGGAGAGCACGCTGCTCCTGGGCGCGTCCGGAGCGTTCACGTTCGTCCTGTCCGCCCTGAAGATCCCCTCCGTGACGGGCAGTTGCTCGCACCCCACGGGCACCGGGCTGGGCGCGATCCTGTTCCGGCCGCCGGTGGTGGCGGTCCTGGGCACCATCACCCTGCTCTTCCAGGCGCTGCTGCTGGCCCACGGCGGGCTGACCACGCTCGGCGCGAACGTCTTCTCGATGGCGATCGCGGGCCCCTGGGCGGGGTACGGGGTGTACCGCCTGCTGAAGAAGTTCGACGCGCCGCTGATGGTCTCGGTCTTCCTCGGCGCGTTCTTCGCCGACCTGGTCACCTACTGCGTCACCAGCGTGCAGCTGGCGCTGGCCTTCCCGGACCCGGGCAGCGGCGTCGCGGGCGCGCTGGTGAAGTTCGGCGGGATCTTCGCGGTCACGCAGATCCCGCTGGCGGTCAGCGAGGGGCTGCTGACGGTGCTGGTGATGCGGCTGCTGCTGCAGTCCAGCAAGGCGGACCTGGCCCGGCTGGGTGTGGCCCGGGCGGAGCGCGCGGAGCAGGGGGCGGCGGTCTGATGTCGAAGAACGCGAAGATCAACACCTTGCTGCTGCTCCTGGTGGCGGCGCTGGCCGTGCTCCCGCTCGCGCTGGGGCTCGGCGAGGGCAAGGAGGAGCCGTTCACCGGCGCGGACGCGCAGGCCGAGGCGGCCATCAGCGAGCTGCGGCCCGAGTACGAGCCGTGGTTCTCCCCGCTGTACGAACCGCCCTCGGGCGAGGTCGAGTCGGCCCTGTTCGCCCTCCAGGCGGCCCTGGGCGCGGGCGTCCTGGCGTACTACTTCGGCCTGCGCCGGGGCCGCCGCCAGGGCGCCGCGGCCGCGGCCGCCACGGCACCGGCGGGCGCGGAAGCCCCGGCGGGCGCGGAAGCCCCGGCGGGCGCGGGAGCCCCGGCGGGCGCCGCCGCCGCGGCCGGCCCAGGCGACGGTGGACCGGCCGGCCCCACGGGGGCCTGAGGCGTGCTGCCGATCGACGCCGCCGCGCACGCGAGCCGCTGGCGGCACCGGCACCCGCTGGAGAAGGCCCTGCTGGGGCTCGGGCTGACCGGGTGCGCCGTGGCGCTCCCGCCCTGGCCCGGGGCGCCGCTGGTGGCCGTGGCCACCCTCGCCGTGCTGCTCGGCCCGGCGGGGGTCGGGCGGCGGCAGCTGTGGCGGGCGTTCCGGCTCCCGCTGGGCTTCTGCGTCACCGGCGCACTGCCGCTCCTGGTGGCGGTCGGCGGCCCGGCCGGGCCCGTCGCCCTCGCCCCCGACGGACCTCGGCACGCGACCGAGTTGCTGCTGCGCACCTCGGCGGCCTCCCTCGGGGTGCTGCTGTTCGCCTTCACCACGCCCGTCTCCGACGTGCTGCCCCGCCTGGTCCGGGCGGGGGTCCCGGCACCGGTGGTGGACGTGGCCCTGGTGATGTACCGGATCGGTTTCCTGCTGCTGGACGCGGTCGCCCAGGTGCACGCCGCCCAGGCGGCCCGGCTCGGCCACACCGGCCGGGCCGCGCTGTGGCGTTCGGTGGCCGGCCTGGCCGCGACCTCGTTCGTCCGGGCCTTCGACCGGGCGGCGCGGCTCCAGGCGGGCCTGGCCGGGCGGGGCTACGACGGCACGCTGCGGGTGCTGGTGCCCGAGGCGGCGGTGTCCCCGCGTTTCCTGGCCGCCACGGCGGCCCTGCTGACCGGCGTGGTCGGCGCGACCCTCGCTCTGGAAGGACTCCGGCCGTGAAGCCGTTGGTACGACTGTCGGGCGCGAGCTACGCGTACGAGGACGGCCCCCCGGTGCTGTCCGGGGTGGAGTTCGCGATCGCCGAGGGCCGGGCGCTGGCCCTGCTGGGCCGCAACGGCAGCGGCAAGACCACCCTGATGCGCCTGCTCAGCGGGGGCCTGCGGCCGTCGGCGGGCAGCCTGCTGCTCGACGGGGAGCCGGTGGCGTACGACCGCAAGGGGCTGACCCGGCTGCGGTCCTCGGTGCAGCTCGTGGTCCAGGACCCCGACGACCAGCTGTTCGCCGCCTCGGTGGAGCAGGACGTCTCCTTCGGCCCGATGAACCTCGGCCTGCCGCCCGAGGAGGTACGGGCCCGGGTGGAAGCCGCCCTGACCGCGCTGGACATCACCGCCCTGCGGGACCGGCCCACCCATCTGCTGTCCTACGGCCAGCGCAAGCGGGCCGCGATCGCCGGCGCGGTGGCCATGCGGCCTCGGGTGCTGATCCTGGACGAGCCGACGGCGGGCCTGGACCCGGACGGCCAGGAGCGGCTGCTGGAGGTGCTGGCGGGGCTCACCGGGACCACGGTGGTGATGGCCACGCACGACGTGGACCTGGCGGTGCGCTGGGCCGACGACGCGGCCGTGCTCACCCCGTCGGGCATCCGGACCGGCCCGGCGGACGTGCTGCTGTCCGACCCGGAGCTGCTGGCCTCGGCCCGGCTGCGGCCGGCCTGGGCGCCGGCGGTGGCGGCCGTGCTGCGCGCGCACGGACTGCTGGCGCCCGGGGCCGGAGCGCCGCGCACCCCGCAGGCCTTGGCCGGCTGGCGGCCCGAGGTGCCGGGAGCGGCGCAAACCTAGGATGGCGGCATGTCGCTGCCGCACGCCATCCTCACCGCCCTGCTGGAGAAGCCCTCGTCGGGGCTGGAGCTGACCCGGCGGTTCGACAGGTCGATCGGCTACTTCTGGTCGGCCACGCACCAGCAGATCTACCGCGAGCTGGGGAAGCTGGAGGAGGCCGGGCTGATCCGGGCGCTGCCGAGCGTGCAGCCGGCGCGCGGGCAGAAGAAGGAGTTCGAGGTGCTGCCGGCCGGGTCGGACGAGCTGCGGCGGTGGGTCGGCCAGAGCCAGGACCCCAAGGCCGTCCGGGACCCGCTGCTGCTGCGGATGCGGGCGGCGGCGGTGGTGGGCGCCCAGGGGCTGCTGCCGGAGCTGCGGCGGCACCTGGAGCTGCACCGGAGGCAGTTGGCGGTGTACGAGGCCATCGAGGCGAAGGACTTCCCGCCGGAGCGCGCCTCCGACGGGGACCGGCTGCGCCGGCTGGTCCTGCACGGCGGGATCGCCCTGGAGACGTTCTGGCTGGGCTGGCTGGAAGAGGCCCTCGCGGAGGTCGAGGACATGGCCTGACCTCCGCCGGGCACGGCGGCGCCCCGGCGCGGCAGGTGCACGGCCGGGGCGGGCGGGCGCGAGGCCTACTTGTTCAGGGAGGCCCAGAACTCGTCGAAGCTCATCACCTTGTCGCCGTCGATGTCCTTCGAGGCGATGACGGCCTCGGCGACCGTGGTGGTGACGTGGTAGTCGCCCATCGCGGCCATGACCTCGCGGTACTCGGCGGCCGTGACGAAGCCGTCGCCGTCCTTGTCGAACTTGTTGAACGTCTCCCGGGCGCGGTCGATGTCCGCCACTGGGTCCACCCCTTCTTCGTGCTTGTTGACCGGCTCAGGGTAGCGGCCCCGCGGCCGGCGCGGACCCCGGGGTCCCGATCGGGCGGCAGAAAGAAATTCAAAGCCGCCCCGGTAAGCCGGAAGCTATAGTTCCAGCCAACAAATCGGCCTTCCACTTGTCACGCTCCGGCGCCACCGCATAACGTTGCGGCATTGCCGCCACACCAGGAGCGCAGGGCTCCCAGGGACAAGCGGCAACAAGGGCGATCACATAGGTGACGATCACTACTGACGCATCATTCGAAGTTCTGCCCTTCACCCGTACGTGCCGCCATATCTGGGAAGACGGCGACCATGTGCTCATCGGCGTGAGTCCTGGCAACAGCTACTTCAGTGCCGAGCGCATCGCCATGCTCGCCCGGTGGGCCACGACACGCTTCGCGCAGGTCGACTTCGTCTACGCCGACCTCCACGTGGACCGGATGTTCGCCGCCTTCGGCTACAGCCGGGAGCACGCCGAGAAGCGTGCCTCGAAGGAGATCAAAGCGGTCCGGCGGCGCATCCTCAAAGGCGTGGAGGAGTCCTCTCCGCACCACGCCGAGATTCGGGTGAGGGCACTTTCCGAGTTCGGGGACAACCCGGTGTACCAGTTGCTGCACCGACGGGTGCTGCATTTCCTGGAAACCGATGACGAATTCCGTAAGGGCTGTGAGCAGATGGCCCTGCACTTCGTCGGTTCCAAGTTGCCGGAAGGTGAATCCATCACGGACGAACAGTTGCAGGTCTGTTTCGACTACATGGCGGCGGAACTCCCGTTCTTCGTGGACACCCCGAGCATCCTGGAGGTCCCGTCCTCGGTGGCGGCCTACCACGTCCAGATGCCGCTGACCGAGGTGCTCTACGCCCGCGGCGGGGGCCTGCGCGCCACCCGCAACCAGGCCTACGCCGTCGTACGTCCGGAACGTCGTGAAAGTCCCGAAAGGAACGTCGTTGAGTACCAGGCAGCTTGAGAGCACCGAGGAGCAGCCGCTCCTGGACTTCCCGCTCTCCCGGCGCGGTGACGTGCTCCCCGAGGAGTGCGCCTGGCTGCGCGAGAAGGCGCCGGTGGCCAAGGTCCGCACCCTGACGGGGGACACCGCCTGGCTGGTGAGCAGCTATGCGCTGGCCAAGCAGGTGCTGGAGGACGAGCGGTTCAGTCTGAAGGACACCGCGAACGCCTGGGTGCCGCGGCAGTACGCGCTGACGATCCCGCCCGAGGTCGTCGACAACATGGGGAACATCAACAGCGCGGGCCTGCGCAACGCGGTGATGAAGGCGCTCAACCCGCGCCGGCAGGGCCTGCAGGACTGGCTGCGGGCCCAGGCCGGTGAGCTGATCGACGCCCTGGTCGCCGAAGGCGGTCCGGCCGACCTCCGGGCGGGGTTCGCCGACCCCTTCTCGGCGGCGCTGCACTGCCGGGTGCTCGGGGTGCCGTTCGACGACTGGCGGCGGCTGATGTCGGGGCTGGACGTGGCGTTCATGACCGCCCGTGAGCCGTTCGCCGACTCGGCCCTCAACTGGTACAAGGACGTGGGCTACTTCAGCGGGCAGCTGGCCGCCCAGCTGGGCCGACCCGCCGAGGAGCGTACGGGGCTCCTCGGCCGGTTCGCCGGGCTGAAGGAGGCCGACCCGGAGTCGGCGCACCTGACCGACGAGATGTTCGCGACCGTCGCCGTCTCGCTGTTCGGCGCCGGCGCCGTCTCCACCTCCGCGTTCCTGGTGCTGGCGGTGCTCGCGCTGCTCCAGCGGCCGGAGCTGATCGGCTACCTGCGGGAGCACCCGGAGCGGATGCCGAAGGCCGTGGACGAGCTGCTGCGCTGGAACCTGTCCGTGGGGGACGGACTGCCGCGCATCGCCCTGGCCGACATCCAGCTCGGTGACGTGCTGGTCCGCGAGGGCGAGCTGGTGCTCGTCCTGCTCGAAGGGGCCAACTTCGACCCGGAGGCCTTCGACCGGCCCGAGGTGCTCGACCTGGAGCGGGAGGGCCCCCACGCCCACCTCGCCTTCGGTGGCGGCCGGCACTTCTGCCCGGCCTCGGCCCTGGGCCGGGCGCACGCGGAGATCGCGCTGGAGGTGCTGGTCGAGCGGCTGCCGTCGCTGCGGCTGGCGGTGCCGGCGGAGAACCTGGTGTGGCGCACCGGGTTCATCAAGCGCCTGCCGGAGCGGCTGCCGGTCGCCTGGTGAGCAGGGGCCCCGGGGATCCCGTCCGGTCCCCGGGGCTCCACCCGTCAGCGGAAGATGCCGGTGTGGCCGAGCGAGTAGCGGCCGGGCTGCGGATAGACGGCGAGGCCGTGCGGGCCGTCGCCGACCGGGATCCGGGCCAGCTGCTTGCCGGTGGCGGTGTCGATGGCGTAGACCTCGGAGTTGTAGCGGCCCGACAGCCACAGCACCTTGCCGTCGGCGGAGACGCCGCCCATGTCGGGGCTGCCGCCGTCCGGCAGCTCCCACTTCTTGGTCAGCTTCTTCGCGGTGAAGTCGAAGACCGAGATGCTGCCCTCGCCGCGGTTGGAGACGTACATCTCCCGCGAGTCCCGGCTGACGTACAGGCCGTGGCAGCCCTTTCCGGTGGGCAGCAGGCGCGGGGTGTCGAACGTGTCGCCGCTGAGCACCCACATGCCGTCGGCCATCATGTCGGCGACGTAGAACGTCTTGCCGTCCGGGGAGATCTTCACGTCCTGCGGCATCGCGCCCTCGTAGGGCAGTTTCTGCTGGCCGACGACCTCCATCTTCTCGGTGTCCACCTTCAGCAGCTCACCGGAGAACTCGCAGGAGACGATGAAGTAGCGGCCGTCCGCGGAGAAGTCCGCGTGGTTGACCCCGAAGCAGGTCACCGGCACGGTCTTGACCCGGTCCATGGTGTGCGGGTCGCGGAAGACCAGCTCGCGGTCGAGCGAGGCCATCACCACCGCGTACTTGCCGTTGGGCGTGAAGTACAGGTTGTAGGGGTCGTGCACCTCGACCGGCTCGCCCGCCTCCCCCGTCGCCGGGTTGATCGGGGTCAGCGTGTGCCCGCGGTTGTTGTTGACCCACAGGGTCTTCAGGTCCCAGGACGGCACCACGTGCTGCGGCTGGACCCCGACCGGGATGGTGTCGATGACCTTGTACGACGCCGGGTCGATGACGGAGACGGTGTTGGAGTTGGTGTTCGGCACGTAGATCCGGGACGGGAAGTCCTTGACCAGCGGGGAGAGCTTGTTGGGCCGGTCGGCGGCGTACACGTCCTTGGGATCGAGGACCGGGGGCATCCCGGGCAGGCCCGGCGGGACCTCCGGGACGGCCTTCACGGGCCGGCCGGCGCCGGCCGAGCCGAGGGCCTCGGGCTTGCCCCCGCTGCCGGCGCCGCAGCCGGCCAGGGCGGCGAGGACCAGTCCGGCGAACAGCGCGGTGGCCCTCCGGGAAGGGCGGGTGGTCGTCATGGCGTCAGCAGCTCCGTGGTGGTCACCGCGCGCAGCTTGCGGCGCGCGAGTTCTTCGAGGAGGGGCGGCATCGCGTCGACCGTGTCCGCGTAGCCGAAGTGCAGGCTCACCACCGATCCGCTGCGGACCGGCCCGATGACGTTGCGGATGACGGCCGCGGCACCGGGCGAGGTGA
The DNA here is from genome assembly GCF_003949795.1 of Streptomyces sp. WAC06614. Lineage (GTDB taxonomy): Bacteria > Actinomycetota > Actinomycetes > Streptomycetales > Streptomycetaceae > Streptomyces. The sequence goes on from NZ_RPRY01000004.1 coordinate 24,398, forward strand.
AGTCGAGGGAGTCCACGTCGTACGACAGGACGTGCGGATAGCCGGCCCGCTGGGCCAGGCGCTGGACGAGCGGGGCGGCGTACTGGCCCTGGGAGTGGCGGAACCAGGGGCCGATGGAGCCGGTGAGCCGCTTGAGCCGCTCGGCGCAGCCGGTGATCTCGGCGTACGCCTCGGCCTCGGGCATGGCGTTGATGTCGCCGTGGTGCCAGGTGTGGTTGCCGAGCTCGTGTCCGCCGTCGAGGATCCGGCGGGCGAGTTCGGGGTGGGCGTCGAGCCAGGTGCCGATGGCCAGGACGGTCACCCGGGCGCCCGCGCGCTCGGCCTCGGCCAGGACGGCGCGGGCGGTGGCGGGGTCGCCGTTGCCGTGGAAGGTGAGCGCGACCGCGGGCCGGTCGCGCGGGCCGTGGTCGATCTGGACGGGCAGGCCGGGGAACCGGCGCGGCCCGGCGGCCGCGCGGCCGGGCGCCCGGCCGGGCCGGGCCGCCGCCGGCGGGGCGGCCGGGGGTGAGGAGCCGGGGTGCGCGGCGGGGGTCGTACGGGTCGTGCCGCAGGCGGCGGCCAAGGCCCCGGCGACGGCCGCCGCGCTCGCGCGCAGGGCCGCGCGGCGGTCTGGATAACAGAGCACCTGCCCATTTAAGGGGTGGTTGGCCCTGAAGGTAATGATTGACCCAATTCGGGACCCTGGACCAGGGCGGACCTCCCGGGCCGTTCACCACCCTTCCATCAACGATTCACGCACGTGGGCCCATATGTATGCATGGATTGTGAGGCGGGTGGCCCACCTCACCTAGGATTCAACGCGAAACTATTGCGATATGCACACTTATGTCCGAGTAGGGACTTTTGGTGTTCGGGGCGGTTGTCTGCCATAGTCGGAACCACGACTTCCCCATTGACCCGAGCGAAGTCATCCCCGCCGAGGACCCACACCCCACCGGTCCTCGGCACCCCTATGAAGCCCCCGCGGCGCCCCACTCCGGCGACTGGGGGCTTCAGGCTTTCCGGGGCCCGGCGGCCGCGCGTCGCCGCTCAGCGGTCGGCGACCCGCATCTCGAACCAGGTGGTCTTGCCGCGCGGCAGCAGGTCCGCGCCCCAGCGGTCGGAGAGCTTGTCCACCAGGAACAGCCCCCGACCGGTGGTGTCCAGCTCGTGCACCGGCATCAGACAGGGCAGCCCGCGCGAGGGATCGCGCACCTCGACCCGGATCCAGCCGCGCCGGCGCAGCATGCGCAGGCCGAAGGAGCGGGCGCCGGTGTGCCGGACGGCGTTGCCGACGAGCTCGGAGACCAGCAGCACGACATGCTCGGCGATCTGCGGGGACAGGCCCCACAGCCGGACCACCACGCACTGGGTGATCCGCCGCGCGGTGCTCGCGGATTCCGGCAGGGACGGGAGCGTCACTTCGGCCTCGGCCGGGTTGCCGTACAACTCCAGTGCCCTCAGGCCCTGTTCGTCCTCGATAGCCGCCACCAGCCGTACAGCGGAAGCGCCGCCGCGCTGCCGCGGTTGTTCCACACCCTCCAGGCCCGCCATGCACCCATCATGGACGGCCCGGTGCCCCTCCCGTGCCGTCTCGCAGGAAAACACCCCCTGCCGGCCCGGCCGCACAGGGGGTGTCGTGTCATATGACCTCGGCATCCGAGGAGTTGTCATACCCGTCGTGACCTGCGGTGACATCACGCCGGGAGATCATCACGGAGAGTGGGTGCCCGCCCACGCTTAAGGCTGCCTTAAGCCCTGGCTAATCCACCCACAGGGTGATCACCCAGCCGACTAGACGAATTTGGCCTTTCCGGGGCCCTCCTCGACGAAGCTGCGCATCCCGCGCTCGCGGTCCTCGGTCGCGAACAGCCCGGCGAACCAGGTGCGTTCGATGGCCAGGCCGGTGTCGATGTCGGCCTCCAGACCCGCGTCCACGGACTCCTTGGCCGCGCGCAGCGCGATGGCCGGGCCCTGGGCGAGCTTCGCGGCCCAGGCGTGCGCCTGCTCGTAGACCTCGGCGGCCGGCACCACGCGGTCGACCAGGCCCAGCGTGAGGGCCTCGTCCGCCTTGACCATGCGGCCGGTGAAGATGAGGTCCTTGGCCCGGGACGGGCCGATCAGCCGGGACAGCCGCTGGGTGCCACCGGCGCCCGGGATCAGACCGAGCAGGATCTCGGGCTGGCCGAGCTTGGCGTTGTCGGCGGCGATCCGGTAGTCGGCGCACAGCGCCAGCTCGCAGCCGCCGCCCAGCGCGTAGCCGGTGATCGCCGCGACGACCGGCTTGGGGATCCGGGCCACGGCGGTGAAGGAGTCCTGCAGGGCCCGGGACCGCGCGACCATCGCCGCGTGGTCCATGACCTGCATCTCCTTGATGTCCGCGCCCGCCGCGAACACCTTCTCGCCACCGTGGAGGATCACCGCGCGGACGTCGGAGCGGTCGCTCGCCTCCACGGCGAGCTCGCGCAGCCGGTCCTGGGTGGCGATGTCGAGGGCGTTCATCGGCGGGCGGTCCAGCCGGATGGTGCCGACGCCTTCGGAGACTTCGAGAGAGATGGTCATACGGGCACGTTAGTGCCCGTTAACCGTCCCGCACCAGCAGGGCTACTTGATCCACTCCGACCAGGGCATGTTCCACCCGTTGAGGCCGTTGTCGGGAGCGATCTGCTTGTCCTTGGAGTTCTTCACCACGACCACGTCACCGATCAGCGACTCGTTGAAGAACCAGGCCGCCGGGGCGTTGTCGTCGTACGCGCCGCGGACGTCGCGCAGACCCACGCAGCCGTGGCTGACGTTCTCCGAGCCGAAGGTGCTGGAGGCGGCCCAGTAGTTCCCGTGGACGAAGGTGCCGGAGTTCGACAGGCGCATCGCGTGCGGCACGTCGGAGATGTCGTACTCGCCGCCGAAGCCGACGGTGGCCCCGTTCATCCGGGTCACCTTGTACTTCTCGCTGATGACCATCTGACCGTTGTACGTGGTCGTGGACGGGGCGCCCGCGGTGATCGGGACGGACTTGATGACCTGGCCGTCGCGGACGACCTCCATCTGGTGGGTGCTCGCGTCCACCGTGGAGACCTGGGACCGGCCGACGGTGAAGGAGAAGGTGCGGGTCTGCTTGCCGTAGACCCCCGGGCGCCCCTCGACGCCGTCGAGACCCAGCTTGACGGTCACCTTGGTGCCCGCCTTCCAGTAGTTCTCGGGGCGGAAGTCGAGCCGGTCGTTGCCGAACCAGTGGCCCTCGATCTGCACCGGCGGGTCCGCCGTGACCTGGATCGCCTTCTCCACGGCCTCGGTGTTGGTGATGCCGCGCGAGAAGTTGATCGACACCGGCATGCCCACGCCGACGGTGGTGCCGTCCTCGGGCTGGTAGTGGCCGACGAAGGTGTTCTTCGGGGTGAGGGTGGTGAAGGTGATGTCCTTGGCGGACTCCCGGCCCGCCTCGTCCTTGGCGACCGCGTGGACCTTGTACTCGGTGGCCGCGCCCAGGTGCCGGGCCGGCTCCCAACTGGTGCCGTCGCCGGAGAGCTTGCCCTCGACGGCATTGCCCTTGGTGTCGGCGACCGTCACCGTGGTGAGCTTGCCGCCCGTGCTGGATATCTTCAGCACGCCGCTGGTCTCGACTTCCTTGGAGCCGTCGTCCGGCTTGATGGTGACGACGGCCTGCGAGGCCTCGTTGCCCGTCCGGGCACCGCCGCCGTTGCCCCCCTTGTCGCCCTGGCCGCCACCGGCACCGCCACTGCAGGCGGTGGTGAGCAGCAGCGCCGCGCCGAGCAGCAGGGCCGGCAGGCCGGTACGGATGCGCCGCTGAGGCTGCACCTTCACGCTTTTCTCCCCATGTCCCCCGCGCGCCTACGCGTCGCGCGCATGACGACAGGTAACCACATGGGTGCATCACGAAGAGAAACGGACGTGTCACCGTTCCGTCCCAAGTGGGGAGGGTGGTGTTCCGTGTACCGGCCCCCGGCGTTCTCCTGCCGGGCGGGTTCCTCAGCCCCGCGGCTCGTGGTGCCCGGGCTTGCCGTGACCGGGCTTGTGGCCCGGCTTGTGGTGGCCCGGCTTGTGACCGGGCTTGTGGCCCGGCTTGTGGCCCGGCTTGTGGCCCGGCTTGCCGTGGTGGTCCGGCTTGCCGTGGTGGTCGCGTACGTTGGTCAGCGCCACCACGAGCCGGTGGTCCGGGGTGTCACGGTCGAGCCGCAGCGGGCCGGTCACCGCGTCGCGGGGCAGGACGTACCCGTCGGGGACGGCGATCTCCCGCAGGTAGTACCAGCCGTCGGGCAGGTAGCCGAAGGTGCACACCCCCTGGGCGTCCGTACGGCAGCCCGGCCGCACCAGCAGGTCGAGGTCGTCGCCCTCGGTCTGGAGCCCCTCGGTGCCGTTGGTCTCCTGCCACAGCTCGAACACGGCCCCGGCCAGCGGCACGCCCTTCTTGGCGTCCTTCTTCTCGATCCGGATCGTGCCGTCGTTCTGGCCCTGGGTCCGGCGGTTGGTGACGGTGACGGTCACCCCGGCGGAGGCGTTCGGCTCGGGCAGGTCGACCCGGGTGACCACCACGGTCGGCAGGTCGTAGCCGTCGGGGGCGCGGGTCTCGCGCCAGTAGTACGTCTCGCCCGCGCCGACCACGAGGGAACAGCGGCCCTGCGCGTCGGTCCGGCACTCCAGCAGCCGCTCGTCCGGCGTGTCACCGGTGGTCTGGAGCCCCTCGACGTCGTTGGTCTCGCGCCACAGCTCGAAGCGGGCCCCGGCCAGCGGCTCTCCGGTCACCGCGTCCGTCTTGCGCACGGCCACCCGGCCGGTCGGCTCCGGCGGCTCGGGGGTACGGCGGTTGACCGCGGTGAACGACACCCCGGTGCCGGCGTTCGCCGCGGTCAGCACCAGCGGGTCCGAGACCCGCTGGGCGGGCAGGTCGTAGCCGGGCGGGGCGGTGGTCTCGCGCCAGTAGTACGTGCCGAGCGCGGCCTTGTACGTGCAGCGGCCGGCGGCGTCCGTGGTGCAGTCGGTCTCCTTGACGTCGGCGTTGATGCCGACGGTCTGCAGGCCCGGGGTGCCGTTGGCCTCGCGCCAGAGCTCGAACTCGGCGCCCTGCAGCGGCCGGCCGTCGGGGTCGGTCTTGAGCACGGAGACCTGACCGGTCACCGGCACCGGACCGGTACCGCAGTCGGGCAGGTCCCCGTCGAACGGGTAGGCGTGGAACTCCTGGCCGCCGCCGGTGGTGCTGGTGTGGGTCAGGGAACCGGCGGTGAAGAACCGGCCGTTGAAGCCGGGCAGGGTCACCGTGGTCTCGGAGCTCTGGTCGCCGACCAGCACCGCGCCCTGGAACTGGCCGCTGCCGCGCAGGCCCACGGCGGTGGCGTCGGGGAAGTTCCACAGCAGCCGGCGGCGGTAGGTCTGCTCGCCGCTGTAGGTGACGACGGCCCGGTCGCTGCCGAGCACGTTCACCAGGATCGTGGCGCCCTCCGGGATCCGCGCGAAGCGGATGCCCTGCTGGACGCGGTTGGCCCCGGCGATGTCGGCGTCGACGTTGAAGACCTGGAGGGCGGAGGTCCCGTCCCCGGTGAACAGCGTCTCGAAGCCGCTGTTGGCCACGGTCCCGGTGGCCGGGCGCAGGGTCCCGCCGGGCCGGGCGTAGCACTCGCTGGCGGTGGTGAGCCGGTCGCGCAGGCCCGCGTACGGCTCGACGGCGCGGGGGTCCTGCTCCAGCCGCGTCGCGACGACCGTGCCGGTGCGGGGTCCGGCGTGCCGGACGACTCCGCCCTCGGCCAGCAGGCGTTCGCCGGTGGCCACGGAGACGCCGCCGCCGGTGGTCAGGAAGTCGGAGCCCAGCGGGGGCTGGGTCTGGGAGCCGGCGCCGACGATGCCCACGTTGTAGACCTGGCTGACGCCGTCGGCCTTGTCCTGGTCGAAGGAGCCGAGGACGACGACCCGGCCCTCGGCCTCGGCGGCCCGTTCGCGGACCCGGAAGTCGCCGCCGACGAAGATGTTGATCCCGGCGTCGCGCCCGTTGACGGGACCGGTGTGCGGGTCGAGGTAGCGGTCCGGGCACTCGGGCCCCGCACAGGGTCCCAGTCCGCCCGGGAGCGGGGCCGCCGCCCGTACGGCGGGGCCCGCCGCCCGGGCCGGCTGGGCGGGGGCGGCGGTGGCCAGCACCGCCGCCGCCGTGGCCAGGCCCAGGGCCAGCCGCCCGGGCCGTGTGGCCGTCCTTGCTGTCATGTCTCTCCGTCCTTCTGCCGGCACTGCTGCCTGCCAGGCTGGGCGGGGAGCGGGAGACGGCACCCGAGGACACTCCCGGACTACGGCATTTCGATCACTGGAGTCACCCTGACGGTGACCACCGCGCGGCGGCCGTGCCGGGAACTCAGGTCAGGGCGGAGCCCGCGATCCAGTCGGGCCAGGACATGTTCCAGCCGCCCAGGCCGTTGTTGGGGGCGACGGTCTTGTCCTGGGAGTTGACCACCTCCACCACGTCGCCGATCAGGGTCCGGTCGAAGAACCAGCCGGCCGGGGTGTCCGAGCCGCCGCCCTTGTCGTCGCGCAGACCCACGCAGCCGTGGCTGGTGTTGGTGGTGCCGAAGGTGTCGGGGCTGGCCCAGTAGTTGCCGTGCAGGAAGGTCCCGGAGCTGGTCAGCCGGATGGCGTGCGGGACGTCGGGGATGTCGTACTCGCCGCCGAACCCGACGGTCTGGCCGTTCATGCGGGTGACGTCGAACATCTCCATCACCACCATCTTGCCGTTGTACGTGGTGGTCTTGGGCGCGCCGGCGCTGATCGGGACGGTCGAGAGCACCTCGTCCCCGCGCCGCACCACCATGGTGTGCGCCTCCGCGTCGACGGTGGAGACCTGGTGCCGGCCCACCGTGAAGCGGACCTTCTTGTTCTGCAGCCCGTACGACCCGGGGGCGCCCTCGACGTCGCGCAGCTTCAGGTCGATCGTGACCTCGGTGCCCGGCTTCCAGTACTGCTTGGGCCGCAGGTCCAGGCGGTCGTTGCCGAACCAGTGCCCGGCCACCTCGACGGGCGGGCTGGCGGTGACGGAGATGGCCTTCTCGACGGCGGCCCGGTGGGTGATCGCCCGGCTGAACCGGAAGGAGATGATCATCCCGGTGCCGACGGTGGAGCGGTGCTCGGGCTTGAAGTAGCCGATGAACCGCTCCTCCGGCACGAAGGTGGTGAAGGTGGTGTGCCGGGCCTGGCGCCGGTCGTGGCCGTCCACGGCGACCGCGTCCACGGTGTACTTGGCGGCCAGCGCGAGCTTGCCGTGCTCCGGGTCGGGACTCCAGCTCAGGCCGTCCTCGGCGACGGCTCCGGGGACCTCCTCCTCCTGGGCGTCCTCCACCTTGACCACCTTGACCCGCTCCAGGCGGCCCTCGGGCACGGTCACCGACAGCGGGCCCTCGGCCGGGACGCCCTTGGCGTTGTCGTCCGGGGTGATCCGGATCGCCTCCTCCGGGGACCGGGGTTTGCCCGGGAGCTGGATCTCGACGGGTGGCCGCCCGTCCTCGGTGCATCCGGTCAAGCCGCCCAGCAACCCCGCCCACACCGCCAGGACGGCCAGGGCCGTCCCGGTCCGGCGACACGTCACAAGTCTCACGTCCCGTCCAACGACAGCGCCCCTTCGGGGGAAACGTGAGTGCGGCCCAGGTTCCGGGCAGAACAGTGGGAAGGACCATACGGGGGCGGGCCCGGGCCGGGACGCCGGGGCCGCACTCCCCACCCCCGCCGTGGCCTGGAACAGCCGTGGAGGCGGGCAGGTGTCGAGTGCAGCCGAGCAGGAGGCGGTGGAGGCCGCCGCGGACGGGACGCGGGACGGTGGCGCCGCCGCGGACGGGACGCGGGACGACGGTGGCGCCACCGTGGACGGGACGCGGGACGACGGTGGCGCCACCGTGGACGGGACGCGGGGCGGTGGCGCCGCCGCGCCCGTACGCCCGGTGACGGGCCGGCCGAACGGCCAGGCGAACGGACGGACGAACGGCCGGCCGGGCCCCCGCGCCGCCACCGCCCTGACGGGCGGCCAGCTCCGGGGCGGCCGGGCCGGCCCGGGGACGGACACCGGGGCGCCACCGGTGTGGCCGGGCTCCTCGGACCCGCTGGGCGCGCGCTACCGGGGCGGCCCCGAAGGGGTCGCGGGCACCAACTTCGCCCTGTGGGCCCCGGGCGCGGAGTCCGTGGAACTGTGCCTGTTCGACGCGTCCGGGGCCGAGACCCGGTGCGCGCTGACGGAGCTGACGCACGAGATCTGGCACGGCTTCGTGCCGGGCGTGCGCCCCGGGCAGCGGTACGGGTTCCGGGTGCACGGCCGCTGGGACCCCTGGACCGGGGCCCGCTACAACCCGGCGAAGCTGCTGCTGGACCCGTACGCGCGGGCCGTGGACGGGGACTTCACCCTGCCCCCGGAGGTGTACGGGCACGTCCGTGACTGGCCCCAGCAGTACATCGCCGACACCGTCCGCGACGACCGGGACTCGGCGCCGTACGTGCCCAAGGGCGTGGTCGTCCACGATGACGACGACTGGGCGGACGACGTACGGCCGAGGACCCCGTGGGAGGACTCGGTCATCTACGAGCTGCACGTGCGCGGCTTCACCATGCGCCACCCGGGGATCCCCGAGGAGCTGCGCGGCACGTACGCGGGGCTGGCCCACCCGGCGGCGGTCCGGCACCTGACGGACCTGGGGGTGACGGCGGTCGAGCTGCTGCCGGTGCACCAGTTCGCGCACGAGGACCACCTGCTGCGCCGGGGGCTGCGCAACTACTGGGGCTACAACTCGATCGGCTACTTCGCCCCGCACGCCGGGTACTCCGCCAGCGGGACGGCCGGCCAGCAGGTCGGGGAGTTCAAGCGGATGGTGCGGGCCCTGCACGCGGCCGGGATCGAGGTGATCCTGGACGTGGTGTACAACCACACCGCGGAGGCGGGCGAACTCGGCCCGACGCTGTCGCTGCGCGGCATCGACAACCGCGGGTACTACCGGCTCCAGTCCGACCAGCGCCGCTACGCCGACTACACCGGCTGCGGGAACACCCTGCACGCGGGCCGCCCGCACGTGCTGCGCCTGATCACGGACTCGCTGCGCTACTGGGTCACGGAGATGGGGGTGGACGGCTTCCGCTTCGACCTGGCGGCGGCCCTGGCCCGCTCCATGCACGACGTCGACATGCTCTCCCCCTTCCTCGCGGTGATCGCCCAGGACCCGGTGCTGCGCCGGGTGAAGCTGATCGCCGAGCCGTGGGACGTGGGCGCGGGCGGGTACCAGGTGGGCTCCTTCCCTCCGCTGTGGACGGAGTGGAACGACCGCTACCGGGACGCCGTACGGGACTTCTGGCGGGGCGCCCTGCCGGACGTACGGGACCTGGGCTACCGGCTGTCGGGCTCCAGCGACCTGTACGCCTGGGGCGGCAGGCGACCGTACGCCTCGGTCAACTTCGTCACCGCCCACGACGGCTTCACCCTGCGCGACCTGGTGTCGTACGAGCGCAAGCACAACGAGGCGAACGGGGAGGACAACCGGGACGGCACCCATGACAACCGCTCCTGGAACTGCGGGGCCGAGGGCGAGACCGACGACGTCCGCATCCTGTCCCTGCGCCGGCGCCAGCTGCGCAACCTCCTGACCACCCTGCTGCTGTCCACCGGGGTGCCGATGCTGGTGGCGGGCGACGAGTTCGGCCGCACCCAGGGCGGCAACAACAACGCCTACTGCCAGGACAACCCGACGGGCTGGGTGGACTGGTCCCTGACGGAGGAACCCGCCTGGCGCGAGCTGTTCGCCCTGACCCGCCGACTGCTGCGCCTGCGCCGGGAACACCCGGTCCTGCGCCGCCGGGCCTTCTTCTCGGGCCGGCAACAGGGCGCGGACGGCCTGCGCGACCTGGCCTGGTTCACCCCGGACGGCCGGGAGATGACCGAACGCGACTGGTACGCCCCGACCGCGTCCCTGGGCCTGTACCTCTCGGGCCGCGACATCCCCGGCCGCGACGCCCGGGGCCGCCCGGTGACGGACGACAGCTTCCTGACCCTCCTGCACGCCGGTGACCGCCCCCTGTCCTGGGAACTCCCGGGCGCCCCGTGGGCGACGTCGTACGAGCTGGTGATCGACACGTCCCACGAACAACAGACGATCCCCCCGACCCTCCGCCACCGCGCCGGCACCCGCATCACGATGGCGCCGCGGTCGGTCCTGCTGCTGCGGGTGGTGGGGTGAACCGAGCGGTGAGCGGCTGCGCCTGATCCCGTACTCCGCGGCGCGGTACGTCATCTGCCGCGTGGGGGCGCGCGGCCGGCGGCTACCGGCCCACGTCGACCCTGAAATGGAGCCGGCCGCCCTCCGTCTGGAGTACGGCGCCCTGAAGGGTCGGGTCTTTGTAGGACGGCACCTGCTCGACCAGCATCGGGCAGCCGTGCTCGTCGTCGAGGCAGCCGCCGAATTCGGCACCGAGGGCATCGACCCGCGCTACGCCCGCCTGCTTGCTCATCCACTCTTCGACCAGGGACACCTGGTCGGCGCAATGATCGACGCACGGGTCGGGCCACGTGTACGTCACCTGTACCCGGTCCTGGTCGATGCGGGTCGTGGTCCCCCGGGAAAAGCCCGTGGGGCCGGTCAGGGCGTCGGCCACTCTCCGGTTGGCCTCGTACGATTTCTCGTCGGCCCGCTTGTCGAGGAAGTACCCGGCATACGTGACCAGCCCGATCACCAGTGTCATCGTGCCCAGCTTGGCCCACGGTGGGAAACGTCGGCGCCGTACGGGCCCCGGCCTGGCGGTGGTCTGCGATGCCGGCTGCTGCACAGCGGGGCTCCGCGCCGGCATGGTGGGGGTGCGGAACGCAACGGGGCCTGCCTCGGCAGGGGTAGCCGTGAGGGAGACCTGGCTCAACTGGTGCTGCAGCTGCTCCATGGTCAGGCGCTGGGCGGGATCCTTGTGCAGCAATCGGTCGAGTACGGGACCGAGCGCGCCCGCCCGCACCGCCGGGGCCGGTTCCTCCGTCACGACTGCGACCAACACCGCGCTGGGGGCAGTTCCCGCGAATGGCGGGCGGCCCTCCACGGCCGCGTACAGCGTCGCGCCCAACGACCACAGATCCGACTCGGCCGTCGCGGGCAGACCACGGACCTGCTCGGGCGCCATGAACGCGGGCGTCCCCATGATCATGCCGGTGGCGGTGAGGGTGGCGTCCCCCTCAAGTGCGGCGATCCCGAAGTCGGTCAGGACGACCCGGTCCCCCTCAAGGAGGATGTTGGCGGGCTTGATGTCCCGATGGGTGATCCCCATCCGGTGCGCGGCACCGAGCGCAGCCGCCACTTGCCGCCCGACATCCACCGCCCGCTGGGGCGTGAGCGCCCCCTGTACCTCGATGAGATCGGCCAGGGACCCGCCGTTCACCAGCTCCATGATGATCCAGGGCCGCCCATCGAGGCCCGATATCCGGTCATGAACGGTGATGATCCCCGGATGCTTCAGTCGTGCGGCGGCGCGCGCCTCGCGGTCGAGCCGGGCGATCCAGTTCTGCCGCTCGGCCTCGCCCAGGCGCTCGGGCAGCCGCAACTCCTTGACAGCGACGTCCCGCCCCAGCTGCTCATCGTGGGCCTGCCAGACGGCGCCCATGCCACCTCGGCCGAGCATTCGGCTCAACCGGTAGCGGCCCGCCAGGAGTTGACCGTGATCCTCGTCCACGCAGGAAATATAGCCGGGGGCTGCCGTGGCCGGGCCCTGGCCTTCATGCTGCTCTGCCCGAGCGAACCGGCCACCCATGCCGTGCCGCAATGAGTGCCGCGGTGCGGTCCCTACCGGCCCGCGGGTCCCCTCAGGCCGGTGTCGGGACGCCGGGCCGGGTGCGGTGGACGCGGAGCCAGGCGGCCGTGGCCTTGAGGGCGGAGCCGGCGGCCAGGCCCCAGGCGGCGCCGGCGGCGCCGGCGGTGGCGTAGCCGGCCAGGAGGAGGGCGACCGAGAGGAGGGAGTAGGTGATCTGGAGGGAGAGGGTCGACCTCGGGGCCAGGACGCGCAGGGTCAGCAGGGCGCAGGTGCCCAGGGCCATCACCGCGTACTGGGCCCCGGTCGCCGGCAGGAGGGACGCCGCCGCGTCCCAGGTGTCGCCGAGCAGCATCCGCCCGTACCGGGCCGGCAGCAGGTGCAGCACGGTCGCCCAGAGCGCGGCCACCGCTGCCAGGGCGGCGCCCAGCGCGGCCGTGGCGCGTACGGTCGCCCGCTTGTCGCCGAGCCGGGACAGGAACGGCGGGCCGAAGGAGTTCGCCGAGTTGAACAGGACGTTCAGTGGGCCGAACAGGGTGGTGGCGCCGCGCAGGGCACCCACCGCCAGCGGGGTCGCGAAGACGCCGAGTCCCAGCACGGCGAGCTGGCTGGAGCCGTTGCCCACCGCGAACTCGACCACGAAGCGCCGGCCCAGGTGGCCGCGCCGCAGGTACGGGGTCAGCGAGGCGCGCGCGTCGCGCACGTACGGGCGCAGCAGCCACAGGCCGAGGGCCAGCGCCGGCAGGGCCGACAGGCCCCAGGCCAGGACCAGTCGGGCGGGCGAGGTGCCCGTGGGCTGGACGGCGAGGGCGGCGACCACGCACACCAGCCGCAGGGCGTCCGCCGCCAGCGCCCGCTGCGGGGTCCGCAACGCCGAGAAGCAGTACCGCAGCCCGTCCTGGAGCAGGGCCACCGGCAGGACCAGCCCCAGGGCGGCGAACGCCCAGCCGGTGGCGCCGGACAGGACCGCGCCCGTGCCGGCCAGCGCGGCGCCCACCGCCGCGGACGCCGCCGCGGTGAAGGCCAGCGCCGAGCGGCACTCGGCGCCGAGCCGTTCGCCGCTTTCCAGCACCAGGGTCTGGCCGACGTAGGCCATGTTCAGCCCGAGCAGCACGGTGAAGGTCACGTAGACCATCGAGAACGCGCCGAACCCCGACACGGTCGACAGCCGGGCCGCCAGCACCAGCACCAGGATGTTGGTGGCGCTGGTGGCGGCCTGGTCCAGGACGGAGGCGGCGGCGGCGAGTCCGCGCCGGCTCACCTCTGGCCCGAGCGGACCGTGCGCAGCGCCACCGTGTCGGTGGCCTCGCCCGCGAGGGCGCCGGCCTCCGGCCCGGGCAGCGGCCCGTCCGGTGCGGGCTGCGCCTCGGCCGTGGAGCCGCGCCGGCCCGGCCGGCCGGCCCGCTTGTCCTCCGGTACCGGGCCGTGGAGCACCGCGCCGAGCACCGTGCCGCCGGCCCCGCTGATCAGCTCGCGGATCCGGGCCAGGTCGGTGCGGTGGACGGCGCGCGGGTCGCAGACGACCAGGACCCCGTCGACCCGGTCGACGAGCGCCAGCGCGTCGGCGTACGAGAGCACCGGCGGGGCGAGCACGATCACCGTCGAGCCCGGGGAGTCGGCCTCGGAGACCAGCCGGGTGGCGCGCGGCGAGGTCAGGGCGCGCGGGACGTTGCGGACGCGGCCGCCCGGGACCAGGTCGAAGGTGCCGGACTCGCCGGCGTCCACCACGAGCTGGCGTCCGTCGGGCCATTCGGCCTCGGTGCCCGTGGTGTGCCCGCCGGTCCCGGTGGGCATCTGGCTCCAGCGGGGCCGGGCCCCGGTGTCGGTCGGCAGCTGGCTGGCCAGCACCGGTGTGCGCAGGTCGGCCTCGATGAGCAGCACGTCCTTGCCGGTCTCGGCGAAGGAGGCGGCCAGGTTCACGGCCACCGCGGCGGCGGTGGCGCTGCTGCCGCGCGGGGCGACGACGAGCAGCCGGCGCCGGTCGGCGAAGCGGGAGTCGTAGGCCAGCCGGAAGGCCACCGAGCGGTACTCCTCGGCAAGCCGCGGATCGGCCTCGCCGGCGGCCAGCAGCGGTCCGCCGCCGGTCCGGTCGCGCGGCAGGGTGCCCAGCACCGGCGCGCGCAGCGCGCGCGAGACGTCGCCGTCGGAGCGCGGGGCCGGGTCGAAGACGAGCCGGACCCAGGCGGCGAGCAGGCCCAGGGCGAGGCCGACGGCCGCGCCGAGCGCCAGCGACATGGGCAGGCCCGGGCCGTCGCCCGCGGTGGGCGGGGTCGCGGTGGTGGTGATCCGGCCCGGGGTCATGTCCAGCGCTTCGAGCCGGGCGAGGTTGGCGTTGAGGGTGTTGACCTTGTTCTGGAGGTCGGTCTTGGTGGTGTACGCGGTGTCGCGGCTGGGCCCGGCGGGCAGGGCCGCGATCTGCTTGACCAGGTCGTCGAGCTGCTTGGCCAGCGGGTCGCGCTGGTCCTTGTACCCCTTGACCATGGTGTCGCGGGTGTCCTGGAGCGCGGCCTGGCGCTGCTTGAGGTACGCCTCGGTCATGGCGTTGGCGCGGGTGGCGGCCGTCTTCGGGGTGGACGCGGTGTAGGTGAAGCGCAGCACCATCGACTGCGGCGGGTTGGTCACCTGCAGCCCGCTGCGCAGCCCGGCCACGCCGGAGGCGGGCACGCCGAGCTTCTTGGCGGCCTCGGCGGCGACCGAACTGCTCAGTGCCGTCTGGCGTTCGGAGCCGATGTTCACCGTCTTGTCGGCGGCGATCGACGGGTTGAACGGGTCGTCGGTCGGGGTACGCAGCACCACGTCGGCGGTGGCGACGTAGGTGTCGGCGGTGGATATGCCCAGGTACACCCCGCCCAGCAGGCCGATGCCGATGCCCGCCCCGATGAGCTTGCGGTAGCGCAGGAGCTGGCGGAACTGGTCCCGCAGGAGGTCGGGTTCGTCCTCGCCGGGGACCGCCGCGGGGCGGTGCGTCTCGCTCACGGCCGGTGAACCCCCAGTGCTTCGTCGATGAGTGCGTCGATACGGGCCAGGCCCGCGTCACGGCTGAGGTGGGCCGCGACGTGGCGGGGTCCGGCCGCGCCGAGCGCGTCCGCGCCCTCGGGGTCCTCGGCCAGCGCCCGTACGGCCTTCAGCAGGGCCTCGGGGTCCTCCGGCGGTACGAGCACCCCGGCGCCCGAACGCTCCACCTCCTGGGCGGTGCCGCCCTGCGCCGCGACGGAGGCGACGACGGGCCGGCCGGCCGCGAAGTAGGAGGTGAGTTTCGACGGCACGCTCATGTCCAGCACAGCCGCGTGCTGCGTGACGGCGAGCACGTCCGCCGCGGCGAGGATATCCGGGAAGTCTCCGTCGGCGGCAGGGGGGATGATGTCCAGGTTCGGCACGTCGGCCGACATCTCGGCGAGCGCCGCCCGCTGGCTGCCGTCGCCCATGAGCACGAACCGTACGTCCGGGTCCCGCCGGGCCGCGCCGACCAGCACCTCCAGGCCCTGCTTGAGCCCCATGTTGCCGGAGTGCAGCACGACGGTCTGCCCGGGCGCCCAGCCCAGGTGGCGCCGGGTCTCGCCGCGCGGCTTGGTGGGCGAGGGCACGTGGGACCAGTTGGGCACGAGCCGGATCTTCGCCGGGTCGACGCCCATGCCCACGACCCGGTCCACGAAGGTCTCGTGGATGACGCCGACCAGCGTGGCCCGCTTGAGCGCGTACGCCTCGGCCCGCCCGGCGACGGCGGCCGCCTTGTCGCCGCCACTGATCCCGCTCTGCGCGGCGGCGGCGCCCATCAGGTCCTGGACGACGGGGACGAACGGCACCTTCCAGCGGGCGGCGAGCCGGGCGGCGAGCACCCCGCCGGCCAGGCTCGGCATCTGGGCGAGGACCGCGTCCGGCCGGGGCATCCGCGGCGGGGCCACGGCGCCGTGCAGCAGAATCGATCCTTCGAACAGGGCGCGCTTCACGGCGGTCTGACGCGCCGGCACGGTGTGCGCGCGCCGGTGCACGGTGACGCCCGCGCGCTCCTCGGTACGCCGTAGCGCCCCCCGGTACTCCGGTTCCAGCGACCACGACGGGTAGTGCGGCATGCCCGCGAACACATGGGTGTCGTGGCCGAGCCGGGCCCAGTGCTCGGCGATCTGCGTGGCGTACGGACCGATTCCGGCGTGCTCGGGCGCGTAGTTGGTGGAAACCAGCAGCAGGCGCCGGTGACCGGAAATGGACACTGAACGTCCCCTTCCCCCTGGATGATGCGCTGCTCACCCTAATCGTTCACCCGCGCACCCCGGAACGCGCGCGCTATTGTCTGCTAATCCGCCGCACTGGGGAGTGCGGCTGCTGGGGGGTAAGAGATGACGGAGCACGACATGTCCGCCCACGGCGCGCCCGCGCGTAAGCCGTACCGCGTCGGATACGCACCGGGTGCCTACGACCTGTTCCATATCGGGCATCTGAACATCCTTCGGCACGCCCGCAGCCAGTGCGACTATCTGGTCGCGGGGGTCGTATCCGACGAGATGGCGGAGCGGGCCAAGGGGCGGCGCCCGATGATTCCGCTGGTGGAGCGGCTGGAGATCGTCCGTAGCGTCAAGTACGTCGACGCCGCCTTCGTGGAGACCGTTCCCGACAAGGTGGAGACCTGGCGGCAGGTCCGCTTCGACGTCCTGTTCAAGGGCGACGACTGGCGGGGCACCGCCAAGGGCGACAAGCTGGAGGCGGACTTCGCCGCCGTCGGCGTGGACGTCGTCTACTTCCCGTACACGGTGCACACCTCCAGCACCCAGCTGCGCCGGGCGCTGGACGCGCTCGCCCAGCCCACGCTCCCCGAGCAGGCCGCCGTCACCGCCGAACGGCGCTGAGCTCCCGGAACCACTTGGTGAGGAAGGCCAGCAGGAACAGCCCGGCCACCGCGCCCAGCGCGGCGTACGCCCACCGGAACAGCTCCCCGCCGCCGAGCAGCAGGAACACCAGGCAGAACACGCCGTAGTCCACCGGCAGCAGAGCCACCGCGCGCAGCGTGGACGGCGCCTCGGCCGGGGTGCCCGGGGCCGGCCGGGGCTTGAGCTTCTCCGTCAGCAGCCCGCCGAAGAAGGTGACCACGGCGGCGAACTGGAAGCCGAGCGGTACCAGCAGCCAGCCGTCGGAGCCGGTGCCGTACGCCTCGGGGAACCGGTGGAAGGCGATCAGCACGCAGGTGTGCAGGGCGGTCAGCTTGGCGGCGTCCACCACGTGGTCGAGCCATTCGCCGGCCGCGCTGCCGCCCCCGCGCAGCCGGGCGAGCTGGCCGTCGGCGGAGTCGAAGGCGAAGCCGACCGCGAGCGCCGCCCACACCGCGAGGCCCAGGCCCCAGGAGGGGGCGACGAGGGCGACCGCGGCGAGGGCGGCGAAGCTGAAGGCGGCGCTGACCAGGGTGACCTGGTTGGGGCTCAGGCCGAGCGCGTAGGAGCCGGCGGCGAGATAGCGCCCGGCCGGGCGGTTGACGAAGCGCGAGTAGAGCGAGACGCCCTTCGCGGACTTCTGTGCCCCGCGCAGCTCCCGCAGCGCGGTCCCGACACTCGCCATGCGCCCCCCTCGGTCCTGTGAGGGTCACATCATCGCAGGGCCGGGGCGTGCGTACGTTCCGGATCCGTACGGGCGTACGCCCGGACGTCCGGGAGCAGCAGGACGGCGAGATTGGCGACGGCCGTGAGCACGGCCCCCGCCAGCAGCGGCGCGGCCGTCCCGGTCGCGGCGGCGAGCGGGGCCGCCACGGCCAGGCCCAGCGGGCGGGCGGCGAAGGAGATGAGGGTGTCGAAGGCGCCGACCCGCCCGAGCGCCTCCACCGGAACCCGGCGCTGCAACGCGGTCTCCCACAGCGGGCTGAGCACGCCCAGCCCGAACATGGCGCAGAAGTACGCGCCTGCGGTCACGGCCAGCGGCAGCCGCAGCGCGAAGGCGGTCAGCGGCAGGGCCAGGGCGGCGGCGCCGAGGGCGACCCCGAGGAGCGGGCGGCGCAGGGGCAGCCGGCCGGCCGCCCACACCCCGGCGAGCAGTCCGGCGGTGCCGGTCTGGGCGACCACCACCCAGGACCGTTCGCCGCCCAGGCTCTCCACGGCGATCAGCGGGCCCAGCGTGAGCAGGAACCCGGCGGCGAGGTGCCAGACGCCGTGCGCGGCCACGTTGGCGAGGAACCAGGGGTGCCGCCGGGTCTCGGCCCAGCCGGCCCGCAGCTCGGCGAGGAACCCCGGGCGGGCGGCGGGCCGTTCGTCGGGCCGCGCGCCGGGCCGGTCGGCGGCGGTACGAGGCGACAGACCGCCGAGGGTGAACGCGGAGGCCACGAACAGCCCGGCCGTCAGTACCGAGGACCAGCCGGCGCCCAGGCCGAGCATCAGCGCACCCGCCGCAGCCGGCCCGGCGAACTGGGCGATCCCCTGGGCCACCCCGAGCCGGGCGTTGACCTTGAGGAGGTCCGCGGCCGGGACGACGCTGACCACCAGGGTCCGGGCGGAGGCCGTACCGAAGGCCACGGCGGCCCCGGTCACGGCGGCCAGCGCGGCCAGTTCCGCCACCCGGACCGGCCCGGTCAGCAGCAGGACGCCGGTGGCGAGCTGGGCGGCGGCCCGGACCAGGTCGGCGGCGAGCACCACCCGGCGGGCCGGGAACCGGTCGGCGACCACGCCCGCCACCGGCAGCAGGAGCAGCAGCGGCAGCAGCTCGCACGCGAGGACCAGGCCGAGGTCCGTGGCGGAGCCGGTACGGACCACGGCGAGGGTGAGGGTGGTGGGGATCAGCGCGCTGGCGAGCGCGGCGCAGGAACGGCCGGCGAGCAGCCGTCGGACGAGGGGTGGCATGAGGGCAAGATATTTCGGCACCGAATCATTCGTCAACGAATTACTCCGCCGACGGCGATAATGCCTCCATGGCAGCGGACAGCGACGGCACAGAGGACTCGGTCGACCGGCACATCGCCCGCTGGCACGGCAAGGCGCCCTTCGACGTGCCCACCGAAGAGGTCATCACCCGGATCCAGCTCCTCGCCAAGCACGTCCTCCAGGTCAAGGAGCAGGCCCTGGCCGAGACGGGTCTGCAGCTCTTCGAGTTCGAGACCCTGCACCGCCTGGCCGCCCGCGGCACCCCCTGGCGGGCCACCCCGTCCGAACTCGCCGCCGAGCTCCTGCTCTCCCCGGCCGGCATGACCGGCCGCCTCGACACCCTGGAGGCCTCCGGGCTGGTCCGCCGACTGCGCGCGGCCGAGGACCGGCGTCGCGTCGACGTCGAACTGACCGCCGAGGGCCACGCCCGCTGGTCGGCCGCGATGCGCCTGCGCGGCCTCGCCGAGAACGCGATGCTGACCCCCTTCGACCCCACCGAGACCGCCCACCTCTCGGCCCTGCTCAAGCGGATGCTGCTGCACGTGGAGACCCGCGGCGGGGCCCACTAGCGCAGCCTCGCCCCCGCGTCCGCGCGGTGGGTGGTGATCAGGGCCAGGCACAGGGCGGCGATGGCCACGCGGCCCGAGGCCTGGAGGAGCGGGCCTCGCAGGAGGATGAAGGAGTAGCCCGCCACCAGGGGGACCACCACCGAGATCAGGCTGCCCGGTGGGGTGCGGCGGGTGGCGCGTACGGCGTAGCGGCGGTCGACGCGGGCCGAGGCGTAGCCCAGGGCCAGCAGGCCCGCGCCCATGCCCAGGGGGCCGAAGTCGATCCACAGCTCGGCCCAGATCGGCGAGGACAGGTTGGTGTTGACCGTGCCCATCCACTCACCGATCATCACGCCCGTGTCCTTCGGCTTGTCCGGCCACACCGCGCGGGGCACCGCGAAGAGGACCGAGCCGGCCAGCTGGCGGCCGTAGGAGTGGCCCGCGCCGGACTCCACGTAGGTGATGGTGTTGGCGAACATGCCGATCTGGTCGTAGTCCTTGAGGGCCATCGGCTCCAGGAACGACGTGGTCTCCATCGGCTTGTAGTTCTTCTCGTCGTAGCGGAACCGGTCCGCGAACGGGAAGACCAGCAGGGCGACCACCACCGCCATCGACAGCGCCACGCGGTACATGGCCGCGCTCACCGGGAAGACCGCGAACAGCAGCGAGAACAGCACCGTCAGGAACCAGTAGCGGGGGTTCGAGACGGGGTTGTTGACGATCAGGTTGAGCAGCGCCAGCGCGCCCCACGTCAGGATCACCGACGGCTTGCGGCGGGCGTACGTGGACGTCACCAGCCAGCGCGTGTACAGCAGCAGGGCCAGCAGGGCCGGGACGGTGCCGAAGCCGCGCAGGAACGCCTGGCCGGCCTGGCCGTCGCCGTTGGAGACGCCGGCGTCCTGGATGCCGGCGATGATCTCCTGGCGGCTGCTGAAGAAGACCGCGGGGCCGCCCAGTTTGGCGATGAAGGCCCCGCTCGCCACGAAGGCCAGCGCCGTCAGGAGGTACAGCCGGCGCCGGTGCGTCATCAGTGGCCTGGGCTCCGCGGGCGGGCCGCCCGCGCGGCCCGCGGGGCGGTGCCGGGCCAGCAGGACGCCGATGTCGAACGCGCCGCAGCCGAGCAGCACCAGCGCGATCGCCCAGGTGAGGTCGGAGCGCGGCCCGACCACCGGGGTCGGGACCTGGCCGAGGACGGCCTGGGCGAGCGGGGCCACGCCCATGGCCATGTAGACGAACAGCCAGAAGGAGCCCTGGAGGAGCTTGCGCCGGCTGGTCAGCACCATCGCCGACAGCCGCGCGCCCGCGTACATCGTCAGGGCCAACTGGAGCCAGAACGGCGCGTCGTGCGCACCGGCGCCCGGCTGGACGGCGACGACCAGCGGGAGGAAGACGGTGAAGCCCAATGCCAGCGGGACCGACAGGGCCCGGGACAGCAGGGTGCGCGGGGAGGTGACGCGGCCCCACAGGGACTCGTCCTCCTGCGGCAGGAGTGCTCCCGGGGGGCGCCGCCGCGCGGGGTCGGTCCGTGGGCCGCGTACGTCCGTTGCCACTCCAGCCCCCACCCCTGTGCGTCGTCCGCGCGCAGTCTAGTCTGGGCCCACGGCGCCGGGGGAGGCGCCGCCGACGGGGTGGACGCGAGGGGGTGCTCGGTGCGTGATCTTCCCGCCTTCACGCTGGCCGGCTACGACAAGGGTCGCGGCCTGCTGACCCAGGCGCTGTGGTTCGCCGTGCTGAACCTGCTGTTCATGGCCTGGTTCTGCCCGGCCCGGGTGCGGGTGGCCCTGCTGCGGGCCTTCGGCGCGCAGATCGGCGAAGGGGTGCTGATCCGGCACCGGGTGCGCGTGCTGTGGCCGTGGAAGCTGACGGTCGGCGACCACACCTGGATCGGCGAGGGCGCCTGGCTGCTGAACCTGGAGCCGGTGACGATCGGATCGCACGTGTGCGTGTCGCAGGAGGCGCTGCTGTGCACCGGCTCGCACGACCACCGGGCCGCCGACTTCCGCTACCGCAACGCCCCGATCACCGTCGAGGACGGCGCCTGGGTGGCCGTACGGTCCACCGTGCTGGCCGGGGTCACCGTGGGCCGGCACGCCGTGGTCGGCGCCGGCGCGGTCGTCCACCGGGACCTGCCCGAACTCACCCTGCAGACCGCCGACGGCACCCGCCGGCCCGTGGAGGAGCCGAAGTGAAGGTCCTGCACGCCGTCACCCTGCACTCCACCAGCCATGCCTTCGGCGGGCCGGTGCGGGTGGCGCTGAACCTGGCCACGGGCCTGCGCGGGCGGGGCCACGAGGCGTCGCTGCTGGCGCTCGGCGAGGGCTTCGGGGACCCCTGGCCCACCGAGGTCGAGGGGGTGCCCGCCCGGCTCTTCCCGGCCCGCCGGCTGCTCCCGCTGGGCTTCAGCGGGATGACCTCGCCCACCCTGCTGGCCACCGCGGGCCGGCTGGTGCGCGGCGCCGACCTGGTGCACGTCCATCTGGCCCGCGACCTGGTGACGCTCCCGGTGGCGCTGGCGGCGCTGCGCGCCGGCAAGCCGCTGGTGCTCCAGACCCACGGCATGGTCGACCCGAGCGGGAAGGCGCTGGCCAAGGTGCTCGACGCGGTGGCGGTGCGCCGGCTGCTGCGCGGGGCGGGGGCGGTGCTGTACCTGACGCCGCACGAGAAGGCCGGGCTGGACGCGGTCGTGGGAGGCGAGCCGCTGGCCAACACCGTGCACCTGGTCAACGGGGTCCCCGCGCAGGAGGAGCGCCCGGCGCCGGCCGGGCCGCCGCGGATCCTGTACTCGGCCCGGTTGCAGGCCCGTAAGCGGCCGGTGGACTTCGTCCGTGCCGCGTCCCTGGTGCGGCAGCGGTTCCCGGAGGCCCGGTACGTCCTGGCGGGACCGGACGAGGGCGAGTCCGGGGCGGTCGCGCACGAGGTGGACACCCTGCGGCTGGCCGACCGGCTGACCGTGCCGGGGGCGTTGACGAGCGAGCAGGTGCAGGCCGAGCTGCGCCGGGCGCACGTGTACGTGCTGCCCTCGGTGGACGAGCCGTTCCCGATGTCGGTGCTGGAGGCGCTGGCGGTGGGTGTTCCGGTGGTGGTCACCCGGTCCAACGGGCTGGCCCGTGCCGTGGCCGGGTCGGGCGCCGGGCGGGTCGTGGAGCCGGGCCCGGCCGGGGTGGCCGCAGGGGTGCTGGAGCTGCTGGACGAGGACGCGAACCGGGCCGCGTCGGTGGCGGCCCGGAAGCTGGCCGCGGAGGCGTACGCGATGGACGCGGTGGTCGACGCGCTCCTCACCGTCTACGGCCGACTGACCGACGGCGCCTGACGGCCGGCGCGTGACCGGCCGGCGCCGACGCCCGCCGGCTGCGTCCCGTTACGCCGGGATCCAGGCGTAGCACCCGTTCGACTGGAACTCCGTCGTCCCCGAGGGAACGGTGGCGGTGATGCGGGTGCCCTGCTGCGGCGGGGTCTCCGGGCCGGAGGCCAGGATCGCGCCGTCCTTGCCGCGGGCCTGCCAGGTGCAGGCGGTGCTCTGGGTCAGCGCCCGGTACGTGCCCGGGGCCGGGGTCGTGCGGACGCCGTCGCCGAAGCCCTTCGCGGCCACGTCCAGCAGCGGCTTCTGCTCGGGGCACAGGTAGGTGACCGCGTCCTTGGCGCCCTTGATCTCGCCGGAGACGATGGCCGCGGTCGCCGCGTCCTTGTCCCGCTTGGCCGTGCGCCGGATCCGTTCGCAGGACTCCTGGCCGGCCTGCAGGACCGCGGCGGGGTCCATCTGCTCCGGTACGCGCCCGCTGAGGTACTTCTTCTCGTTGTCCTTGAAGCTGCCCGTCCGCGGGGTGAGCTTGGCGTCCGGCAGCACCGGCCCGGTGGGCCCGGCGTCGGGCGCGGTGCTCGGCGCGGGCGTGGTGTCCGCCGGGTCCGGGGCGGCCGACGCGGCCGGCGGCTTGGCCTGGGCCGTGCCGCCCGTCCCGTTGCCCTCCTTGCCCGAGCTGCTGCACGCGCTCAGGGTCAGGGCGGCGGCCAGCAGGACGGCGGCGGTCGCCGGGCGTCGGTACATCACGGGCTCCCAGGGGACGGGTACGGGGGTTGCGGGGCCGGCGGGTGCCGGGCGGGGAGCGACGCGCCCCGCCCGGCACCCCCGGGGGGCTACTTCTGGCCGAACGTGAGGACCAGCTGCGGAGTGCCCTCCGCCGCGGAGGCCTCGGACGACCACAGCCACAGCGGGTCGGTGCCCGTGCTGGTCAGCGCCATGCTGTAGCTGGTGCCCAGCGCCGCGGAGAGGGCGGCGGTGTCCAGGTCGACGGTGTGGACCGCCGAGCCGTCCGGGACGCCCGCGAGCGAACCGAGCGCGGTCGTGCCCAGGGTGGGCTTGGTGTTGAACGTCGTGCCCGCGCCGCTCCAGGTGCCGGTGACCGGGACCACGGTGACGGTGTCGGCCGTGCCGGCGCCCGCCTGGGTGGTGGTCTTGACCTGCAGCGAGGCCGACTTCAGGACCTGACCGGCGGGGGCCGCCGGGAGGCTGAAGCGCAGGTACGTCTCGTACGCCGAGGTGCCGCGCACCGCGAGCGAGGAGGACGTGCCGTACGCGGTGGCGGGGGCACCCTGGTTGATGTAGGTGTCCTCGGTCGCGTTCACCTCGGTGACCGTGTCGACGGGGGCCTTGGCCAGGGTGAAGTGGTTCTGGACCTGTGCCTGGGTGAGGGCCGTCGGGTAGACGGCGGTCTCGTCGAGCTGGCCGGCGAAGAAGCTGCTGGTCGGGCGGTTCGGCCAGTTGGCCAGGGTGTCGCCGCCGACGTGCCAGTAGCCGGCGTAGGACGCGGAACCGGTGACGTTGGAGCTGTCCTTCTTCTGGCCGTCGACGTAGAGCGCCATGCCGGACGGGCCCTGGGTGGCGACGACGTGGTGCCACTTGTTGTCGTTGTACGTGTCGAACAGACCGGTGGTGACGACCTTGAACCCGCCGCTGTACACGCCGAAGGCGAGACGGCCGGTGTTGGTCATGTAGATCTGCTTGTCGTACGAGACGCTGTTGCGGGTGGTGTTGTCACCGAACCCGATCAGCTTGCCGCCGCGGGTGGTGCTGGTCCTGAACCAGGTCTCCAGGGTGTAGCTGCTGCCGACGGTCTGCCGGCGGTCGCTGTGCACCTGCTGGTTGCTGCCGTTGAAGCCCATCGCGGTGCTGGAGCCGGTGACGGCGCCGGGGGTCTGGCGCAGGGCCGGGGTGTTGATCTGGACGCCGCTGGTGTTGCCGGCCGAGGAGTCGGCGACGTACGGGCTGGTGGCGTCGTCGTAGCGCCAGTAGAGCTGGGCGCCGTCGGTACGGACCTGCTGGGCGTACGCCTGCACGGTGGTCGGCACGGTCACCGAGGCCGTCGCGGACAGGGCGCTGGTGTTGCCGGCCCCGTCGGTCGCGGTCACCCGGTAGGTGTACGACTGGCCGGCCTTGACGGTGGTGTCCGTCCAGGAGGCCTGCGGGCGCTGCCAGTCCAGGGACTCCGCCTCGACGGTGGCCACCGGGGTGGCCGCGCCGTTGCGGTAGACCTTGTACGTCAGCTTGCTGTCGTCGAGGTCGAGGCTGGTGCGCCAGCGGACCTGGACCTCGCCGGGCTTGACGCTGGCGGCGCTCACGGACGGGGTGGTCGGGGCGCCGACGTCGCCGGTGGAGGCGAAGCGGGTCAGGGCCTGCTGCGGGGCGCCGTTGACGGTGGTGAACTCACCGCCGACCCAGAGGTACTTCGCGCCGTCCTTCTCGGCGACCTCCATCACGCGCGGGCCGATGCCCTCGCCGAGGCCGTCGTTGGTGTCGGGCAGCCAGCCGAGCTTGCCCGGGCCGCGCACGAAGCCGTCCACCGGTGCCGGGGCGGCGCCCTTGTGGTCGGTGGGCTGGGCCAGCAGGTGGTGGCGGCGGCCGTCGCCGAACTCCAGCTCGGTGGAGCAGTCGTGGGCGTGCGAGGAGCTGTAGAGGACTCCGTCGTACGGCAGCACGGACTGGGTGGCGCCCAGGCAGCGGTCGCGCCACTTCTCGGTGAAGTCGGTGAGGTTCAGGCCGATGCGGCCGTCGAAGACGCCGCCGCCCGAGCCCTCGTTGGCGGTGTAGAAGCCGGTGGCGTCGGTGGCGATGTCCTTGACGACCGAGTTCGAGGGGATGGTGGTGTAGCTCTTCTTCAGGGCGCCGGTGGCCGCGTCCACGACCGCGAGGGCGTGGGTGTCGGAGCCGTTGACGGTGAAGAAGTCGCCGCCCAGCAGGACGTTCTTGCCGTCCGGGGTGACCTCGACGGCCCGGCCGGGCTCGTCGGCGTTGGCCACGAACGGCCTGACGGCGCCGGTGGCGGCGTCGACCGCGGCGAAGCGCTCGCGGGTCTGGCCGTCGACGGCGTTGAAGTCGCCGGCCGCGTAGAGCGTGTCACCGGTGACGGCGAGGCCGCGGACGGTGGCGGGGAAGCCGGGGTGGAAGTCCGCCTTCGGGGTGCAGCTGGCGATGTCGATCGCGGCGACGCTGCTGACCGGGGTGCCGTTGACGGCGCCGAAGTAGCCGCCCGCGTAGAGGGTCTTCTGGTCCTTGGAGACGGCCAGGGCGCGCACGGTGGCGGTGCCCTCGCCGATGGTGAAGGACAGCTTGCAGTCCGTGGGGGCACCCGTCGCGGCGTCCAGCGCCACGAAGTTCACCGCTTCCTGCCCGGTGCCGGCGCCGCCCTCCGGCGGGCGGACGTTCGAGAAGGTGCCACCGGCGAAGACGGTGCCGCCCGTCTGGGCCAGTGCCCAGACGATCCCGTCGGGCTGCCAGGTCGGCAGGGAGTCGGCGGTGAACGCCACCGGCGGCGTGAGCGCGGACGCCTGCGGCATCAGCACGACTCCGAGGCCGGCGCCGGCGCCCGCCACGGACAGGACGAGGGCAGCAGTCAGCCCTCTGGATCTACGCATGAACCCCCCAGGGCATCGCCCGGTTCGAATGGCTGGAATTCTCCGAACAGCCTTGCACAATGGTGCGGTTTGCCCCGGTCGCGCCCGAGTGGGATGACCGGGACATGGCACATCGCAGGGAAAATATACGGCCTAGCGATCGATGCGCACCGAGGCTCCGGCGAGCTGGTCCTCGACCTGCCGGATGTCGGCGTCGGTCATGATCCGGGCCAGTTCGTCGACCAGGACCGTCGGCTTCCAGCCGAGCAGCTCCTGCGCCTTGCTGCTGTCACCGATGAGGGCGTCGACCTCGCTGGGGCGCTCGTACTTGGCGTCGTACCGCACGTGCTCGGTCCAGTCGAGCCCGGCGTGCCCGAAGGAGGCCTCGACGAACTCCCGCACGGTGGCGGCGACCCCGGTGGCGACCACGTAGTCGGTGGGCTCGTCCTGCTGGAGCATGCGCCACATGGCGTCCACGTACTCGGGGGCGTAGCCCCAGTCGCGCACGGCGTCGAGGTTGCCGAGGTAGAGCTTGTCCTGGAGGCCGGCCTTGATGCGGGCGACGGCACGGGTGATCTTGCGGGTCACGAAGGTCTCGCCGCGGCGCGGGGACTCGTGGTTGAAGAGGATGCCGTTGACCGCGAACATGTCGTAGGCCTCGCGGTAGTTGACCGTGGCCCAGTAGGCGAAGACCTTGGCCGCGCCGTAGGGGCTGCGCGGGTGGAAGGGCGTCTGCTCGTTCTGCGGCGGCGGCGTCGCGCCGAACATCTCCGAGGAGGAGGCCTGGTAGATCCGGGTGTCCACCCCGCTGGCCTTGATGGCCTCCAGCAGCCGCAGCGCGCCGAGGCCGGTCACGTCGCCCGTGTAGAGGGGGGCGTCGAAGGAGACGCGGACATGGGACTGGGCGCCGAGGTTGTAGACCTCGTCGGGGCGGATGTCGCGCAGCAGGTTGACCAGGGCGACGCCGTCGGAGAGGTCGGCGTGGTGCAGCACGAAGGACCGGTCGACGGTCTGGGGGTCCTGGTAGACGTGGTCGATCCGCTCGGTGTTGAAGCTGGACGAGCGCCGCACGAGCCCGTGCACCGTGTAGCCCTTGGAGAGCAGGAGCTCGGCGAGGTAGGAGCCGTCCTGTCCGGTGACTCCGGTGATGAGTGCGGTCTTGCCCATGGGGTCCCCCTGATGGTCGTTGCTGGTCGGTGGAACGGTGGTGCGCCATGCCCTGGCAGGGGGTCCTGCCGGTCCGGCCCGACGCGGCGGCCGACGCCGTGACACCCGGCCGGGTCGGGGCCGGGCCCGACCGGAGCGGACGGGTTCCCGCATCGTACGCGCGTTCCCCGGTACGTCCGTTCCGGGGTGGCCGGGGTGCGCGGCGCGGGCGGCGCCCGCGCGGCCGGGCCGCCGGTGGCCCGGAAGCGCGGTCCTCCCCCGCGGCCGCCGCGGCGGTTTGGCATCATCGCCGGTATGACGAATCCGAATGAGCTCCTGCCCCCGCGTGCCCGGATCTTCGTGGCCGGCCACCGTGGCCTCGTCGGGTCGGCGGTCGTGCGCCGGCTCACCGCCGACGGACACGAGGTGCTGACCCGGGGCCGCGCGGAGCTCGACCTGCGGGACGCCGCCGCGACCGCGGCGTACCTGGCGGACGTCCGGCCCGACGCGGTGGTGCTGGCCGCCGCCAAGGTCGGCGGGATCATGGCCAACAGCACCTACCCGGTGCAGTTCCTGGAGGACAACCTCCGGATCCAGCTCAGCGTCGTCGCGGGGGCGCACGCCGCCGGGGTGGCCCGGCTGCTGTTCCTCGGCTCCTCCTGCATCTACCCCAAGCACGCGCCGCAGCCCATCACCGAGGACGCGCTGCTGACCGGTCCGCTGGAGCCGACCAACGAGGCGTACGCGCTCGCCAAGATCGCCGGCATCGTCCAGGTCCAGTCGTACCGCAAGCAGTACGGCGCCTCGTACATCTCGGCGATGCCCACCAATCTCTACGGTCCCGGCGACAACTTCGACCTGGAGACCTCGCACGTCCTGCCGGCCCTGATCCGCCGCTTCCACGAGGCGGCGGCCGAGGGCCGCGAGGAAGTGACCCTGTGGGGCAGCGGCACCCCGCGCCGGGAGTTCCTGCACGTGGACGACCTGGCGTCGGCCTGTGCGGTGCTGCTCGCCGGCTACGACGGCGACGAGCCGGTGAACATCGGCTGCGGCGAGGACCTGACCATCCGGGAACTGGCCGAGACGGTGGCCGAGGTCACCGGCTTCCGCGGCCGGCTCGCCTGGGACACCGGCAAGCCGGACGGCACCCCGCGCAAGCTGCTGGACGTGACCCGGCTGACGTCGCTGGGCTGGAAGCCCGCGGTACCGCTGCGCGACGGCATCGCGGCCACCTACCGCTGGTGGCTGGACCAGCGTGCCGGGCAGAGCTGAACCCACCTGACCGTGCTCCCTAGTACGCTCCGCGCCCGTCCACGACGGCGCGGAACGTACGGGCCACGACGTCGACATCGCTGGTGAAGGACCAGTTGTCGACGTAGCTCAGGTCCAGCTGAATCGTTTCGTCCCAGGACAGGTCCGAGCGTCCGCTGATCTGCCACAGGCCCGTCATCCCCGGCCGTACGGTCAGCCGGCGCAGGGCGACCTCGTCGTACTGGGCCACCTCCTCCGGCAGCGGCGGGCGCGGGCCGACCAGGGACATGTCCCCGGCCAGGACGTTGAAGAGCTGCGGCAGTTCGTCCAGCGAGGTGCGGCGCAGCAGGCGGCCGACCCGGGTGACGCGCGGGTCGCGGCGCATCTTGAACATCAGGCCGTCGTGCTCGTTGGCACCGGCCAGCTCGGCCTTGCGCCGGTCGGCGTCGACCACCATGGTGCGGAACTTCCACATGACGAACGGCTGCCCGTCCCGGCCGATCCGGCGCTGCCGGTAGAAGGCGGGGCCGCGCGAGCCCAGCCGGATCGTGAGGGCCAGGCCCAGCAGGAGCGGGGAGAGCAGCACGATGCCGGCCGCGGCCCCGGTGCGGTCCAGCACCGACTTGAGCACGGGCTGGAGGCCCCGGCGCACCGGGGGCGCCACGCGCAGCACGGCGAGCCCGCCGGCCGAGAGGGTCTCCAGCCGCTTGACCGAGACGTCCACCAGGCCGGGGAAGACGGCCAGTTCCCGTCCGGCGTCGTGCAGGGCCCAGGCGACCCGGCGCAGCCGCTCCCCCGCGAACCGGGCGCCCGGTGCGACGAGCACCAGGTCGGCGTGGTGGCTGCGGACCGCGCCGAGCACGGCCGCGCAGTCCCCCGAGGGGACCTCGGGACCCGCGGCGTCGAGCCGGGCGGCGACGGGCACCCCGCTGTCGAGGGTGCCGGGGCCGACCGGGACGACGCCGACGACGACGTACGGGTGGTCGGTACGGGCGGCCAGGTGGCCGATGACCTCCTCGGCCGCTCCCGGTTCGCCGATCACCAGCACCCGGCTGACCGCCTGTGCCTCGCGCCGGGCCGCCGACAGGTGGCGGTAGGTCAGCTTCCGCACGGCCAGCGTGACCAGCAGCGCGGGCACGAGCGCGCCGAGGGCGGCCAGCCGGGGCGTGCTCTCGCCGGTGGCGGCGCGGGCCACGGCCAGGACACCGATCAGAATCAGCCAGTCGTGGAGCACGGGCAGGACGCCCCGGGACTCCCCGAGGGCCCGGCGGTCGTAGCGGTGGCGCACCGCCTGCACGCCGAGCCAGGCGACGGCGGCGCCGGCCGCGCAGGACCAGGGGTGCGCCTGCTGAGCTGCCCCGAAGACGAGTCCGACCGGAACGCCTGCGCCGACGAGGTCGGCGACGAGCGCCGCCGGCAGGTACCAGCGGGCCTTGTCGCCGAGCCGGCACAGCAGCCCGGTCCCGCGGATGGCCCCTCCGGCCACGCTTTGCGCAGGAAAACGGACATGCCTCATGAGCCCCCCTGGCACCTGGTCATAGGTCAGTGGCGCCTGCCCGTGGCTTCCCCTGGCGACGGGCGTCCGACGCACCGGGAAACAGTACGACAAACGTCCGTTCGTTCAGCACGGTTTGCCCGAACGAAGTCTCGCGTTGCCCAAGCGTTAGCAACCGGCACCCGGCGCTCCCGCCGCCGCTCCCGCGACCCCTGCACGCCCCTGCCACACGAAGGTGAAGAGTCCGTATAGCGGACGCGTCTGATCGGACAACGAACCAAATCCGGCCAATCATTTGACGCGGCCCTGACATTGCACGCCGGAGCTGGCACTGTTCGATCCGCACTGCGCACAGCCCTGTTCTGCCCGGCGGCCTACCCAGCCGACCGGAACCCCCCTGCAGAAGGAGTCTGCGTTGAGTCCCACCCCCCAGCGGCGTGCCACCGCGGCCGGCGCACTCATCGCCGCGGCCGCACTGCTCGCCGTAGGTGTCCAGGGCGGTACCGCCGCGGCCGACGCCACCGCGTCCCAGGCCCCCGCGGCCGCCCGTTCGAACCCGGGTGCCGCCCCGTACAAGCTCAGCCCCTCGGAGCGTGCGACGCTCCTCACCGAGGCCAACTCCACGACGGCGCAGGCGGCTCGTGCGCTCGGGCTCGGCGACCAGGAGAAGCTGGTCGTCCGCGACGTGGTCAAGGACGCCGACGGCACCACCCACACCACGTACGAGCGGACCTACGCCGGTCTGCCCGTGCTGGGCGGTGACCTCACCGTGCACGCCAAGGACGGCGTGACCCGCAGCGTGACCAAGGCGACGCAGGCCGACATCAAGGTGGACACCACCGACGCCTCCGTCACCCCGGCCGCGGCCGAGAACCAGGCGGTCGGCGCCGCCTCCGCCGAGGGCTCCAAGGAGTCCAAGGCCCAGCAGGGCGCCCGCAAGGTGATCTGGGCCGCCGAGGGCACGCCGGTCCTCGCCTACGAGACCGTGGTCGGCGGGCTCCAGGACGACGGCACCCCGAGCAAGCTGCACGTGATCACGAACGCCCGGACCGGCGCGAAGATCACCCAGTGGCAGTCCGTGCAGACGGGCACCGGCAACACCCAGTACAGCGGCCAGGTGACCATCGGCTCCACGCAGTCGGGCAGCACCTACAACCTGACCGACGCCGGGCGGGGCGGGCACAAGACGTACAACCTCAACCACGGTTCGTCCGGCACCGGCACGCTGTTCAGCGGCCCGGACGACATCTGGGGCAACGGCAGCCCCGCCAACGCGGAGACCGCCGGCGCCGACGCCGCCTACGGTGCCCAGCTCACCTGGGACTACTACAAGAACGTGCACGGCCGCAACGGCCTGCGCAACGACGGTGTGGCCCCGTACTCCCGGGTCCACTACGGCAACGCCTACGTCAACGCGTTCTGGGACGACTCCTGCTTCTGCATGACCTACGGTGACGGCTCGGGCAACAACAAGCCGCTCACCTCGATCGACGTCGCCGCGCACGAGATGACCCACGGTCTGACCTCGGTCACCGGCAACATGACGTACAGCGGTGAGCCCGGCGGTCTGAACGAGGCCACCTCCGACATCATGGCCGCCGCGGTCGAGTTCTGGGCGAACAGCCCCCAGGACGTCGGTGACTACCTCGTCGGCGAGAAGATCGACATCAACGGCGACGGCACCCCGCTGCGCTACATGGACAAGCCGAGCAAGGACGGCTCCTCCAAGGACGCCTGGTACTCCGGCCTCGGCGGCATCGACGTCCACTACTCCTCGGGCCCGGCCAACCACTGGTTCTACCTGGCCTCCGAGGGCTCCGGCGCCAAGGTCATCAACGGCGTGAGCTACGACTCGCCGACCTCGGACGGCCTGCCCGTCACCGCCATCGGCCGGGACGCCGCCGCGAAGATCTGGTTCCGCGCCCTGACCGTCGGCTACTTCAAGTCGAACACCAACTACGCGGCCGCCCGTACGGCGACCCTCCAGGCCGCGGCCGACCTCTACGGCCAGGGCTCGGTGACGTACAACAACGCCGCCAACGCCTGGGCGGCCATCAACGTCGGCCCGCGCGTGGTCCAGGGCGTCACGGTCACCAGCCCCGGCAACCAGAACACGGTCACCGGCAGCGCCGTGAACCTCCAGATCCAGGCCAGCAGCACCAACCCGGGTGCCCTGACCTACTCGGCCACCGGTCTGCCGACCGGGCTGTCGATCAACTCCTCCACGGGTCTGATCACCGGCACCGCGAACACCGCGGGCACGTACAACGTGACCGTGACCGTCCGCGACTCGGCCAACCAGACCGGTACGGCGTCGTTCACCTGGACCGTCGGCACCACGCAGCCGAACGTCTTCGAGAACACGAACGACTACCAGATCCCGGACAGCGGCCAGGCCGAGTCCCCGATCACGGTGACCCGTTCCGGCAACGCGCCGAGCACCCTGAAGGTGGACGTCAACATCGTCCACACCTACCGCGGTGACCTCCAGATCGACCTGGTCGCCCCCGACGGGTCGGCCTACCGGCTGAAGAACTCCTCCGCCTCGGACTCCGCC
Organism: Streptomyces sp. WAC06614; assembly: GCF_003949795.1. Classification (GTDB taxonomy): domain Bacteria; phylum Actinomycetota; class Actinomycetes; order Streptomycetales; family Streptomycetaceae; genus Streptomyces. Next base: position 56,837 of record NZ_RPRY01000004.1, read on the forward strand.
GACAACGTGGTGGCCACCTACACCGTCAACGCCTCCTCCGAGGTCGCCAACGGTGTGTGGAAGCTGCGGGTGAAGGACGTGTACGCGGCCGACACCGGCTACATCAACAGCTGGAAGCTCACGTTCTAGCAGCGTGACGCGGTTACCGGCGGCATGACGCGGGGCCGCCCGGGGAGTGACCCTCCCCGGGCGGCCCTGTTCCATGCCGGCCTGCGGCGTGCGCCGGCCGAAGACCTACGTCAGTCGATGGCGCGGAAGATGGTGGCGAACACGTCCGCCTCCTCCTCCTGCCGGTCGGACGCGTCGACCATGTCGGCCGACTCCTCCATGGCCGGGTCGGCGGGGGCCTCGGCCTGGTCCTGCTCGTCGGCCGGGCGGGAGGTGTCGGGCGCGATGCCGGGCTCGGCGGCCTCCTTGCGGTCCGCCTCGAAGACGACCGCGACGGCGTTGACGTCGTCGTGCCGCTCGCCCGGGCCGGCCACCGCACGCGGCTCACCCTCGCAACCGGGGTTGTCGAAGAGCAGCGCGACGGCGTCGGTGTCGTTGGCCACCGCCACGGCCGGGGCGGTGGCGGAGGCGTGCTGGAGCTGGAGGCAGCGGTCGTTCTCGAACTGCCGCAGCTGCGCGGCCTGCTCCTTGCCGTCCTTGTCGACGACGGTGTAGTTGAAGCCGTCGCCGTCGGCCATCGCCTGGGCGGCGGTGGGCAGGACGAGTGCGAGGGCCCCGGCGAAGGCGGCCGCGGTGGTGCGAAGGCGCATGAGGGTGTCCGTTCTTCCACGTCGTGATGCCGGTCCGGTTGGCATCCCCGAGGGAGCGTAGGAGCGCGCCTTTCTGCCGAAACCTTTCACCACACCTGGCCGCGGCCAGGTTCACCCGGTCGTCCCCGGCCGGGGGTCCTTCCGCGGCCGGGGACGCGGCCGATCAGCGCAGCAGGACGCCCGGTCCGGCGCCCGCGCCGGTGACCGGCGGGGTGGCCACCAGCCCCAGTTCGGCGGGTCCGGCCAGCAGGGGGTGGGAGGGCAGGATGCGCACGGTGTAGCCGAACGGCCCGGTCCGGTCCAGGGCGAGCGGGCCCTCGTACAGCCAGCGGCCCTCCAGGTCCGGCCCCGCGGCCGGCTTGAGCGGGAAGGTGCGGGCGTCGCGGATGACGTCCTCGGCGTCCACCGTGCCCGCCACGGCCTGCACCTCGATGTCCTCGGGGGCGAGGCGGTCGAGCGCGACCTGCACGCGCAGGGTCAAGGTGGCGCCGAGTTCGGCGGTGCCGTTGACCGGGGTGGCCGCCAGCGCCTCGACGTGGCCGACGCCGACCCCCGGCCAGCAGGAGCGGACCCGGGCCTTCCATTCCGCGAGGTCCCGGGCGGCCGCCGGGTCCAGGGCGCGGTGCGCCGCGGCGGCCGGGGTGTACAGACGCTCCACGTACTCGCGCACCATCCTGCCCGCCAGCACCTTGGGCCCCAGCGAGACCAGGGTGCGCCGGACCATCTCGATCCACCGCACGGGCAGTGCACCGCGTCCGGAACGGTCGTAGAACCGCGGGGTGACGTGCTGTTCCAGCAGCTCGTACAGGGCGGCGGCCTCCAGGTCGTCACGCCGTTCCTCGTCGGTGGCGGCGCCGTCGGCGGTCGGGATGGCCCAGCCGAAGTCGGGCTCGAACCACTCGTCCCACCAGCCGTCCAGCACCGAGAGGTTGAGGCAGCCGTTGAGGGCGGCCTTCATCCCGCTGGTGCCGCAGGCCTCCAGTGGGCGCAGGGGGTTGTTCAGCCAGACGTCGCAGCCGGGGTAGAGCTTCTGCGCCATCGCCATGCCGTAGTCCGGCAGGAACACGATCCGGTGCCGTACGGCCGGGTCGTCGGCGAACCGGACCAGCTCCTGCACCAGCCGCTTGCCCCCGTCGTCCGCCGGGTGGGCCTTGCCGGCGACCACGATCTGGACGGGCCGCTCGGGGTCCAGCAGCAGTCGGCGCAGCCGCTCGGGGTCGCGCAGCATCAGCGTGAGCCGCTTGTACGAGGGGACGCGGCGGGCGAAGCCGATGGTGAGCACGTCCGGGTCGAGGACGGAGTCCACCCAGCCCAGTTCCGCGGCGCCCGCGCCGCGCTGGCGCCAGGAGGCGCGCAGCCGGGCGCGTACCTCCGTCACGAGCTGCTCGCGCAGGGCCCGGCGCAGCTCCCACACGTCCTGGTCGGGGATCTCGGCGACGGCGTCCCAGCGCGGGGAGCCGCCCACCGACAGGGCGTCCTCGGTGCGCCCGGCGCCGATCTGGCGGGCGCCGAGCCGCATCACCTCGGGCGCGACCCAGGTGGGGGCGTGCACCCCGTTGGTGACGGAGGTGATGGGGATGTCCGCGGGGTCGAAGCCGGGCCAGAGCCCGGCGAACATCTCGCGGGAGACGGCCCCGTGGAGGGTGGAGACGCCGTTGGCGCGCTGGGCCAGGCGCAGGCCCATCACGGCCATGTTGAAGACGCCCGGGTCGCCGCCGGGGTAGGTCTCGGCGCCGAGTCCGAGGATCCGGTCGACGGGCAGGCCCGGCAGTTCCGCGCCCTCGCCGAAGTGCCGGGCGACGAGTCCGCGCTCGAAGCGGTCGATGCCGGCGGGGACGGGGGTGTGCGTGGTGAACAGGGTGCCGGCCCGGACGGCTTCGACGGCGGCGTCGAAGTCGAGCCCGTGCTCCCCGGCGAGTTCCCTCATGCGTTCCAGTCCGAGGAACCCGGCGTGTCCCTCGTTGGTGTGGAACACCTCGGGCGCGGGATGACCCGTCAGGGCGCAGTACGTGCGGACGGCGCGCACCCCGCCGATGCCCAGCAGCATCTCCTGGAGCAGCCGGTGGTCGCTGCCGCCGCCGTAGAGCCGGTCGGTCACCTCGCGGGCGCCGGCGTCGTTGTCCTCGACGTCGGAGTCGAGCAGCAGCAGCGGGACCCGGCCGACGCGGACCTGCCAGACGTGGGCGTGCAGGGCCCGGCCGCCGGGCAGCGCCAGGGTGACGCGGGCCGCGGTGCCGTCCTCGGCGCGCAGCAGGGAGACGGGCAGTTCGTTGGGGTCGAGGACCGGGTAGTGCTCCTGCTGCCAGCCGTCGCGGGACAGGGACTGGCGGAAGTAGCCGTGCCGGTAGAGCAGTCCCACGCCGATCAGCGGGACGCCGAGGTCGCTGGCGGCCTTGAGGTGGTCGCCGGCCAGGATGCCCAGTCCGCCGGAGTACTGGGGAAGGGCGGCGGTGATGCCGAACTCGGGCGAGAAGTAGGCGATGGAGGCGGGCGGCGGGGTGGGGGCGCCGGGAGCGTGCGCCTGGTACCACCTCTCCCCGTTCAGGTAGTCGTCGAGCTCGGCGGCCGCGGCGGCGAGGCGGCGCAGGAACCTCCGATCGGTGGCGAGATCTTCGAGGCGGGTGGCGGACACGGATCCGAGGAGCCGGACGGGATCGCCTCCGGCGGCCTGCCATCCCTCGGGATCTACGGACTGGAAGAGTTCGCGGGTTTCCACGTGCCACGACCAGCGGAGGTTCCGGGCGAGGTCGGCGAGTGGCAGCAAGGGTCCCGGCAGGACGGGGCGCACGGTGAATCGACGGATAGCCTTCACGTGTTCCACCTTCGCAGGGGCGACGGATCAAAAGCGGGCGCACCACGCTGGGCGCCCACGCATCACCCCCGGAAGGCTAGCGGCGGCGCGGAGCGGCTGCCACGGCGTCTCCAGCTGGTTCCGAGCCGATTCCGCTCGTCACTCTTTACGGGCTTTGGCGTTCAAGTGACTTGACGAAGCCTGAGTGATTGTCGGGCCGACGCCGACCCTTGTGTAGTCGACTACGTACGAGTAGTTAACCAAGCGCGCGGATTGCCCGGGACGGGAGTGGGAAGGGCTCCCCGCGTACCCGAGTACGGCGCACACGCCCCCCACCTCTCCCCGCCACCCGAGTGAACGCGGACAGGAGCGGCCATGCCCGCAGCGCAGCCGTCCACGGAGCGGCTAGAAACAGAGCGAACAGAGCATGCCCCACCGGCCGGACCTCCGGCCGGAGTGTTGTCACCGAGCCCTGCGAACTGCCCCCAGGTGATCCCATCATGATCGGTCGCATTCCCGTGCTGGACGTCCGCCCTGCCGTCGACTGCGGCGTCAGACCCGCGAAGGCGGTGGTGGACGAGGTCTTCGAGATCTCGGCCACCGTGTTCCGCGAGGGCCACGAAGCCGTGGCCGCCCATGTCGTGCTGCGCGACCCCAGCGGCCGGGCCCGGCCCGGGATCCCGCTGCGCGAGCTGGCCCCCGGCACCGACCGGTGGGGGGCGCGGGTCAGCCTGGACATGGAGGGGCGGTGGACGTACACCGTCGAGGCGTGGAGCGATCCGGTCGCCACGTGGCGGGCCGCCGCCAGGATCAAGATCCCGGCCGGCATCGACACCGAGCTGGTGCTGCTGGAGGGGGCCGAGCTCTACGAGCGGGCGGCGGCCAAGATCCCGAAGAAGGACGGCCGGGAGGCCGTGCTGGCCGCCGCCGACGCGATGCGCGACGAGGACAGGCCGGCGCAGTCGCGGCTGGAGGCCGCGCTCGCCGCCCCGGTGGACGCGGCCTTCGCCCGCAAGCCGTACCGGGAGCTGGTGACCGCCGCGAAGGCGCTGCCGCTGCTGGTGGAGCGCAAGCGGGCGCTGTTCGGCTCGTGGTACGAGTTCTTCCCGCGGTCGGAGGGGGCCGTGGTGGAGGAGGGCCGGCCGCCGGTGAGCGGGACCTTCCGGACCGCCGCGGAGCGGCTGACGGCCATCGCCGCGATGGGCTTCGACGTCGTCTACCTGCCGCCGATCCACCCGATCGGGACCACGTACCGCAAGGGCGCCAACAACACCTTGTCGGCGGGGAGTTGGGACCCTGGCGTGCCGTGGGCGATCGGTTCGCCGGAGGGCGGCCACGACGCGGTCCACCCCGACCTCGGCACCCTGGAGGACTTCGACCACTTCGTGCGGCGGGCCCGGGAGCTGCGCCTGGAGGTGGCTCTGGACTTCGCCCTGCAGTGCTCGCCCGACCACCCGTGGGTGGAGAAGCACCCGGAGTGGTTCCGGCACCGGGCCGACGGCACCATCGCGTACGCCGAGAACCCGCCGAAGAAGTACCAGGACATCTATCCGCTCCACTTCGACGCCGACATGGCCGGGATCGTGCAGGAGACGGTCCGGGTGCTGCGCCACTGGATGGAGCACGGGGTGCGGATCTTCCGGGTGGACAATCCGCACACCAAGCCGGTGGTCTTCTGGGAGAAGGTGATCGGCGAGATCAACCGGACCGACCCGGACGTGATCTTCCTGGCGGAGGCCTTCACCCGGCCCGCCATGATGCGGACCCTGGCCGCGATCGGCTTCCAGCAGTCGTACACGTACTTCACCTGGCGCAACACCAAGCAGGAGCTGACCGAGTACCTGACCGAGCTGTCGGGCCCGGTGTCGGCCGCCGCGATGCGCCCGAACTTCTTCGTCAACACCCCGGACATCCTGCACGCCTACCTCCAGCAGGGCGGCCGCCCCGCCTTCGAGGTCCGGGCCGTCCTCGCCGCCACCCTCTCCCCGACCTGGGGCATCTACGCCGGCTACGAGCTGTGCGAGAACACCCCGCTGCGGGAGGGCTCCGAGGAGTACCTGGACTCGGAGAAGTACCAGTTCAAGCCGCGGGACTGGGCGGCGGCGGACCGCGAGGGCCGCACCATCGCCCCGCTGATCACCCAGCTCAACCGGCTGCGCCGGCGCAACCCGGCGCTCCAGCAGCTGCGCGACCTCCATTTCCACCGGACCGACAACGACCAGGTGATCGCCTATTCGAAGCAGAGCGGAAGCAATTCCGTACTGGTGGTCGTCAACCTCGATCCGCACCACACCCAGGAGGCGACGGTCTCGTTGGACATGCCGGTACTCGGCCTCGACTGGCACGGGTCCCTCGCAGTGCGCGACGAGCTCACCGGCGAGACCTATCACTGGGGCAGGGCGAACTACGTGCGACTGGAGCCGGGCCGCAGCCCGGCGCACGTGCTGGCCGCTCTGCGACCGTCCCCGCCCAACGGAGGGTCACCCACCACATGATGATCAACGATCCCGTTCCCGACACGTTCGAGGACACCCCCGCCAAGGACCGCGATCCCGACTGGTTCAAGCGGGCGGTGTTCTACGAGGTCCTCGTCCGCTCCTTCCACGACAGCAACGGAGACGGCGTCGGCGACCTGAGGGGCCTGACGGCCAAGCTGGACTATCTCCAGTGGCTGGGCGTCGACTGCCTGTGGCTGCCGCCGTTCTTCGCGTCGCCGCTGCGCGACGGCGGCTACGACGTCGCCGACTACACCTCGGTGCTGCCCGAGTTCGGCGACCTCGCCGACTTCGTGGAGTTCGTGGACGCCGCCCACCAGCGCGGCATGCGGGTGATCATCGACTTCGTGATGAACCACACGAGCGACCAGCACGAGTGGTTCCAGCAGTCCCGCAAGGACCCGGACGGGCCGTACGGCGACTACTACATGTGGGCCGACAACGACAAGCAGTACCAGGACGCCCGCATCATCTTTGTCGACACGGAGACCTCGAACTGGACGTACGACCCGGTGCGCAAGCAGTACTACTGGCACCGGTTCTTCTCCCACCAGCCGGACCTCAACTACGAGAACCCGGCCGTCCAGGAGGAGATCATCTCGGCCCTGCGCTTCTGGCTGGACCTCGGCATCGACGGGTTCCGGCTGGACGCGGTGCCGTACCTGTTCGCCGAGGAGGGCACCAACTGCGAGAACCTCCCCCGGACCCACAGCTTCCTCAAGCGGGTCCGGGCCGAGATCGACGCGCACTACCCGGACACGGTGCTGCTCGCCGAGGCCAACCAGTGGCCCGAGGACGTGGTCGACTACTTCGGCGACTACGCCCGCGGCGGCGACGAGTGCCACATGGCGTTCCACTTCCCGGTGATGCCGCGCATCTTCATGGCGGTGCGAAGAGAGTCGCGCTACCCGGTCTCCGAGATCCTCGCCAAGACCCCGCAGATCCCCGAGCGCTGCCAGTGGGGCATCTTCCTGCGCAACCACGACGAGCTCACCCTCGAAATGGTCACGGACGAAGAGCGGGACTACATGTACGCCGAGTACGCCAAGGACCCGCGGATGCGGGCCAACATCGGCATCCGGCGCCGGCTCGCCCCGCTCCTCGACAACGACCGGCACCAGATCGAGCTGTTCACCGCCCTGCTGCTGTCCCTGCCCGGCTCGCCGATCCTGTACTACGGCGACGAGATCGGCATGGGCGACAACATCTGGCTCGGCGACCGCGACGGGGTGCGCACCCCGATGCAGTGGACCCCGGACCGCAACGCCGGTTTCTCCTCGTGCGATCCGGGCAGGCTGAACCTGCCGGTCATCATGGACCCGGTCTACGGGTACCAGGTCACCAACGTCGAGGCCGCGATGTCCTCGCCCTCCTCGCTGCTGCACTGGACCCGGCGGCTGATCGAGGTCCGCAAGGCCAACCCGGCCTTCGGTCTCGGCTCGTACACCGAACTGCCCTCGTCGAACCCGGCCGTGCTCGCGTTCCTGCGCGAGTACGGGGACGACCTCGTGCTGTGCGTGCACAACTTCTCGCGCTTCGCGCAGCCGACCGAGCTCGACCTGCGGTCGTTCAACGGGCGGGTCCCGGTCGAGCTCACGGGTGACGTGCGCTTCCCGCCGATCGGCGAGTGGCCGTACCTGCTGACGCTGGCGGGACACGGCTTCTACTGGTTCCGGTTGCGGACCGAGTAGCCACGCGTACGGGCGGGCGGCCGCATGCGGTCCGGTCCCGCCCGGTACGGGGACGAACTCTCCGCGCCCCCCACTCACACACCGGAGAAGCAACTGCCGCGATCCGGGACACTCTGCGCATTCACGGACGGCCCGGGGAAAGGACGCGACGCCATGTCGGAGGCTGCATCCACCGGGACGACCGGCACCACGGGAACCGCCGCCGGACGGGCCGGGACCGCCGTGCTCGGCCCGCTGGAGCCGATGCTGCGGGCCTGGCTGCCCGCCCAGCGATGGTTCGCGGGGAAGGGCCGGGACATCCGCACGCTCCGGCTGATCTCTGCGGCCGAGCTCCTGCCGCCGGGCTCCTCCCCCGGCCTGCTCCACCTGCTCCTCGACGTGGACGGCGACTGCTACCAGCTGCTGCTGGGCCTGCGCACCGGGCTGCCCCCGGCCCTCGCGCCGGCCCTGATCGGCCGCGCCGAGCAGGGCCCGTACGCCGGTCACGTCGTCTACGAGGGCCTGGGCGACCCACGGCTGGCGGCCCTGCTGCTGGAACGATTGCGTGCCCCGGGCACCCTGGGCCCGCTGCGCTTCGACCGGGACCCGCTGGCCCTGATCCCGGCCGGGCTCCAGGCCCGCCCGCTGTCGGGGGAGCAGACCAACTCCTCGCTGATCTACGGGGACGCGTACATCCTCAAGGTCTTCCGCAGAGTCGGGCCCGGGGTCAACCCGGACCTGGAACTCCCCCGGGCCCTGGCCGCCGCCGGCTGTGCCCGCGTCCCGGCACCGGTGGCCTGGTACGAGGCCGCGCTGCCCGCGGGCGAACCGCTGACCCTGGGCGTGCTCCAGCCGTACCTGCGCGGCTCCGACGACGGCTGGCAGCTGGCCCTGCGCCGGCTGGGCTCGGGCAGCGACTTCACCGCCGAGGCGCACGCGCTGGGCCGGGCCACCGCCGAGGTGCACAGCGCGCTCGCGGCGGCGCTGCCGGTGCTGGCGCTCGGGCCCGAGCAGACGGCCCGGCTCGCGGCCGGGATGACCGCCCGGCTGGCCGCCACGGTCCGCGAGGTGCCGGCCCTGCGCCCGTACGAGGCGGGCCTGCGGCAGGCCTTCGACGCACTGGCGGCCGCCCGGGGGCTGACCGTGTGCGCCCAGCGCATCCACGGCGACCTGCACCTGGGCCAGACCCTGCGCACCGCCGACGGGAGCTGGGCGCTGATCGACTTCGAGGGGGAGCCGGCCCGGCCGCTGGCCGACCGGCGCCGCCCCGAACCGGCCGTCCGCGAGCGGCACGCCCGGCAGCCACGGCACCGGCAACGGCAACGGCACGGGCAACGGCAACAGCAACGGTGCCACCGGCAGTGCCACCCCCAACGGCGACCAGGGCGGCCAGAGCCAGGGGC